>SVLJ01000031.1 GCA_015067995.1 Oscillospiraceae bacterium
ACAGCCACTGATCGACTGACGGTGGCTCACCACCACACACTAAATTAGAAAGCTCAAGATATTTTGTGAGAGTTCGAAGTCATACGCAAAACGGCCGAAAATATCTTTTTTATAGTCCTTACACATCAACAACGCTCCCACACGGTGGGGGCGTTGTTGTTTGTTGGGGCGGGATGAGAACCCCGGAGGGGGTGAGACGCCCGCCCGCAGGCGGGTGTGTCGAAGCGCAACCGCCGCACAGCCGTTGGCAGCTTTGCTTCCTTACGGATGTGGCGTGCCCTTTGCGGGTGCCGCTCTGCGGCGGCTCTTGGCGCGGAGACATCCCTCCATCTCCGCCAAAAACCAGTCCCGCAGAAGCGGGACTGGCTTTTCTGTTTGACGCAATATTTGATCAGCTTTCCTGCGTTGCTGCCACTTTTCCATCTGTCAGGTCGTGACAATAACGATAGATGGGCAGGCAGCCGTTTTCGTCGGCGCTCACAAGGCCCATGCTGAGCAGGGTCATCTTTCTGCCGGAAACCGTGTTGAAATCCGGCTCCATGATGACGCCGAGAATGGTGGACGGAACGGTATTGGGGAACACCCATGCGCCCTGTTCAAAGGACTGCATACGCTCTTCGGAAAGCGTGGCCACATCGGCGTCGCGGATGTACTGCCGCACGGAAACCGCGCTTCCTGCCGGAATCTGATACCAGCCGATGGCATGCACTGATGCCACCCGGAGGATCTCCGCCTCGTTGGGAAGACCCTTGGGCAGGATATACGCCGTGGCGCGGGGACGCTTGCGCAGTGCCGTGACATGCTCCTTATAGGCATAGCACGTGATCGGGTCCGTGACCGTACCGGTGGGCACATGGATGCGCGGCGCCGTCCAATAACCCGTTTCGCCGCCGGTGTGTTCCAGAACGATGCAGTCGTTCTCATCGTAGATCGGGCCGTTACGGAGCATGGTCTCGCGGCTGCCATGGACCGTGTCCATGATCTCCTTCGCGTTCTCTGCCGCATAGCTGATGAAAGCAGAGGCCGGAACATACTGTCCCATGACGCGGCGCTCCATGAAGGCCATGCCCAGATGGACCTGACCGGGCGTTTCGATCAGGAACGACAGGCTGTTGCGTGTGCCGTAGTAGCTGCTGCCTGCCGAACCGCCGGCAGCAGAGGCCAGCTTGTCGTAGAAGTTGCCGCGCAGACCCAGATCACGGGCCTTGCCCAGAGCGGTCAGCGCCATCTTCATGCCCAGTGCCGTCATGGCTGCGGGGTGATTCAAAGCACCGGCCCCCACCTGCAGCTCCACATCATGGCACGACGATTCGCCGGTAATGGGCGCATAATGGTATTTCCCGTGTCCGTCAATGACCACCTCGGGCAGGAACAGGTTATAGGCCGCGTTGAGCATACAGGTTTCTGCGTGATGCATGCGCAGGTAGCTGCGGTTCATATCATCACCCGTAGTGGGAGAGGTACGCGTCACTTCGTAGGCCCCATCCAGATTGATGCGGGGCACGATGTACACATCCACAGCACTCAGCACTTCCTCGCCGTACTTGCCGCACAGCGTCAGCATCATGGCCAGAGCACCCTCGGTGGAGGCAGGCTCTGTAGAATGGCACTGGGCAGCGTACTGGACGGTAGGCTTGCCGTTGCCGCGGATGACCTCCGCCGCCTGCTCCAGCGTCATGCCTGCCACATCTTCACGTGTGAACAGCACCAGCGGCATGTCGTAACCGTATTTGGGAGACTTGCCCAGCGAGAAGACATGCATATGACCATGGACAGCATCCAGCTTTGCAATGAAGTCCATCATCTCTTCGTTGGTGGTCTGCTGATGACGGCCGGGACGGCCCTCCGGACGCAGGAACTGGGGCGTCTGGAACAGGCCTGCATACGCCTCGCCCCATGTGTCCTTGTTGGAAGCCAGATGAGCGTCGATGAATTCCTGCGTATTCAGCATAACATAGCCCGCTTCATAGCCGTTGCCTGCCAGCTTGTCCAGCTTCATCTCGTAATGCATACCGGCGGCAGCTTTTTCCGCCGTGTAGTTGATCATCTGGCACACCGCACTGCAGCCTTCCATGGATGCGGCGCAGTGGTAGAGTCCCGGCATCAGATCGGCATAGTAATAGGCTGTAACGCCGCCTGCCGTGAGTACGCAGGAAGCCGGAATGGCATTGGCGATATCAATGGCCTCAAAGTAATTCCGTTTTTTCGGTGCCTGCGGATACACGCCGCAAACAGCACCCTCCGGGGCAGTGACGGTCAAGCCGCCCGTTGTGGAAACAATCTTCATGATCTGTCCCCTCCTCTGTTCACTCTCCGGCAGCCGGAGAAATTTTTCTGCAACATTTTACCATATAACAACCGCGGTGTCCAGCAAAACAACGGCGTCCGGTTTTCCATAATCGGCGAGAAACACGTCCGCCATGAAAACCTCTTCCAAAAGGCAAAGGAGAGCTGTGTAAAACAGCTCTCCTTCTGTCATGGTCTATGGATGATCCTCAGTCTTGGCCTGTCCGCCGTTTGCGGAAGAACCATACCACCGCCAGCAGTACCACTGCAGCTGCGGCTGCCGCCGCCAGCGGCCAGTAAGCCGCCTCGCGGGTCACCGCATTGTCCGGTCGGCTCTGCTGGCTCAGCCACGTCAGGTAGACGTTGTTTCCCTGCTCATCCAGCGTGCGGTACATCTCCTTACGGACATCGTGACCACCTTTCTCCACGGTAATCAGCTGAGCATCCTTTGCTCCGGCAGCGTTCAGCGCCTCAATCATCCGGACACTGCTCTCGTACCGGACATTATAATCCGTATCTCCGTGGAAAATACGGATGGGCGTATCCTTCCACGCCGCTACGGCGTTAGGGTCACCGATACCGGCACGCACCAGCACGGCGGCAAAGGTATCCGGGCAATCCTGCAGCATAGCATAGGCACCGATGCCGCCCATGGATTCACCGATAAGATACACGCGGCTTCCATCAACGGCATAGGTGCTGTCGCCATACGCAATGCCGTCAGCCATATACCCAGCCATGAGCTTTTCCACAGCTTTCAGATAGTTGGAAGAACCGGTAGTGTCCTCCGTGGCGGTTTTCCACTCACCTCCGGCCATGTTGCTCCAGCCGGACCCGGCCACCGTTCCCGCCTTCGTGCTGGGTGCCTGCGGCACAAAGAGAATACACTCCTCCAGCACCTCCCGAAGGACATCCGGCACCCTGCTGGCACTTTTGTTCAGGCTATACACCCAGGGCGTATACTTGCTCTGCTGATAAGAGACATCGCTGCCGTGGAGATATACCACCAGCGGATACGCATGGCGCGGTTCATAGTTCTCCGGCAGGTACACCCAGTAGCGCAGCTCGCCGAACTCCAGTTCCTCCGCCGTCACCGTGCCGTAGAGAGTCTTCCACACAGTCTCGGCACGACTGACGGTATCCTCCACAGGAGCAGCCTGATCGGTCAGCGCCCAGTCCGGATAGGGATACTCCGCCGACACTGCCAGCGCAGCGCCGGAAAGCACCAGCATCGCCGCAACCGCCAGGCACAGCAGCTTTCGAATTGCGATGTTTTTCATGTGCATATCCTCCCTGTATGGAGATTATTTTTCCGTAAAATACTGATATCTGCTCAATTTCCGCTGCAGAGCGGGAAACTCCTCCCGCAGCCGGAAGTACAGCCGTCTTCCGGCGATAGCCAGACGATTCAGCGCATCGTAGTCGTTGACATGGACACGCCCCACAACCAGCCGCTGCGCCGGTTCCTCCGCTGCGCCGTCCATGACGATCTCCAGCAGGTATTCCAGCTTTTCCTTGCGCCAGGTCAGCACCATGCGTTCCGGTGAATCACCCGGCTTCTGCAGCTTCTCAGAAAGTTTCTGCCGGATCTCCTCATCCGGCAGAAGCTCCAGCATGCGGGTTTCCCGAATAAAATCTGCCATAACAGCAATCCTTTCCCTGCACTGCAGCAGGCCGAAAGGATTGCCACAGTGCTTACAGAGTGGTGAAATAGTCCAGAGCCAGCTTGCCGAAAACGCTCTCGCCGTTCTCGTCCAGTTCCCGGACATACCGGCAATGCTTGCTGTGCATTACCTGATGAGACACCCGGGACATATCGTAGCCCAGATGCTTCAGAGTGCCCAGCACCAGCATGGTCTGCTCATAGCGGTTGGCGATGTCATCGTCAGACACCACGAAATGCATGGGCGGATACTCCGCCGCCTCGCCGATGTGATACAGAGGCGCCGCATCGTCCACGATGACACGGCGGGAATCCACGCCCCGCTCCCGCAGCACGTTGAAATGCGTGGTGGGCTGTCCGGCGTCGTGGAGGTAGGCCGCGATGGCGTCTGCCGGCAGCTTATAGGCCGCCAGCCAGCGCTTATCGAAGCACAGCATCATGGATGCATAGCCGCCGGCGGAGCTGCCGCCCACAAAAAGCTTGCCGCTGCCGCCGTACTCGGGCATGTGCTGATGCGCCCATGCAGTGGCCGCCGCACAGTCCCGGATGAAGTCGGGATAGGCAGCCTCGGGGTATTTGCGGTATTCCACGCAGACCACAGCAATGCCGTGCTCTGCCAGATACGCAGCCATAAATTCACCCTTTGTCTTGGTAGCGCCGGTGATCTCAAAACCGCCGCCGTGGAAATACACAAAGGTGGGGAAATCCGCTGCGTCCGGCAGATAGATATCCATGATCTGATCAGGATGCAGACCATAGGCTACATTTTCCAGTTTTTTCATATCCAATGCCCCTCTTCGTCCAAATACTCTTTGCAGATCAGCGGAAGTTTTCGTGTGCGTAGCGCAGCAGCTCCTCCCGGAACTGGGGATGGGCCACCGACGCCATGGCCTCGGCGCGCTCCAGCAGAGAAAGGCCGGAGAGCTTCGCAACACCGTACTCCGTGGCCACATACTGGATCATGGTGCGAGGGGCGGACACGGTGCTGCCGCCGGGAATAAAGGGCACGATGTTGCTCTTGAGGTTGCCCTCCTTGTCCTTTCTGGCGGAGTTCAGGCAGATGAAGCCCTTGCCGCCCCGGGATCGGAAGGCGCCCTCCAGGAAGTCCAGCTGACCGCCGATGCCGGACAGCTGACGGGTACCGGCGGATTCGGCATTCTCCTGACCCATGAGATCCAGCTGCACGCCGCCCATGATGGCGATGAAGTTGCTGATTTTGCTCATACGCTCGGGAGAGTGGACATAGTCCACGTCGCCGGGATGGAACAGCTGCGGCTCCGCGTCCAGCCAGTCGTACAGCTCCTGAGAGCCCATGGCCAGATTCCACGTGGCAAGGCCGTTGTCGATCTCCTTGCGGCGGCCGGTGAGCTTACCGGCACGGTACAGTTCCATAAAGGCATCGCTGATGGTACCCGTCCAGCAGCCCAAATCGGTGAGGTCGGACTCCGCCAGCATCCGTGCCACGGTAAAGGGCACGCCGCCCACGCCCAGAGACAGGGTTGCGCCGTCGGGGATCTCCTTCAGCACATGCTTGGCAATTTCAATGTCCACATGAGAGGGATCGCGGTAGGTGCGCAGAGGCAGCGGATCGTGCTCACCCTCCACAATGTAGTCGGCCTCGGACAGGTGGACACGGTGAGAGCCGTCCACGCCCTGCAGCCGGGGATAATGCTCGTTGATCTCGAAAACCACGGTGCGTGCGTTCTCAAAAATGGTGCGCCACGCATAGCAGCCGATGCCCAGGCCGCAGTAGCCGTTCTCATCGGGACGGGACACCGGCACGAAGGCCACATCCACCCGGATGTGATTGCGGTACAGATCCGGCAGAGACCGGAGGATCATAGGCAGGAAGCGCACGAGGCCACGGCTCTGGAGCTTGCGCTCATAGTCGCCGATGTGCCAGCTGTAATAGGAAAACGTGCTCTGCTCCGGGTCGCACTCCACCACTTCAATGCGGGGGCGGATCACAAGACCGCCGCGGATCTTCACGTCCCGCAGCTCGTCCTTCCGGGCAGCCAGCGCCTTGTCCATCAGCTCCGGAAAGCCCGCGCCAAAGCCGTAGTCCACCCAGTCGCCGGGCTGCACCGCCTTGGCGGCAGTCTCGGCACTGACAAATTTATGCTGATAATCATTCTTCATCATAACGTCCTCTTTTCCGGATGCGGCACGCAGAGCTCCGGCTTTCCCATCGTCCGAAGCTCTGCGCACCGATCCTATGTCAGGGCTTCGTGCAGATGGAGGCCCTCTGCACGGGCCGCAGAATTGCCTTTTGGCCTTCTCAGTTTCTCACGTTTTGCCGCATCCGTCAATGCAGAAACGGACAGGCACCGGATGCGCTTACTGGTAGACCGCAGTATAGGTGGCATCTCCCGCGCAGGGACCGACCTTCCGATCCCAGCCCCGGAAATTGCCCTCCAGCTTGATGGGCTCCACCACCTTGTCACCGTAGTGATAGGTATTGCTGCTGATCTCCCGGCCGTCCGGCTCCACAAAGGTCACCGTGTATTCGCCAATCAGCTTGCACTCGCTGGCAAGGTACTGATCTGCCAGCATCTGCAGTCCCTTCATGTCCGCTTCCGACTCAAATATCTCCACAAAGTTGGTGATCCGCTCATCCACCTCGGTATCCGGGTCATTCCAGCGGTAATAGTCCTTCACGAACTTCTCCACATTGAAATACCGATGCACCTCGGCGTCATCGTAGAAGGCGCTGGTCTGTCCCACAGCAGTCTCGCCGGTGATGGCACAGTAGGTCATCAGGGCGCTGAGATAACCGGAGAGCAGATTGGGATGGTAGCCATCGTTGAGCGTACCGGAAACGATGAAGCTGCTCTTGTTGTAGACCGTGTCCGAACCCGGAACGGCCACATGACCCTTCCACACATCCCATACCAGCGTACCCCAGTCCACGATAGTGGCGCCTTCCTGCTCCACCAGTTTCACAGACTCCTTCCAGCCTGCGGGATAGCTGCCGGTATACACGCCGTCGTGGATGACATAGAAGAATTTCACATCGGGGTTGGCCGCACGGAAAACATCCATGACGCTCTTGATGTTGGCATGATACTGCTCCGCAGTCCACTCCTCCGGCACCTTGATCTCCTGCAGCACCACATAGTCATACACCCGATCCACCAGATCGGCCAGATGATCGTGACCCTTGTCGGTGCTGTTGGCATCGCAGTGTCCGTCGAAGATATCGGTGAGGTCGTGACCTCCGTAGCACCAGTCCATCACAGAGACTTCTGCGCCGTTGGCCTTGCACAGCTGATAGAAATATCCCTGATCGTTGGCGCGCTTCTCCTGAGAATGAACAGAATAGTTGTCCTTGATCACCACGCCACCGTAGTAAGTATAGGAGCAGCCTACGAAGATCACCTTCTTGCCGTCCAGCACATCCGCTCTGGAGCCGGGTTTTGCCAGCTTGCTTCCGCCCTCAGACGCGCAGGCGCAAAGCTGCAGCAAAAGCAGCAGAACAGCAAGGAGTAAAGCAAATTTCCTTTTCATCATAATCATTCGTAATCGTAGAAGCCGTGCTTGGTCTTCTTGCCCAGACGTCCCTGCTCATAGAGTTCGGTGATCATGTCGTAGCCGTAAGACTTGACGCCGGTCTCCTCATAGCGGCGCTTGAGAACATTGTAGCGCACATCGATGCCGCTCATGTCGTCCAGCTTGAAGGGTCCCATGGGATGACCCAGGCCCAGCTCCACGGCCTTGTCCAGATCCTCCAGTGAGCACACGCCCTCGCCCACCAGACGGTAGGCCTCTTCCTTGATAACCTTCAGAATGTTGTTGACGATGAAGCCATCCTCTTCCTTCTTCACCAGAGCGGGGGTCTTGCCGGTGCTGCGGCCGAACTCCATCAGCTTATCCACCGTCTCCTGAGAGGTGTGGTCACCCTTCACCACCTCCACCAGCTTCATCACCAGTGCGGGCATGAAGTAGTGCAGGTTGGCAAGACGCTCGGGATGCTCCACAACGCCGGCAAAGGTGGAGGACACCATGAAGCTGGAGTTGGTGGCGATGATGGTGTCGGGACGGGTCAGACGGCTGACCTTGCCCAGCAGCTCGGTCTTGGCCTGCTTATCCTCAATGATAGCCTCGATGACGATGTCGGCCTCCTTGCAGGCGGCTTCCAGATCGTCGGTGACGGAGAAGCGCGCTTTGATATCAGCCACCTGCTCTGCGGTCATACGGCCCTTGGCAATGCGGCCGGCCAGATACTCTTCCTTCCATGCCTCCAGACTCTCACGGGCAGGGGCAAAGCTCTCGCAGACGATGACATCATAGCCGTGAATAGCGGTATTCAGGGCGATCTGCCGGCCCATGGCGCCGCCGCCGATAACAGTACACTTGTTCATGTACGATACCTCTTCTTTCTGTTATTCACCGTCATACTGCCACAGACCCAGGGCAGCATTCCGGACAAAGTAGATCTCTTCACCGCCCGGCAGTGTCTTCCAGCCGGTTTTCCAGTCCTCACAGGGATAGGCTGCCAGTGCCTCCGCCACGCTCATGTGACAGAAGCCGGCGTGCTCCACTTCCTCGCGGGTGAGCTTGTCAGTACAGTAGGTGAGCTTGGTCTTCAGACTGGGCACACTGCGGATCAGATGGCCGGCCAGAGACATATTGCTGCTGAGCAGCGGATCGTTCCGGTACAGCTCCAGCATCTCCTCACGGGGACGGTAGCCGTACTTGCGGATGGCCTGATCCGCCAGATCGTTCTCGCCGAAGGTATGGACACCGGGTGCGATGACGATGATCTCACCGTCCTCCGCCACCATCTTCTGGGTGCGGTAGATGGCCTTGTTGGTGACCCAGGTTGAGTGGT
>SVLJ01000032.1 GCA_015067995.1 Oscillospiraceae bacterium
TGAACTTGACGTCATCGGTGTTCAGGATAGTGCCGTCGTGGAACTTGATGCCCTTCTTCAGGGTGAAGCGCCAGTGATCCAGAGCGATCATTTCCCACTTCTCGCACAGCTCGCCGGCGTTGGCCATAATGTTCAGGTCGGTGTCGGTGAGCAGGTCATGGGTACAGTCCTGCACGATCTGGTTGATGCTGGAGGTGGAAGCCTGGGGATCGATGGCGTTGAACTCACCGTTCAGGGCGATGACAATCTCTTCCTTGTAGGTGCCTTTGCCATCGGTGCCGGTGGTAGGCTTGTCGCCGCCGCAGGCCACAAGGCTCAGTACGGTCAGCAGACAAAGGAGCAGCGCGGTAAACTTCTTGAATTTCATCTCGGGTTCCTCCTTATTGATTTGGGGCGGAATGTGCGATTCCTGCCTTTGAAAATATATAAGCAAAATTTGTGCCAACGCAAATTTTTGTAAACTTTCGCCCTTTCCTGTTTGGAAAGGTAAAAAAATGCCGTCACGCGCAAATTTTGCCGATAAAAGGAGGAACGGCAAAACCGTTCCTCCCATTGCCTTAATGAATATTGTATTCGTTGAGCTTGTTCAGCAGACCACGCTTGCTGATGCCCAGAGCGTCGGCGGTCTTGTCCCGGCGGCCCTGATACTTTTTCAGGGTGGCCAGAATGGAACGCCGTTCCAGCTCCTTCAGATTGACGGAGGAAAGATACTCGTCGATGGAATCCTCGCGATCCGCCTGCCGCAGGCGGCTGCCGGAGAGTTCCTCCGGCAGATCCTGAATGTCCACAATGCCGCCGTCGCAAACAATGGTGGCGTATTCCAGAATGTTGGCCAGCTGACGCACATTGCCGGGGAAGGGGTAGCGCAGAATGGCCTCCTGTGCGCCGGCGGTGAGGCCCTGAATGGACTTGTTCATTTCCGCGGCGGATTGCTTGAGGAAATGAGCGCACAGCAGGGGGATATCCTCCATGCGCTCCCGCAGGGGCGGCATGGAAAGCTCCACCACATTCAGACGGTAGTAGAGATCCTGCCGGAACTTCTGCTGAGCGATCATGTTTTTGAGATCCTGATTGGTGGCGGAGATGATTCTGACGTCTACCTGCCGCACCTCAGTGGAACCAACGGGGGAGAACTCCTTTTCCTGCAGTGCCCGCAGCAGCTTGCCCTGCAGATTCAGGGGCATGTCGCCGATCTCGTCCAGAAAAAGAGTGCCCTTGTCTGCCAGCTCCAGCTTGCCCTTGCGGTCCTGGGCGGCGCCTGTGAAGGCGCCCTTCCGGTACCCGAAGAATTCCAGCTCCAGCAGATTTTCCGGGATGGCGGCGCAGTTGACCACAATGAAGCGTTCCTTTTTCCGCTTGCCCTCGTCGTGGATGGCACGGGCTACCAGCTCCTTGCCGGTGCCGCTTTCGCCGGTGATGAGCACGCTGGCATCCACGTCCTTCACCTGGTTGATGCGGGAATAGACCCGCTGCATGGCGGGGCTTTCACCCACGATCTTCCGGAAGGTCTGGCGGCTGCGCAGCTCGTCGGAGAGGAAGAGGATCTCCTCGCTCATTTTCCGCACTTCCAGCGTCTGGGACAGGAACAATCGCAGCTGCTCCAGATCCAGAGGCTTGGTAAGGTATGTGTAGGCACCTGCCTTTACAGCTTCGACGGAGGAACCGATGCTGCCGAAGGCGGTCATCATAATGACGGATACCTCCGGGTGCTCCTGCTTGATTTGGCGCAGCACCTCCATGCCGTCCTCTTCCTGCAGCTTCAGATCCAGCAGCACCACGTCGCAGCTTTCCGTTTTCATCCGCTCCAGTGCGGGGGCGGCGGTGTTGAAGGTGGACACCTCATATTCCTTTTTCAGCGCCAGAGACAGGGATATGCAGATCCCCGGCTCGTCGTCAATGATCCATACGATGGGCTTCATGTTCGCCAGCCTCCTTGAAAATCATTTTCATGCGGGTGTATTCCCCCAGAGTGCTTTCGATCTCCAGCCGCCCGTCGTTTTCCCGGACGTACTGCTTGGTCAGTGCCAGACCCATGCCGGTGCCCTTTTTCTTGGTGGTAAAGAAGGGGTCGGTACACTGGAGGATGTCATCCTCGCTCATGCCGGAGCCTTCGTCATAAATCTCCAGAACATACTCATCGCCGCTGTGGTAGCCGGTGACCCGGATGCTGAGATTTGTTCCTGCCGGTGTTTCACCGTCGGCAATCTTTGCCTCCACCGCCTCAATGCTGTTGATCAGCAAATTCACCAGCGCCTGCCGCAGCTGGTCTCCGTTGGCGTAGAGGTGTACATCCTCCGGCACATGATCGTGCATATCGATCTTCTTCTTGGCGGAGAGGTAGGCCAGTCCCACACAGTCCTGCACCAGCTCACGCACGGAGATCAGCTCCTTATGCTCCCGGGGCGGGCGCGCGTAGTTGATCAGCACCTCAATCATCTTGCTGATGCGATCCACTTCCCTGGGGACATATTCCTGAAATGCGGCCTGTACCTCCGGGTCATCCCGCTGACTGTGGATCAGGGAGGAGAAGGTGCGGATGGACATGAGCGGATTTTTGATCTCATGCGCCACACCGGCGATGATGCGGTTCAGCGCCTGATTTTTCCGCTGCTCAAAGATCTCCTGCTTGCGGTTTTCCTCCCATGTGACGTCCTCGGCCAGCAGAATGATCTCTTCTGCCGTGCTGGTGAGGTGGCACTGGTAGCGATAGGTATGGCGGCTGCTGCCTCTGCCCATGGAGACCAGCTCCGGCGCGTCCCGCTTTTCCTTTACGAAGGCCAGCGCATCCTCCCAGATGGCACCGAACACCTTGGTGTCCCGTATGTTTCCCAGCGGTGCGTCGCCGTTCGGCAGACCTGCCATGGTGCGGGCCATGGAATTGGCCAGCAGAATGGTGCCATCCCACTGTACCAGCAGACTGCCGCCGGGTGAGTGCTCCACCAGTCGGTTCCGCAGGTTGCCGGCGTGCTCCAGCTGGATCACCTTCTGATTCAGCTCCGTGGTTTTCTGATCCACCAGAACCTTCAGCCGGGCATTCATGTAATAGAAGGAGCCGATGATAATGCCTGCAGTGACGGCAAACACGGCGATACCCCACAGCAGCAGCCGGAACCGTGCCTGCATGTCCTGCTTGTCCAGATCGATGAGCCACTTGGAAAGCAGGTCATTGTATTGATTGCTGGCACGCAGATCGCCGATATACTCGTTGAGTCTGCTGTGGAGGATGCGGTCATCTTCCCGCATCAGCAGCATATAGTCCACTTCTGTGATCTGGCTGACTGCCACGTTGTATGCGCTGCGGATGCCGGCTCTTTCCAGCATATAGAGCATGCTGTCTCTGGCGCAGACCACCGCATCCGACTGCCCGGAGGTCAGCTGACGGTACAGCTGCTGCTGGGAGCCTACCGGAACCATGGTGGCACTGGGCAGGCGGGAGATCTGATTGAGGCTCACGGAGCCCAATTCAAATCCCAGCCGGTACGGCGAAGGGGTGTCACCGCGATAGATCACCTTTTCCGTCTGGCCTGCCGGGACGATCATGCACATGGAGGAAGAGGAAAGACTGTTGGTAAAGGTCACGTTGCTGTTGTTCGCCACATCCCCCGGCAGGGCGCCCAACACCATGCGCACCTCCTGGTTTTCCAGCGCGGCGACGGCGTCGGTGAGCCGGTCGTATATGACGTATTCAAAGGCGAGACTCCTGCTTTTGGCCAGAATGTTCAAGAACTCGATGTGCATGCCGGTGAGTTCACCTGTCTCATCAATATAATGCAGCGGTGGAAGATCGGCACAGACGGCCACCTTAATCTGTGTCAGGGCGGCAGAGGGCGTGTGCACGGAAAGCAAAAACACGACAAAGGAAACGGCAAGAACTGCCGCTTTGTGCAGGAAATGCCGGTATTTCATATTGCATACCCCCTTTATCATTGAACAAGCAAAGTCCGTGCCAGAATTTTGGGTTTATCGATTACATTATACCGCTTCTGAACGGTTTCTTCAACGCGGCATTGCGCTTTTTCGGCGGATGGGATATAATGGCACCGAAAAAGGACGAAAAAGGGGGGAGCGGATGGAACTGAACATACGGGCGGAGGCCCGGGCGGAGGCGATGCCGCTGCCCCTTGTGGTGCAGTCCCTGAACGTTCTGGCCATGGATGCCTGCGCATTGGAAGAGCACATCCAGACGATGCTGCTGGAAAATCCGCTGCTGGAGGCCGCGCCCTCCCACAGCTCCGGCGAGAGCCGGGAATATATCTTTGCTTCGGCACGGCAAAGCGTCAGTTTATATGACGAGCTCCACCGTCAGCTGGGCTGTCTGCGGATCCCGGCGCGGCTGGCCCGTGCGGCGGCACTGCTCATCGACTGTCTGGACGAGGACGGCTATCTGCGGGAAGACCTGACGCAGCTGGCTGCGGAATGGCGGCTTGCTCCGGATTTTCTGGAGGAGGCGCTGCGTGTGGTGCAGAGTCTGGAGCCCACTGGCGTGGGCTGCCGCACGTTGTCCGAGTGCCTGCGTCTGCAGCTGCTGGAGCTGGCACCGGAAAATGTGCTGGCGCTGGACATCGTCACCCATCATCTGGAGGAGCTGGCGGCAGGTACGTTTTCCCTGTCGGCCTATGATCCGGAGGAGGTGGAAGAGGCTATTGCCGTCATTCGCGCCCTGTCGCCCCGCCCCTGCGCCAACTGCGGCGATGCCCGCACGGAGTATATCGTGCCGGATATCCGAGTCTGGCTGGGCGAGGATGGCCTCCTCTGCGCCGAGCTTATCAACCAGCCCGCCGCTCCGGTGCTCTCACCGCTGTACCATGACTACATGAAGGCCGGAACCGGAGAAGACCGGCAGTATATCCGCGGCCAGATCACCATGGCCCGGAATTTTCTTCATGCCGTGCAGATGCGCTCTCAAACCATGGGTCTCATCGCCCAATTCCTCATTACCCGGCAGAAGAATTTCTTCCTCACCGGTCCGGCTGCGCAGAAGTCCGTTTCCCTCTCTGCGCTGGCGGAGACATTGGAGGTACATGTTTCCACAGTGAGCCGCGCGGTGGCCGGTAAGTATGTGGAGTTCCGGGGCGCGGTATTCCCGCTGCGCGACCTGTTTCAGGGCAACGGCGCAGGTGAGCTGTCCCGCACCGCCATCATCCGGCGCATCCGGGAGCTTCTCCGGGCGGAACCCGGTCTCAGTGACAGCCGCATCGCCGTCCGGCTGGCGGAACAGGGGATACAGATATCCCGACGCACCGTCAACAAATACCGTCACATGGGATAGAGAATTACAACAGGAAGGGCCGATGCACACCGCATCGGCCCTTTTACCGTGTTCACATATTGACAACATACTACAAAATGCAGTATCTTTCCGGCGAAATCCTTCTAATTGAAATGGCCTGTTTTCCTTTCATTGCCGCAAGCCATGTGGTATATTTTTGGCGAAAAGACGTATCAGAGATCCTCCGGCAGGAGGCTTTCCAGCCACGGACGCTCCTCCAGATATTCCCGGCAGAGATGCAGAAAGGCCCGGATGACATCGGGGCGGGAATAGGTTTTGGAGACAAAGATATAGGCTGTGCGCGGCGGCGGCGGGGGCGATACCCGACGGTACGTCAGCTCGCCGGGATGCTCTGCCATCAGGTACTCGGCAGCACTGGCGGGTATGAAGGAGCAGCACCGCGGGTCCTTGAAGTGATGGATGACATTCAGCAGATTCATGACTGCCGGATAGCGGGAGGGGACTTCTGCCGGAATGTTCTGCTGATACCAGGCGGCGGTGTATTCGTAGACCACGGCCTGCCGGATCAGGAAGGACGGGTCCAGCTCCGCCGGCGTCAGAAGCCTGTCCGGCAGGGGTGTGTCCGCGGGACAGAGCAGGTACTGCGGGTCTGAAAAGTAGGGGATGGACCGCAGCAGCTCGGTGGATCTGGGCTGGCTTAGATAAAAAAACCGGATGGCGCCGTCGCAGGTTGCCGCCAACTCCTCCGGATTGTGTGTGCCCAGGGGAAAGATATAGAGCGGAATGGTCAGATCGGGAAACATCTGCTGCAGCTTTTCCGCAATGGGCCGGATGATGTACTCATGGGGAGAATGGGCGGCACCGATGCGGAAGGTCTTCTGCTGACAGGAATTCCGGTATTCCTGCAGGTGCTTTTCCAGCAGCAGCGCTTCCTGCGCCACCGGGATAAAGCGTTCCCCCTCCGGCGTCAGCGTGATCTTCCGGCTGCCCTTCTGCCGCAGAAACAGCCGGACGCCCAGCTCATCCTCCAGACGGCTGAGATAGGACGAGAGGGCGGGCTGGGAAAAATACAGGGCGTCGGCAGCGACGGAAATGCTTCCGTGCTCCACGATGGCTAAGAATGCTTTTGCGCTCTGGTGATTCATAAAGCACCCTCCTCAGACAAAGCAAAAATGTTATATGTTTCATTATAGAAATCCCGGCGGCGTGTGTCAAGCCGCGGGAACACCGTAAACTTGTTTCGCGTGGACTACGGCGGCAGAGACGGGCCTCCTGATTAAGATGGTTTTGGGTTTCCATCCGTGTCGTGTGCTCTTTTCATGCCGTTTCTGCCGCCGTTTCCAATATAGATCATCCTCCCCGCGCATGACGGGGTGTATGATAAAAAAAGAAAATAGGAGGATACCCCATGAAAAGAACCCTCGCACTGATCCTTGCCCTGGTCATGACCATGGCACTGGTGGCCTGCGGCGGCGACAAGCCCACCACCAGCGACCCCGGCACTTCTAACCCCGGCAACCCCAGCACCTCTACCCCCGGCACCAGCACTCCTGCTGATCCCGAGAAGCCTATGACTGCCGCAGAGAAGCTGAAGGCAGAAAATGCTGACAAGTACGGCGGCGACATGATCTCCGTCTTCTCCGGCGTGTCCCCCACCATGGACTTCCACAGCTCCAACTCCGGCTCCCTGTACGTCAACCGTTTCGCCCTGCACATCTGGGAGAACCTGCTGACTCTGGACACCAACGGTAAGACCTATCCCTGCATCTGCGACTATGAGATCTCTCCCGACGGCTGCACCTACACCCTGACCCTGCGTGACCGTCACTTCTCCACCGGTGAGAAGATCGAGATGGAGGACATCGAGGCTTCTCTGCGCCGCTATGTCGCCATGAACTACACCACCCAGTCCGGTTACGACAAGATGTGGAAGGGCACCACCTGGAAGATCGAGGGCGACAAGATCATCTTCCAGACCGAGAACTACAACATCAACTTCATTCAGGTGATCAACTCTATCTCCGGCGCCTTCAAGATCATGCCCAAGGAGATCTGCGAGAAGTGGGCTCCTGATTTCAAGACCGGTAACTATGACCCCGCCACCGACCTGACCTGGGGCTGCACCACCGTCAACGAGATCAACGATGAGAAGGACTGCATCGGCTCCGGTCCCTACGTGCTGAAGAGCTGGCGCGGCG
>SVLJ01000033.1 GCA_015067995.1 Oscillospiraceae bacterium
GGCCGCCTCCAGATTGGTGAAGCGGATATCGCCGCGCTTGAGGAAATCACGTACTTTCTGGAATTCCGGGGTGTGGGGCAGATGATCGCGAATCATGGAATCGCCTGCAGCAACAAAAGAAATCATACTCTTCTCCTTTTTCATCCGTTTTTCCTGTATCGTTTCCGGTAATACCGGGTATGCGCTTATTCGTAACGCACGGTGGCGGTGCCGTCCTCATGGTAGGTGATGGCCTCGCCATCCACCATCATGGTGTCCATGAAGGCCATGTACTCCTCCTTGTTGGCGAAGCGGGGCTGGAAGGTGGCCTTGGCCTGTTTGGCCAGTGCGGCGTCGTTCTCCAGCAGCACCTGCAGCAGTACGGCCTGTACCTTGGCAGAGTCCACGCAGGCACGCTCCGGATCGGCAATATACCAGTTGTTGCCGTGGGCGTTGCCGATGGAGCCGCCGATATGGGGATGGATAGAGGGAATCAGGCTGCTGACGTCACCCATGTCGGTGCAGCTCATCTCCCACACATCCTGATAATAGACGTTCTCCTGACCCAGCACCTCGCCGCCAGCCGTCAGGAACGCGTCGATCATGGTCTTGTCGTGGATATTGGGCATATAACCAGGGCGGTCACAGTAGACCACGTTAGCGCCCATGGACAGAGCGGCGCCTGCCGCTGCACGGTTGGCGCGGCCGTTGATCTCACGGATGGCGTCTGGATTGGAGCCGCGGATCTGGCACTCCACCTTGATAACGTCGGGAATGGTGTTCACCGCGTCGCCGCCATGGCTGATGATGGGGTGCAGGCGGACGGTGTCCCGCTCCCGGAAGGTCTCACGCAGAGCGTTGAGGGCATTGATGGCCTGAGTGGCGGCATACAGGGCGTTGATGGCGCTGTACGGAGCGCTGGCGTGGCGTGCCTTGCCCCGGAACTCCATATGCTTGTTGATGAAGCCGTTGTGTCCATTGATGACCCGGGCGCCGGCGTTGCGGACGCTGCTGCTGGTGTGGATCATGAAGGCCACATCCACACCGTCCATATAGCCTCTGGCAATGAATTCAGACTTGCCGCCCAGATAGCGGATGACGCCCTTCTGGCGCAGCTCCTCACGGAACTCAAACTCCACCAGCTCCTCGGCGGGAACGGCCATCAGGCGGATCTTACCGCACATGCCGTCCAGTGCGCCGGGCTCCTTCAGCGCCGCCGCGATGCCCAGCAGGGCAGCGCACTGGGCGTTGTGACCGCACACATGAACCGCATTGGTCTCGGGGTCTGCCTCGGGATGGGTGTTGCAGAACAGGGCGTCCAGCTCGCCCATCACCAGAGCGGTAGGGCCGGGACGTCCGGTGTCCAGATCGGTGTAGAAACCGGGAATATCACCAGCCTTGGTCAGCGCATAGCCCAGCTCCTCAAACTTTTCTGCCAGATAGGCATGGGTCTTCCACTCCCGGAAGCCGGTTTCGGGATTTTTCCAGATATGTCTCTCCGCTTCCAGAATCAGGTCGCGGTGCTTCTCTACGTTTGCAATATGCTTCGCATAGTCTGCGTTCATGCGGTTATTCCTCCATGTTCGTCACATACAAGTTGTCAGGGTATACTGCTCTATGGTAATTATACTCGTTTGCACGGGGAAATCAACGTTTTTACGGCATATTACTTCCATTTTTCTCCGTCTTACGTATGCGTACAAGACGAAAAAACCTGCGGAGAAACCGTTTGATTTCTCCGCAGGTCTGGTTTCAGATTGAGATCAACTCCGGTTTTCTCTTCCGGTACACCGCCTGATACCGGAAGCCTGCCGCCCGCAGCAGCTCTGTTCCCTGGGCAATACCGCCGCCCACACGGCTGCGGTCATGGGCGTCGGAGCCTACGATGACGATTTCGCCGCCGCACTGCCGGAACAGCTGCAATTCCCACAGCTCAGGCATGGTGCGCCCGTGCTCCGGCCGGTAAAGGCCAGAGGTGTTCACCTCAATCCCCTTCCCCTGCTCCGCCATGACGGTAAACAGCGTCCGCAGCTCCGCCTCGAACTCCCGGATGTCCGGTGCACCGCCGCCCAGCATATAGTACCGGAAGGGATAGGTCAGGTGCGCCAGCACGTCATAGCCGCCCCAGCGCAGCATTTCCATCTGCTCCGCCAGATACCGCCGGAACAGTCCGCGCTTGTCGGCGCAGTCTTTTCCGATGTAGGAGAAATCCCGCATGTCCCGCAGGTTGTGCAGGGAGCCCAGCACCACATCAAAATCGCCAAGGGCAATGGCCGCGGCGCTTTCTGTCCGGTCATGGTGTCCCTCTCCCAATTCGATGCCCATACCCAGATAAAACCGGTCTCCCAGCGCTTCACGGGTCTGCCGGATCTCCGCCACAGAATCCCGCAGCTGCTGCGTCACCACCTCCCGGGGACGGCGGCGGATGTCGTAATGGTCGGTGACCACGATACCGGAAAGGCCGGCATCCATGCCGCCCCGACACAATTCCTCCACCGAAGAGACAGTATTGCTCTCATGAGAGTGATAGGAATGGGTGTGCTGATCGTAAAGCTGCATGCTCGTTCCCCCTTTTACAACGCAGTTTTCGCTTTCATTACGATGAACAAAACATCAAACACGATGAATGCCGATTATTATAGCACCGGTATTTGGAATTGCAATAGACGTTTCTGCGCTTACCGCCGAAACATGTGCAGTCTTCACTTGCCTCTCACTGGGTTATATGGTATATTTTTGCCACCATCCTGTTCTCTTGGAGGACTTATGCGTACATTGTGTTCCCGGCTGTACTGGGTGCCTGCCGTCCTCTGGTACAGCCTGATCTGGCGTCTTTCCGCCCAACCGGGAGATGTTTCTGGCAGCGTTTCCTCCGGCGTCATCGAAGATGCCCTCATTTCCGGCGGCTCCGATTACAGTGCCGTCAGCAGCTACGTACAGTTGGCGGTGAACTGGCTGCTGTCCCCCTTCATCCGCAAGGGTGCCCACATGTTTTTGTTCTTTGTGCTGGCGCTTCTCGTCTGGTTGGCGCTGATGCCATTTCTGAAATCACGCTCCCGCCGGGCAGCTGTCACCGCCCTGCTGTGCGTGATGCTGGCCGTGCTGGACGAGTTGCACCAGCTGTTGGTGCCGGGACGCAGCGGTAAGCTCACCGATGTGCTGGTGGATGCTGTCGGCATCGCCATCGCGCTGGCGCTGTTTGCACTGCCGCGGCTGGCGCTGCAGGCAAGAAATCGCCTGCAGCACCCACAGCGGCTCTGGCTTCTGGGGCTCATCGTCAGCGCAGTGCTGCTGATCCGGGTCGGCACGCGTCAAGGCATCGCTCCCCTTTTTGTCTATATGGCGGCGCAGCTGGAGTTCTTCGCATGGATGGATGTGCAAACCCTTGACATACTGCTGGCTGCCTGTGCACCCATTCTGCGGCAGGCGCTGTATCTGGCCGCCTGCTTTGTCACCGGCGCAGCCTGTGTGCTGCCGGCCATCCTCTCCGGAAACCGCCGCAGCATGGCTGCCGCGGAAATCGCCGCCGTTCTGCTGTGCATCCTCGCCGCGCTGATCTGGGCGCTGCCCCTGCTTCCCGGTGCGCTGCTGGCATTGGCCGCCGGTGCCGCTGTGATTGTGCTGCATAAGGCGTTCCCGCTGCTGCAGCGCTGATAATAACATAAACAGACGCCGCAAGTCTCTGCAGAGACTTGCGGCTTTCGTATCGTATTGGGTTTTCAGGATTCGGGCAGTTGGGTAAAACAGGCGTGCAGATGTATGATGTAGGAAACGGCCACCACAGCACTGCGCAGCATCTCCTTGATGACGGTGTCCGTGTCGCCCACATCCTCCACCGTATCCTTCACGCCAAACCGGAAATAGAGAATGTTCTCCAGCTCCGTGCAGAAGTAGTCGTAGGCCACCTGATCGGTATACACCCTCCGCTGACGGACAAACATCTCCTGAATATGCTCCAGAGAAAGCACCTGCTTGAGAATGGTGATACAGATGAGATGTGCGATCTGATCGGTATGGTACTGTTTCTGGGCAGGGTTGTTGACCAGTCCCATCTTCACATAGTTGCGAATCATGGAACCGGTGATCTCCACACAGCCCAGCGGTGCCAGGCAGTGATTGATATAGGTAGCTGTCTGCTCCAGATAGAGTCCCACCGTGGGCAGCTCCGCGTACCGCGGAAGATGGAAGCCGTGCATGGACTCTGTCAGAGTTTTTTTCATCATCATATCCATAGAATCAGTATATTTTCTTCCGTTGAAAATGTCAATTCAGGACCGCGGAAAAACTTCTCACAGCCAGCTGGTAATAAAGATCTCCAGTCCAATGAAAATCAGAATGACGCCGCCCAGAATACCGGCCTTACCCGCCAGCTTTGTACCAGCCTTCCGTCCAATGACAAGGCCGCCCATGCAGATCACAAAGGTCACCGCCGCGATGATCCCCGCCGCCAGCAGTGCGGAGGGCAGGTCATAATCCGCGATGGTAAAGCCCACGGACAAAGCGTCAATGGAAGTAGCGACTCCCTGTACCATCAGCGCGGCAAGCCCCACGCCGCCGCTGCAGGCGTCCCCATCGTCGCCGTGAACGCTCTCCCGGATCATGCTGCCGCCGATGTAGCCCAGCAGCGCCAGAGCGATCCACGGGATCAGCTTCTCAAAGGACTGGAAATACTGCACGATGGTATGTACGCAGATCCAGCCCAGCATGGGCATCAGTGCCTGAAAGAAAGAAAAGACGCCGGCGATGAGGCACATTCTCCGCCGTGTCATGCACGGCTCATTGAGGCCGTTTGCCAGCGACACGGAAAAGGCGTCCATAGCCAGTCCCACGCCCAGCAGTACGCTGTTAAAGAAAAACACAAATCCCGTTTCCATTTTCCATTCCTCCGCGCAAAAAATCCGGGTACGGTAAAACCATACCCGGAGACCTGTCAAAACATGCAGACTCCATGTACAGCTTCACGCACATACATGAGTCTCGCAATTGAAAGCAAGCCAGGCGTATTCCGCCAGTATGTTGACTTGCTACGTGCCAAGGCACGCTCGCTACTCCCTCACAGCCCTACTTTTGTACCACTTTCCGAAAGTTTTGTCAAGGAAAACCAGCGATATCAGTCGGTTGACAGTGGATTTTCCCGGATTTATAATATTGGAAAACAGCAGGATCTTCGGGAGGTGCCCATGAACAAGCAGAGCATTGATATTTTTCTGGCCATCGTCAAGGAGGGCAGCATCTCCGGCGCTGCCCGTGCGCTCCACTTTTCCCAGCCCACCGTGTCGGAATATCTCAGTCAGCTGGAAAAGGAGCTGGGTGTTCGTCTGGTGATGCGTGAGCGCGGCTCTCGACAGGTGCGTATGACCCCTTCCGGGGAAGCATTTATGCCTCTGGCGCTCCGCTGGCAGGAGCTCCATAAACAGGTGGAGCAGTACAAGGAGTCTCAGCAGCAGAGGACCTTCCGGCTGGCGGCCAGTCTTTCCGCCCACGAGTATGTGGTGAGCCACATCGTGCATAAGCTGATGCAGAAATGCCCCGGAGTGGAGATCCGGTTGGTCTCCGTGGAGATGAAGGATATGAATGCTGCCATTGAGGCGGGTACTTTTGACGCGGCCTTTTTCTTCGGCGAACGTAACCTGAATCCGAAGATGATTACGCAGATCTTGTGCCGAGAGGAGCGGTATGTCCTCTGCCCGGTCAACACCGTTCTTCCGGACCGTGTTCTGACGCCGGAGGATCTGGACCCCCGGTTTGAGGTGATCCACCATTCCTTCGGCCGCAATACCAAGATCCTGACCTGGCGGAACAAGTATTTTCCGGAGGATGTCAAGCCGTTTCTTCAGGTCAGCAACGTCATGGGCGTCCATAATTATCTCACGGACCCCCGCTGCTGGGCACTGATCCCCGCCAGCGTGGTGCTGCTGGCCATGGAGCATCATCCGGGCCGCCTCACCTACCGGCGTCTGCTGCCCACACCGCCGAAGCGGGCATTTTCCCTGCTGGTGTCCAAGGCATACCCGGATACCGAGGTGATTGATGCTTTCCGGGAGTGCTGCCGGGAGTATGTGGAGGAACGTCCTCATCTGGAAAAGGCGTAACGACGCGGGAAGTCGCCCGTGATGAATTATAGGGGATTTCCATATGATTCCACAGCGGGAAAAATCTGTCTAAGTTCGATAATGTAAGGTTTTTTTCACCGCTAACGGCCCTCCGTATTATATTGGAATTTTTTCGATGAAATAAAGGTATATTCCTATATTAATCTGCGAATTTAACAACTGGACTTGCCCGCGCTTGTGCAACCCTTACAAAAAACGCCCCTTCCGGCGGAAAACGCCGCCGAAGGGGTGTTTTTGCCCCTGTTGACAAGGGCAGTTTTTTGGTTTTATAGTAAAATTAACCGAAAGGGGTGATACCAATGGAAACACTGATCGGCGTTGTCTCGCCTGCGCGGCTGGGCGACGATCCCAATCCCCGGAAAGATGAATACTACTTCGGCAACAACTACGGCAACCGCATCTATGACAAGGGCGGCATCCCGCTGGGCATCCTGCCCTCCGATGGCCGCATCTCCGAAACCGTGCTGGAGAAGTTTGACGCATTTCTGCTCATGGGCGGCCATAAGGTCTGGCCCTATCACCTGCAGGTGGTGCACCATGCCGTGACCACCGGAAAACCGCTGCTGGGCATCTGCCTTGGCATGCAGTCCATCTGTCATTACTTCAAGACGCTGGACTATGTGGCCGAGAACGGATCTACAGGCGATCTCGCGGATGACTATCTGGCCATGCGCGCCGCACCCGGCGGAAAGCTCATGCGGGTGGAAGGCCACCAGATGGAGCATCTTCGCGGCCAAGAGGATGCCACCAAGCAGTCGGTATTCCTGACCCCCTGCAGCCACATCCACCGTCTTACCGGACAGGATGTGATCTATGCCGGCTCCTTCCACAAGTTTGCCGTGCCTACCGTTTCACCCCGGCTCACCGTCACCGGACGGGCGGAGGATGGTACCATCGATGTGGTGGAGTATGGCGAAAAGGTACTGGGTGTCCAGTTCCATCCGGAAATCGACCAAAAGCTGCTGTCCCTGTTTGATATCCTGTTTGAAAAGGCCTGATCTGCCGCAAGGCAGTTGAGGAATATACAAAGAAAATCAAAATTATGAAGGGAGACCCACATTATGAAACGAGCACTTGCCTTGATCCTCGCTCTCGTCATGGTGATGGCTCTCGTCGCCTGCGGCGGCGATAAGCCCACCAGCACTCCGAGCACTCCCACTGAACCCAGCACTCCCACTGAACCCAGCAAGCCCACTGAGCCCAGCAAGCCCACCGAGCCCGAGAAGCCCAGCGAGCCCGCAAAGCCCGCCGAGCCCA
>SVLJ01000034.1 GCA_015067995.1 Oscillospiraceae bacterium
GGAAATTCCCGTTATTTCCGAAACAATTACTACAGAAACAACTTATGGACGCAGAAAAACGGCGTGACCTTCGGGTCACACCGTTCTCTGCGGCAAATAGTTACTTGTCACTATTAAGCCAATGGTTACAGGGTCTTTTCATATTCTCTGGAAGTTTATCGAATTCAGCTTTGGCTACCGATAAGCTAACTTCGGGAGTTTCAAGCAGATATTTCAGTGCTTCGGAGGCATTTTGGTCGTTCTTTTGGAGTGCGTTAGATATCCAGGATCACACTGGTATGTGTGTGTCCAAGACGGTGGGCCACAGTAGCAATGTTCCGAGTGGTGGAGATCAGTAAGGTAGCAGACGGGTGGCGTAGTCCATGAAAGGGAATGACTGGCAGCTTTGCGGACTCCTACTTTCGGAATCCGTCGTGGACAGCCAGATTGAAAAGAATCATCAACTTCCTGGGAAGCTGTTTGTGTAGTTCATAGTCACCTACGGTGCATTTTTTGCCGGTATCATCCATTTGGGGGATGATGTATCCGCAGCGGATGCTGCTGCATTAGAACTGCGATAGAGAAAAGAAGAACAATTATTTGGACCTGATGCGGAAGAGAAATTCTGCATCAGGTCCTTTTGTAGATTGCGGGATTATTCTTCTGCCAGCTCGTGACAGGTGATTAGACACTCTTCCTTGCCATCCCACAGAATGGGATCGGCATGTGCTTGTACTACCACATCCAGTTTTTCATTTCTAATAGTGCTGATGCCGCCGCTGCTATGGAGAGGGCACTGTACACAGGGGCGTTTCCGGCCCAGAAGTGTTTTGTAGCAGAGTTGGTTCGTCTGGCTGCGGGGAGCCAATTTCTTGAGCTTGGCGTTGAGGAACTTGAGCTGGTAGGTGTTGGGGTTCACCACATACAGCCAAGCATCCTGACAGTCCAGAATGTTTTTCAGATTGGCGGCCTGTGCCATGGCCTTATCCTGCGTACGCTTCTTCAACAGGAACAGAGCCATGACTTCGGATAGGAACTGGAGGAGAGAGATCTGCTCCTGTGTCCACAGACGATTGGCGGTGCAGTCGTCGAATCCGATGTAGCCGCGGAATACATCGTTGTCCTGGATGGCACAGTGCAGCATGCTCTTGATGCCCTGTGGCTCCAGAATGGCACGGAGAGGCGGAGTCAGCTGGGAGATATCAGAGCAGTAAATCAAATTGTTTTCATCAAAAGCTTCTCGCCAGCCGGGAATGTCCGCCTCATAGCTGATATTCTGCAGATTTTTGATCTCCGGATGGACACCTTCATTGCACCACTCAAAAGTATTGCTGCAGGTGGTGTTATCATCATTGTTTTCAAAGATATAGGCGCGACTGACGTTGAACTGCATTCCAATGTGGGCCAGCAGCTCATTCACAGTGGCTTCCAGATCGCGGCTTTCGTACAGGGCGTTGAACACAAAACGAATAAAGGAGTTGCCTGCGATGTTAGGTTCGTCGTCCGAGTCGATACGGGTGTTGATGTAGGTGGCGTTTTCCAACAGAGAATTGTATTTATCGTGAGGATCGTATATTTTATAGCAATTTTTGCCGTTGCTCTTGGCAATATACAGTGCCTCGTCTGCATGCTTGAATAAATCGGCATAGGTGGTGGCGTGGAGGGGCGCCAGTGCGGCACCTATGGAGAAGGATACATCGAGATCCGGCATCAGCTGGTTCAGCAGATTGTGGAAGTTTTCCAGCAGCAGCGAGCAGCGGGATTCCACAATTTCTATGTTGGGAACGTCTTTGAGCAGGATCAGGAATTCGTCGCCGCCGATACGGCCGAGTATATCGTGGGAGCGAAACAGACTGCGTAAACGAGAACTAACCTGAGAAAGGATGGCATCACCAAACAGGTGTCCGTAGCGATCGTTTACCGACTTAAAATTGTCCATGTCCAGTATCAGCATGGCAGACAGACGCTGGCCATCCTGAGAACTCAGATGCTCTGTAATTAGATTCTGGGTGGAGGCTTTGTTCAGCAACTTGGTGAGAGAGTCCCGCTGTGCCTGCTCCTTCAATGCGATAGTGGCGCGCTTGAATTCATCCACATCATAGATGATGCCTACGATGCGATTGGTTTCCCGTGCTCCGTCCCGCTGGAGGCGGGCACGAATCCGACACCAGATATATTTCCCTTCCCGGTTGACGATCCGTACTTCCAGATGAGGCTGGCTTTCTTTTCCCAGACGCAGATCCTCCACCCACGACAGAATGAGGGAGAGATCGTCCGGATGGAAGTGGCTGGTCTGGTGCAGTTGGGATAGAAAGTGCTCGGATTTGGGAGGATAGCCAAAGATTTCCTGCCAGCGGGAAGAGCAGCTCAGAGTGTCGGTATTAAGATCCAGCGTGAATATAACGCCTTCGCTTTGGTCGGTCAGAATATCGTGACGTTCTGCGTCTGCCTGCAGCAAGTTGATGGTTTGGCGGATTTGGGAGTTATCACGGATAGCGTGATAGACATATTCCTGTCCGTCTGCTTCGGTGTAGACGCGGCTTCTGGCCAGTACCCAGAGAGGTTCAGCATTCTTACGCTGGAGCCGGAATTCGGTGTCGGCGCGGCCGCCGTTCTGCATGTGCTTCTGCATGGCGGCAGAAAAGGCTGGGCGGTCAGCAGGGTAGACCAGATTGAGGAGCTTGGAATGGAAAAGCTTCTCCAGCTCCTCGCTGTTGTAACCGGTCAGCGAGAACAGATCCTTGGCACCGGCATCAATGGTCAGATCGCCGTCACTGCGGCAGCGCAGCGCTGTGCTCACCAGACCGTACAGGGCAGGGGAGGAGAGCAGTGCCGTCTGAAGCAGGGCTTCGTGTCCTGAAAGTGCCTGTTCCAGCTTGTTCCAAATGGCTATGACGATGCGCTGGTCCGCATTGCCGGTGTTGACACGCAGGAAAATCAGCTCATAGGTCTGATAGGTGCCCAAAGTGGGACTGAAAATGCGACAGGGGAATACGCAGCGGCGCAGATTCAGGCGGAAGAAATCCTCTGTCAGGCAGCGTCGGATCTCATCTGCCACGCCGACATCCTCCGGATGGACGTTGCTGCTTTGCAGCTGCGCAATAATCTGGCTGAAGGAAGCGGTAGGCGTAATGGAATCCAGATCGGGGTTGGGGTTGTAAACCACATGGTACAAATCATGGTCCAGATCCAACTCCAGCACCGTGGCATCCAGATAATGCAGCAAGGCCTGATATTTTACCTGAGACAACTGCAGGGAGTCCAGTGCATGGCGTTTCCATTCCGGAGCGGGCAGCGGCATGGTGATGTGATCAGACTTGGGGGAATAGCCATCGGCGTATTGATGGGCCAACTCCACAAATTGCGGCCGGACATGCTTGAAGCATTCCAGCAGCCGGGGAGAAAAGACGCCGCACTCGCCGTTGACAATCATGTTAAAGGCCTGGTCGTAGGGGAGCATAGGCTTGTAAACCCGATGGGAAGTCAGGGCATCAAATGCATCGGCCAGACCCACTACCTGTGCGCAGATGGGGATTTCGTTATCCTTCAAACCGCAGGGATAGCCTTTGCCGTCCCAGCGCTCGTGGTGATACAGGGCAATGTTGTAGGCATAGCGCAGATATTCCGGGTCGCCCATGCCGCTGAGGTTTTCCACCAGCCGACCACCAATGGTAGTATGGGTCCTGATGATGTCAAACTCTTCCTGTGTCAGGCGTCCGGGTTTGTTGAGAATGGAGTCCGGTATGGAAATCTTGCCGATATCATGCAGTGCGGCAGCGCTGGCAATAATGCCAATGCTGTTTTCATTCAGACCGTACTCCGGGCAGAAAGCAGCCACTTCTTCCAGAAGGATCTCCGTAAAGCGGCGAATGCGCAGGACATGATTGCCGGATTCTGTGCTGCGGTGTTCAATGATGGCAGACAGGGCGTCCAGCATGATTTGATTGGTGTTGCGGATGGTTCGGCTCTGCTCATCCACCAGCTTCTCCAGATGCCACTTGTGCAGAAACAGATCAATGATAACCTGCACACGACGCAGAGCGATGGTGGGGGTATAGGGGCGCAGAACCACGTCGGTGGCACCCAGCGCAAAGGCCAGCTCTTCCTGCTCGCCCGCCCCGGTGGGCGTCACAAAAAGTATGATGGGGATTTCGTTAGGGGAGCCCTGATGGCAGCAGGTGGCCAGGGTGCGCAGATCATCGGTGTTGGTCAGCGGCAGATCGGCCAGTACCGCAGCGATGCAGCCTCCGTTTTGCTCCAACAGCATCCGTGCCTGATGGATGTTTTCTGCCTCCAGCAGATCAAAGCTGGCCTGAAAGATCTCGCGCAGGCGAGGCCGGTCGCTGCTGGCACTGCCGATGAGCAGCAGAGTGTCTTTCAATCGGGAGATCATAGTACGTCCTCCGTCAGATATACAGATTACATTTTGTTTTAATCCATATTAACAAAGCGGCAGGCACAGTTCAAGCGGGGAAAGCAATTCCGGCGAGAGTTTTTCAAGGCGGCTCGGTCACAGGCTTCAGAAAAAATTTTAAGAAATGAAAGCTGCGCTTCAAATTATAACCGAATTTGTGACCGGAACATGGTATATATAAACCACATCAAGCGAACGGAAGAAAACCCGGACAGAAGGGGGGGTGTGAGTGGCAAATTGCATTCGGGGAGAAGTATGCAGAACGACAATGGTCTGCGTCGACTCCTACGAGAACGGAGTACCAGTTGGACGAATTTATCACCCACATCTGGATGATGCCAAACAGTTTTACTGCACGATGCAGTTTCTGCAGGAGATGGAACGACTTTTGGATCAGATAGAATTTCCGAAGGCATTCTCAACGATTCGCACATTCGTCCATCCCTCTGTGTGTTCAACCGGTCCTCCCAGAATAGAGCAGCAGCATGGGAAAACCGCTACTTTTGCTGTCAAGTTCCTGTTCCGGCAAAATGCCAGTTGGCAGGGGTTTGTCACCTGGATAGAGGGCCAACGGGAACAAGGGTTTCGAAGTGTTCTAGAACTACTCCTTCTGATGGACAGCGCATTACAAAACGTAGAGGAAGTTTCTTCTGCCTGACGGAAGATACTTTCAAAATAAACCCAGTGCAGGGAACTGCACAAAATCCGTAAATACATGAAAAAGGCAAACCGTTCGAAAGGGCGGGACGCAAAGCCAGGGGGCTAAGGCAGAAACGCTAAGCCAGCCCAGCCGCCAGTATTTCAATCTAAATGTTTTTAAAGGAGATTGAAATTATGGCAAAGAACATTACCAAGAGAGGGTTCGGCAAGAGAGCGCTTGCTGTATTCCTGTCCCTGGTCATGATGACCAGTTTGCTGAATATCGGCACTTTGGCTGCCGGTACCGCGTCTGATCCCTATGATGTTGGTGACATCGCCTACAGCACCGATCAGAACACACAGCCCACCGGCGAGATCTCTGCCCTGACCAGGTGGAAGTATCTGGAGACCATCTCCGCGGAGTATGATTGCGGAAAGCAGGCCCACACCCACAGCGTTTTGGGTTGTAGATGGATCATGGGCTGGCTCTGCGGCAAGGATGAGCATCAACATAGTGGCTGTGAGGTTACGGAACCCGCCAAGGCTAAGTGGCAGTTGGTGAAGAACGATGACTCTGCGATCCATCTGGACATTCACATTGCCCTGAAAGCTACCTACACGCTGGACGGAACGGCTTATACCACAGATGTGGAACTGACCAAGGCGGACTATGAGAATGGCAACCTGAAAATTACCTCCACTGCTGATTTCAAGATTACCGGAACCACCATCCACGATGAGGGACAGCGCCGCTTCAACGGAACCTTCCCTGTAGGAACTTCCAGCGATCCTGTTTACTACACCATCGAGCTGACCAAAAATGTGGACTTCAACGTAAAAGGTGAGAAGGTCACCGTTCCTATGACCTTTGAGAAGACGGTGAATTTCTGGGATGAAGACAATATCTGCGAAACTATCCTGCAGAGTAAAGATAAGTCTAAGTGGGAAAATGGCGAGTTTATTTACGGTGGCATGGACTTCAAGCTGGGTGCCAGTGAGAAAACCAGCACCACTCCACCTACCAAGGCTACCCTGACCATCCAGAAAAATGTTGCGGGAATCACGCTTCCCACTGCCAAAACTTATACCTTCGTCGTTTACAGCGGCAATACTCAGGTAGACACTGTGAATGCCACGGTTGCGGCTGGAGCCACCAGTGCCATTGGCACTACCGTCCTGGAACTCAATAAAAGTTACCGTATTGTCGAGGAAGGCGATCCGGCCATTGAGGGCTATGTTCTGACAACCACTGTTGGAAGCAAAAATGGCGCTACCAGCGATAGCTTTACCCTGACCGGAGATACGGCGGTGGTTTTCACCAATACCTACAGCAAGAATCCCGTGTACTACACGCTGACTGTGAACCATGTTGACGAGAGCGGCCGTGCACTGGCTGCCGCAGAGAGCGAGAGCAAGCTGGAGGGTTCCTCCTACAGCACCGCCGCCAAGAGCATCGAAGGTTATACCTACAAGGAGATCACCGGTGATGCAGCTAGCGGTATCATGAACGGCAACAAGGAAGTCACTTACGTCTACAGCAAGAATCCCGTGTACTACACGCTGACTGTGAACCATGTTGACGAGAGTGGCCGTGCACTGACTGCCGCAGAGAGCGAGAGCAAGCTGGAGGGTTCCTCCTACAGCACCGCTGCCAAGAGCATCGAGGGTTATACCTACAAGGAGATCACCGGTGATGCAGCCAGCGGTATCATGAACGGCAACAAGGAAGTCACTTACGTCTACAGCAAGAATCCCGTGTACTACACGCTGACTGTGAACCATGTTGACGAGAGCGGCCGTGCACTGACTGCCGCAGAGAGCGAGAGCAAGCTGGAGGGTTCCTCCTACAGCACCGCCGCCAAGAGCATCGAGGGTTATACCTACAAGGAGATCACCGGTGATGCAGCCAGCGGTATCATGAACGGCAACAAGGAAGTCACTTACGTCTACAGCAAGAATCCCGTGTACTACACGCTGACTGTGAACCATGTTGACGAGAGCGGCCGTGCACTGGTTGCCGCAGAGAGCGAGAGCAAGCTGGAGGGTTCCTCCTACAGCACCGCCGCCAAGAGCATCGGGGGTTATACCTACAAGGAGATCACCGGCGATGCAGCCAGCGGCACCATGAACGGCAACAAGGAAGTCACTTACGTCTACAGCAAGAATCCCGTGTACTATACCCTGACTGTGAACCATGTTGACGAGAGCGGCCGCGCACTGGCTGCCGCAGAGAGCGAGAGCAAGCTGGAG
>SVLJ01000018.1 GCA_015067995.1 Oscillospiraceae bacterium
GACGTTTTCGAATAGACGGATTTCGGCGGAAGAACATAAGACGGTTTTATATTTTTAAAAATTTCAGCTCGTCATGCTGTTTCTGAGCACAAAAAGAAGAGCGCCTCTGCCGCGGCAGAGGCGCTCCTTTGATTCTGTTGTCGGATATGCTTAGTGGGTCAGGAAGAAGGTCAGGCCGAACAGGATGGCGATGATCCATGTGGCGGGCTTGATCTCCTTGCCGCGGCCGGTGAACACGGCGATGATGGAGTAGGAGATGATGCCGAAGGCGATGCCGTAGGAAATGTTGTAGGTGAAGGGCATCATAGCCACCGTCAGGAAGGCGGGAACGGCGTGCTCCGTATTGGTCCAGTCGATGTCCTTGACGCAGTTCATCATCAGAACGCCCACATAGATCAGGGCGGTGGCGGTGGCATAGGTGGGGATTAGCTGTGCCACGGGGGAGAGGAACATGGCGATGAAGAACAGGCCGGCGGTGAACATGGAGGTCAGACCGGTGCGGCCGCCCTCGCCGACGCCGGCGGAGCTTTCCACGAAGGTGGTGACGGTGGAGGTACCCATGACAGCGCCGGTGGTGGTGGCGATGGCGTCTGCCATCATGGCCTGTTCCATATTGGGGACTTCGCCGTTTACCAGCATGTTGCCGCGGGCGCAGGCGCCGTACAGGGTGCCCAGAGTATCGAACATATCCACCATGCACAGAGCCATAGCGGAGGTAGCTACCGTAATCAGGAAACCGCCCATGCCGTTGGCGGCGATGAAGGCGGAGAAATCAAAGCCCTGAGTGAAGACCTTCAGGAAGGACTCGCTGAAGAATGCGCCGAAAGCGGCGAAGGGATCGAAGGACAGGCTGGCGGCAAAGCCGTCATAGAAGCCGGGGACGGTGAAACCCAGAATGTAGTATGCTGCGGCAGAGCCCAGAATACCGTACAGCACGCTGCCGCGGACGCCGCGCTTGTTGAGGATGGCGATGGCCAGCAGGCCGAAGAAGGTCACCAGCAGAGGCATGATGGTGGCCCAGGTGGCGGTGCCGGAGAAGATGTTGAAGCTGGCCAGTGCCACGCCGGTGGAGCTGTCCTTGATGACCAGACCGGCGTTCTGCAGGCCGAGGAATGCAATAAACAGGCCGATACCTGCGGGAATGGCCACGCGAACCGTGTGGGGAATGGCGTCAAAGATCTTCTTGCGCAGGCCGGTGACGGTGAGAACGATAAAGATCACGCCGTCCAGCAAAACCAGCACCAGAGCGTTGGCATAGGTCAGACCCAGAGTGAGGCACAGAGTATAGACGAAGTAGGCGTTCAGACCCATGCCGGAGGCCTGTGCCAGAGGCAGGTTTGCCAGCAGGCCGATGAGAACCGTGCCCACGATGGCAGAGATAGCGGTGGCGATGTAGATAGCGCCGTAGCTGACACCCAGCAGCTGGCCCTCCACGCCGCCGATGCCGTAGGGATCGGCAAACATGTTGGCGTTGACCATCAGGATGTAGGCCATAGCCATGAAGGTGGTGAGACCGGCCACGAATTCAGTGCGTACGTCCGTGCCGTGCTCTTTCAGACGAAAAAACTTTTCCATGATCTTTCTCCCTTTTTAATATGATATCTTTCTCGGTGGCAAGGCGAATGCGTTACCGTTTACCATATTAGCGAAAAACAGGAAATGTGACAAGATGGCAGAAGAATCGTATTTTCTTATGTCTGCTATAAGCGGAGGTTTTAACGAGAGGTCAATCCACCGTGTTCCGCAGCACGCCGATGCCCCCGATCTCGCATTCCAGTACGTCGCCGGACTTCAGGAATCTGGGGGGATCGAAGCCCATACCCACGCCGGAGGGTGTACCGGTGGCGATGATGGTGCCGGGCAGCAGCGTCATGCCTGAGGAAAGCTCTGCGATGATGTCGGCAATGCCGGTGATCAGCAGGTCGGTGGTGCTGTCCTGCCGCAGCTCGCCGTTGACCCGTGCGCGGATGGGCAGAGCAGGCGGGAAGGCGATCTCGTCAGCAGTAACGATGCAGGGGCCGATGGGGGTGAAGCCGTCCAGACTCTTGCCGAAGTACCACTGCTTGTGGGAGGTCTGCAGCACACGGGCGGACACATCGTTGAGGATTGTGTAGCCGAAGATATAGTCGGCTGCCTGTGCGGCGGAAACGTTTTTGGCGGTCTTGCCGATGATGACGGCCAGCTCCGCCTCGTAATCCAGCCGCTCTACCAGACCGGGATGGCTCTGGATCATGCCGCCGGGCGCCACCGCCTCGCAGACGCGTTTGGAGAAGTAGATGGGGATGGGTTTTTCCTTGATGAAGGCGGCGTCATAGCCGGCGGCCTCGTCGGCATGCGCCTTGTAGTTGATGCCCAGACAGATCACGTCCTGCCGGGGACGGGGGATGGGAGCGAGCAGCTCCACATCTGCCAGCAGCAGCGTCTCGCCGGTGGGAGCGGGAATGCCGCCACTCTCGATGAGTTCGACCATGCTGTTCACGGGCAGGGGGCGGACGGTCTCGCCCTCCAGAATGCCTACGGCCTCCTTGCCGGAATAACGGTAAGTGATCAGCTTCATAATATATGTCCTTTCCTCCGGCGGCGTCGCGGCCGCGCGGAATAGATTTTACCAGATCAGGGGGATAAGTCTCCATTTTACACGCTGCAGATATTCCGCATAGCCCGGCAGTCCGGCTTTCAGTACCTCTTCCTCGTTGCGGATGCGCTTGGCGATGATGAGGGGATAGGCCAGAAAGCACAGGAAGGAGAGCAGAGAGCCCAGCACCAGGGGCATGGAGAGAAAAAGCAGCAGCGTGGCGCTGTACATGGGGTGGCGCACGATGCCGTATAGTCCGGTATCAATGACCTTTTGTTCCTCCTGCACCTCGATGGTGCGGGAGAGGTAGGTGTTTTCCCGCAGCACCTCGGCATACAGGAGGTACGCGAGGAGGAACGCAGCGGCTGCTGTATAGGATACCCAGTCGGACAGAGGCAGCCATTGGAAACGAAAGTCCAGTCCGGCAACGATAAAACCGGCCAGAAACATCAGCCCGCTGAGCCTGATCACTGTGGATTGCTCGGTCTGCTGTTCTTTCGCCTGCAGGCGTTTTTTCAGCAGGTCAGGATTTTTCCCCATCATCACCAGTCCTGCGGCAAACATGGGGATAAATAAAATCGCCATCAGCAGCCACCCGTCGGGGTAATCCAGCGTTCCTGCCGGAAGAAAGAGCAGTACACCCACCAGCACAACACCCAGAGAAAACTTGGCAATGGCCTGCACAAACAATGCTTTGGTCATAAGGCACCTCCCAGAGCAGAATCTACTACGACATTACCACATTCTCTGCGTTCTGACAACGGCTGCGTGGTATACAAAGGGTGCGAAATTATCCGCCGGGGGCTTGTATTTGCAGCGAATTTTTGGTAAAGGTAAAGGAGGAAAACATTCTTTCGTACGAAAGGAGATATCGAATATGAATCATTTCAGACAGATCGCGGAAAAGCTTGCCGACTGGGAGCTGGACGCCATGATGCTCACTGCCGCTCCAAACCGCCTGTATGCCGCCGGATTCCGTTCCAGCGCCGGTATGGTGCTGGTGACACGGCAAAGCGCCTGGTTTTTTACCGATTCCCGGTACATTGAGGCGGCACAGGATGCCATTCAGGACGCCGGAGTGCGTTTGGTAGACGGAGCCCACAGCTATACGGCGCTGGCCAGAGAGGTCATCGAAGCAGATGGAGTTGCCCGTCTGGGCTTTGAGGATGACCGTATGTCCGTGGCGTCTTATGAAGCTTACCGAAAGGCATTCCCTTGTGAGCTGGTGGGAGCCGGGGCCCGGATGGATGAGCTGCGGATGGTAAAGGATGCGGAGGAGATCGAAAAGCTGCTGGCATCCCAGAAAATCGCGGAGGCGGCATTCACGGAGCTGCTGGGAGAGATCCGCCCCGGTGTCACCGAGCGTCAGCTGGCGGCCAAGCTGGACTATCTGATGCTGACCCATGGCGCGGAAAAGCCTTCCTTCGATACCATCGTGGCCTCAGGCACCAACGGCAGCAAGCCCCATGCCGTACCCTCCGACAAGCCGGTGGAGGCAGGGGAATTCATCACCTTCGATTTCGGCGCCATGAAGGACGGGTACTGTTCCGATACCACCCGAACGGTGGCGGTGGGGTTTGTTACGGAGGAGATGCGTAAGGTATACGATACGGTGCTGCAGGCACAGCTGGCCGGCATTGCCGCGGCGAAGGCCGGTGTTACCGGTCGTCAGGTGGACGGCGCTGCCCGGGACTATATCACCGCCGCCGGCTACGGCGAGTATTTTGGCCATGGATTTGGCCATGGCCTGGGCATTGAGGTGCATGAAGCACCCACGGCGGCTCCGTCCTATGACCGGCCTCTGCCTGCAGGTGCGGTGATTTCCGCAGAGCCGGGCATCTATCTGCCGGGGAAGCTGGGCGTCCGCATTGAGGATGTCCTCATCCTGACGGAAGAGGGCAGCCGCGATATCACCGGGCTTTCCAAGGAGCTTCTGATCCTCTGATCCAACCAACGCAAAGCAAAAGGAGGTTTTCTCTATGGATACCATTTATGTGACCGGACACCGGAATCCGGATACCGACTCCATTGTTTCCGCCATGGCCTATGCCGCCCTGCGGAATTCTCTGGGGGACCGGGAATACACCGCTGCCTGTCTGGGGCGGCTCAGCGACGAGACCCAGGCTGTGCTGGAGCGTTTTGACAGCAAACCGCCCCAGCTGTTGGAGAATGTGCGCACACAGGTCTGCGACCTGGCCTATGACACGCCGCCCACGCTGAACGCGGGCGCTACCATCGGCCGTGCATGGGAAGTGCTTCACGGCGAAGGTATTTCCGCCATTCCCATTACCAACGAGGACGGTACGCTGTTCAGCATGCTCTCTGCCGGTGACGTGGCCGCCCACGACATGTCCTCCGTGCAGAACTCCCGTGTGGAGAATGTGCCGCTTTACAACCTGCTGTCCGTGGTGGAGGGAAAGCTGCTGAACTCCGCCGGTCAGATGGTGGATTCCATCAGCGGCGATGTGGTCATTGCTCTGCCCACCTCCCGGAAGAATCTGCAGTTCTCCGGGAAGGACAGCATCGTTGTCTGCGGTGATCAGCCGGATATGATCCGGCAGGCGCTGGAAATTGGCGTGTGCTGTGTCATCGCCTGTCAGGCGGAGATCAGCGAGGAGCTGCGCACCATGCCCACGGAGACCTGCCTGATCTCTACGCCGCTGGACGCCTATCGCGCCGTGCGGCTCATCAACCACGCTCTGCCCATCTCCCGCATCTGCAAGCAAGAGGGGATGATCCTCTTCCATCTGGAGGACTATATCGACGACGTCCGCGAGATCGTGCTGCAGAGCAGATTCCACATTTACCCCATTCTGGATGAAAACGAAAAAGTGGTGGGAACTCTGTCCCGTCGTCATCTGCTGCGTCCCCGCCGCAAGCGGGTGGTGCTGGTGGATCACAACGAGGTGGCACAGTCTGTCCGCGGTCTGGATCAGGCGGAGATCCTGGAGATCATCGATCACCACCGGCTGGCAGATATCCAGACGGGCAATCCTATTTATGTCCGAAATGAGCCGGTGGGCAGCACCACCACCATCGTGGCGGAAATGTATCAGGACAAGGGGCTGATGCCGTCGGAGAAGATGGCGGGTCTTATGGCGGCGGCCATCACCTCCGATACCGTTATGTTCAAATCTCCCACCTGTACCCGGCGGGATATCGACATGGCCAACCGCATGGCGCGCATCGCCAATGTGTCTCTGGAGGAACTGGGCCATATGATCTTCTCCGCCTCCGGCGGCGACAATCGCTCGGTGGAGGAGCTGCTGAAGACCGACTTCAAGGAGTTCCATATCGCCGGCTATAATCTGGCGGTATCCCAGATCACCTGTGCCGACTCTGATCACATGATGCTTCGCAAGGAGGAATTCCTGTCGGCCATGGAGGCTATGAAGAAGGGACGCGGCTATGACATGATCCTTCTGATGCTCACTGACGTCCTGCTGGAAGGCACCCGGCTTCTCTATCTGGGCGATGAACAGAGCATCCGTCAGGCATTCAACTGCAAGGTGGGAGACAACACCGTGTTCCTGCCCAAGGTCATGTCCCGGAAAAAGCAGGTCATCCCGGCACTGTCCGCCCTGTGGGGCTGACGGCTGCGTCACAAAAGAACAAAAGCGGCTGTCTCACCGAATATCGGTGGAACAGCCGCTTTTTCGTCAGCCAGCGGTCACATCGCCGGAGGCGGAGCCTACGGTGATGGTATACGTGTCTCCTGCGATGATTTGAGGAGCGCTGAGGATGACCACTGCGAAGTTCAGATCAGGTGTATGGGTAAGGACAACGCTGCCGCTCTTGTCCTTCAGGGTGATCTCCGTACCGGCGGACTGCTGCCCGACGCTGACGGCGATGACGCCCTGAGGGGAGCTGCTGAAGGACTGGGCCATGCCGGAAGCGCCGGTGCCGATGAAGGTGCCGCCGGAAATGGTGGCCCGGGAATCGTAGTCCAGCGTGGCGGTATCGCCCTGAGTGGGGCCACAGACGGTGGTATGGCCGCCGGTGATGTCCAGCGTGCCGTTGGCGTCGATGCCGTCGCCGTGTGCCGTGACATGGAGTGTGCCGCCGGAGATGGTGATGCTGCCGTTGGAGGCGCCGCCGCCCATGCCGGGGCGGCCCATTCCGCCGCCGAACATGCCGTCCCGTCCGCCGGTGAAGCCGCTGGCATCTGTGCCGCCTGCGGCGTTGATGCCGTCATCGATGGCGGTAAGTGTGGTGCTGCCGCCGGACACGATCACGTGCAGACCCTCCAGACCCTCGTAGCTTTCGGAAATGTGGATGGTGCCGTCTGTGATGGTCAGGGTATCGTCGGCGTGGAAAGCATCGTCGCCTGCGGCGATGTCGAAGGTGCCGCCGTTGACGGTCAGGCAACCGTTGGAGTGAACGGCGTCATCGGCGGAGTCGATGGTAAAGGCGCCGTCGTTGATGATCAGGGAAGTGGCTGCTTTGATGCCCTTGATGCTGGTGCTGTCGGTGGCAGTGTCAGCAGCAGTGTCTGTGATGGTGCCGCCGAATCCACCGGCAAAGCCATTGTCAAAACCGCCCATATCGCCGCCGGGCTTGCCGGGCTTGCCGGGCTTGCTGCCGGGAGTGCCGCCGAAGTTGCCGCCCTGATGGCGTCCGCCACCCATGAAACCGCCCCAGTTGTCCGAGGTTTTCTGAGCGGCGTTGGCGCTGCCGCCGCCGGTGGTGATGGTGAAGGAACCGCCGTCAATCTGCATGTGGCCAGAGGCGCTGATGCCGTCGCCCTGTGCGGAGATATCGTAAGTGCCGTTCTGGATATACACAAAGCCCGCAGAGGTATCATCTGCGTTTTCGGCGTGGATGCCGTCCTTGCCGGAAACGATGGCGAAGGTGCCGCCTGCAATGCAGACATCGTCCTTGCCGGCCATGGCGTGGGAGGCGCAGTTGATGTCATAGCTGCCGCCGGTGATGGTCAAAGAGTCCTTGGACACGATGCCGTGGCCTGCCGGGGAAGTGACCACCAGTGTGCCGCTTCCGTTGAGGGTGATGTCCTCCTTGGAGAAGATGGCGGCGTCGATGTTGTTGTCGTCGATGGCAGTGAAGGCGCCGCCGTTGGAAAGGGTGTTCACCGTGCCCGTGGCGGTGGTGAGAAACACCTTGTCCGACTGCAGCACATAGATGGGGGCGGAGGTCTCGCTGTGGATGGTGACGCCGTTCAGCACCAGCTGCGTCTTGTCGGTCTTTTCGGAATCCACCACGATCATGCCGTTATCCAGCGTACCGGAGAGGATGTATGTGCCCTCGTCCAGAATGGTGACGGTGCTGCCGGAGATCTGCACGGCGTTGGAGCTGCACTCCGCGGTGCTGCCCGTCAGCCGGATGACGGCGCTGCCTGCTTCCTCATAACTGTTGTCCAGATCTCTGTTGGAGAACAGTTCGGAAGGGCCGATGGTCACAGGTACAGAGGCGGACGGGGCGGGTGTTTCCTGCGTGGGCGGGACGATGGGCTGCACCGGAATGGTGCTGCCGCCGGAAGCAGGCGGAGTGCTGCTCTGCGGCAGTGAGCCGCAGCCGGACAGCAGCATGGCCAGCGCCAGCAGCAGAGCCGGAAAGGAACGCTTCATAGTAACTGCCTCCTTTACAGCTCGGTGGCCATGGTTTCCTGTCTGGAGATGGAGATCTCCAGATTGCCGTTCCGACAGCGCAGCTGGTCGATCATTTCCTTTTCTTTGGCGGGATCGCGCAGCACCAGCTGATAGGTGAGGCGGAACATGCTGCCCATGTCGGTGGTTTTGACACGGGTCAGCTCGTGGGAGAGGGTGTAGGCCTGCAGAATGTCATCGAAAACGCCGGTGTAGTCCAGATCTTCGGGGATGGTGATGTTCATGGTCTTGTAGGCTGCGGCACTTTTCTGCGCACCCAGATCCAGATGGCTGTACAGGACGCTCAGTGTGCACATGATGACGGTGAACAGCAGAGCATAGCCCAGATAACCCATGCCGGTCATGAGACCTGCGCCCATGGCAAGAAACAGCATGGTGATCTCCCGGGCTGTACCGGGAACGGAGCGGAAACGAACCAGACTGAAAGCACCGGCTACGGCGACACCTGCGCCCACATTGCCGTTCACCATCATAATGACCACGCAGACCACTGCCGGCAGCAGCGCCAGCGTGGCGATGAAGCTCTTGGTGAAGCGGGAACGGTACATGTAGCCGAAGGCCAGAATCAGGCCGATCAGCAGGGAGCAGCCGATGCACAGGAGAAAGTCGGAAATCAGGATCACACGGGTCATATCCGTGTCAAACAGGCCGCGGAAAAAAGAATCAATCATGGTGAGAAACCTCCAGTCGTTTTGCGTGAATCAGTATCTTGTAAGCGGTGCCGTATTTGGAGAAGGACGATTTATAGATGTGGTTTTCCGTCAGAACGCGGGTCATCCACAGGGGGATGCCGCCGGCGCATTTGAGTTCCATCAGTACCAGTCCCTCCGGCAGAATGGGTGTTCCGTATACCTCGGACTCCAGTGAGAGGGCCTCCCGTCGGCAGAGGATGGTATCGTCAAAGGTGACGCGGAAACCGGAACCGTCTATTGCATAGAAGGCTTCCCGTTCATAGGACAGGAACATGGCGGGACGCAGCGTTTTGTAAAAATCCAGAACGTAGTCGATTTCGGCGGGGATCTGGCCCTGAACAGGGCAGGGGCGTTCTCCGCAGAGCCATGCCATGGCGTCTTTTTCCGGCATGGCAACCCGCCGTTTGTAGACCACACTGCGGTACTTCTTCTTCAGCTCCACAAACACCGCGCTGTCGAGCGATGCCTGCGCGTAGCTGCGCAGACGGAGCTTTTCCTTATAGGCCGGTTTACTGATGGAGTTGCGGATCAGCCGATAATTGTCGGTGTCAAAATACAGGCTGCGGATGGTGGTGCGGCCGTATTGATCCAATGCCATGTGGGGTTCCATGGCGGCGAGAACGATTTTTTTCTGTTCCGAGGTGAGCAGATATTTCAGCTCATAACGTTTGAAAATCGCCTGATATGCCACGGCCGATCACCCCTTTCTGTGGACTAATATAGCGGCGAAATCCTAAATCGGCCTTAAAAAATGCAGCGGTCAGAAAGCTTTTTTGCTTTCTGACCGCGATGTGGTTGTGTTTATTTTGCGTCTGCCTGCCGGGCAGCGTCTTCGGCAGTTGCTGTGCCATCGTTGACAGCCAGCAGACCCTTGCCGTAGCGATTGAACATGGCCACGGGGACGGCCACCAGATCCTCCAGCGCACTGATGCCGGGAAGCCCGCTGCGGCAGTTCATGGCCACCTTATAGCGGATGACACCGGTGGAATAGTCCAACTCAAAGTTGCCGATGGCCAGACCGAAGTTGGCGCGTGTCAGGTACTCGCATACCTGCGCGATACGGTCAAGGTCGGCCTTCAGATGAATCCGGCCATAGGCCACGATGGAACGGCACTTGGCGGGCTCGATACTGCTGGGACGGGCGTGGATGTGAATTTCCACTTCCTTCAGCTCGGCGATCTCCAGGTCAAATTTGGCAGAGAAGCGGTGCTTTTCCTCGTTGTACTCATAGGGCCACAGGTGTTCTTCAAACATGTCCCGAATGGTTTCGGCGGCTCTGCGAACAGAAGCGGGCATAGTAAAAGCTCCTTTGTCGGTCATTGTTTCGGTGCGGAAACATTTTATCATGTTTCCCGACACCTGACAAGGGCGAAAAATTGCCGGAACTGTCTTAAAACCCCTTTTGCTGATAAAGCTTTGCTGCCAGTGGAACGGAGACGGCGCTGATGCCTGCCGCTGCCGCAGCCAGCGCGGCAGGCATGGCTTCCAACAGAGGCAGCGCCAGCGTGTCAAACTGGGCGGAGGAGCCGATGAAGGTGAAAATGACAACAAAGATCAGGATAAAGCCCATGCGTCCCTTTTCCACGCCGAAGCGGAACATGACGGGCAGAAGCACGGCCAGACAGATGCAGGCCAGCGCAAGACTGGACACCACGGTGGTGATGCGCAGCTCACTGCCCAGCCGCCCCAGAATGCCGTTTATCAGAACGGAGAAACACGCCGCGCCGGCCATCAGCAGCCAGCCGAGGATGTACTTGCTCAGTACAATGTCCAGCGGGCGGCAGGGGGTCATAGCGGCCAGTTGGTTCCAGCGGCTCTGCTCGTCATAGGCCATGGCGGTGTAGGGCAGCATGGCGGCGTACATGATGGCGAAGGCGGCCAGCTGCTCGTTGACAACACACAGCAGCAGGATCAAGCCCGCAAACAGCCGCATCTGACGAAGCAGAACATACAGGTCTTTCAGCAGCAGTCCTTTCACGACTTCTTCTCTCCTTTCACCATAAAGAGGATGATGTCTTCCATGGTGGGTTTCTCCGGCGCGAATGCGGCGGAGACCGCCCTGCGCTCCACCAGTGCCTGCACGCCGTAGGGGTTGGCGCGGATACTGACCACCGCTTCCTCCGGCAGATCGGCAAGCTGCTCCCGGGTGCAGGTGACAATGCCGTACTGCTCCAGCAGCGCGTCCTTCTCCTGACAGAACAGCAGCTGCCCATGATGGATGAAGGCGATGTAGTCGCACAGCTTTTCCAGATCGCTGACGATGTGGGAGGAAATGAGGACGGCGTTTTCCGGGCCCCGGGTGAATTCGGAGAAGATCTCCAGGATCTCGTCCCGGACGATGGGGTCAAGGCCGGAGGTGGCCTCGTCCAGGATCAGCAGCTTGGGGTGATGGCTCAGGGCGGCGGCAATGGCCAGCTTCATCTTCATGCCCCGGGAGAAGGCCTTGAACTTCTTCTTTTCCGGCAGTTGGAAGCGCTGAAGGTAAGACCGGTAAAGGGCATCGTCCCAGCGTGTGTAGATACCGGCCATCACTTTACCGATCTGTCTGGCGTTGAGGGCGGCGGGGAAGCAGGCCTCGTCCAGCACAACACCGATATCCTCCTTCACCGTCCGGAACTCCGGTGCGGTGTTGCTGCAGCCCAGCACGGTGATCTCGCCACGGTCACACCGCAGAACGTTCATAATCAATTTAATGGTAGTGGATTTTCCTGCGCCGTTCTCGCCTACCAGTCCCAGAATGCAGCCTCTGGGCAGTGTGAAGCTGACGTCCCGCAACGCAAAGCCGTCAAAGCTCCGGCTGACGCCGCGCAGCTCCAAAGCGTTTGTGCTCATGGTCATTCCTCCTCTATAAGAATCCGAAGTGTGTTCATCAGGTCATCGTGGCTCAGACCGCAGGCGGCGGCCAGCCGGACAGCCTCCTGCAGATGCTGTTCCATTTCCCGCAGATGCAGCTCCCGCACCAGCGTGAGATCCTTTTCCGCCACGAAGCTGCCCTTTCCCGCCATGGTGCAGATAAAGCCGCCGGCTTCCAGCTCGTCATAGGCCCGCTTGGTGGTGATGACGGAGATCCGCAGGTCCTTGGCCAGCGCCCGGATGGAGGGCAGCGGTTCGCCCGGCTGCAGGGAGCCGGAGAGGATCTGGTCACGGATCTGGGTGTAGATCTGTTCGTAAATAGGTTGGTCACCGGTGTTGCGCAGCAGGATATCCATGGGCAAAACCTCCCTCGCCGTGAATTGACTGTATATAAACAGTATATACAGTTAGCGCAGTATGTCAAGGGGAAAATGATAACGCCGCAGGAAAATCCTGCGGCGTTGCCGGTCATGATGTGCCTTGCGAAATCAACAAACGCTGGCAGAGAAAATTGTCCAAAATGCCTTAAATATAATATTGATGTTGTATTTAAGACCCGGAATCGGACTATTCAAATGGGGGAAAATGGATTCAAAATCCCGGCGGGAGGTGATATGCTTTATTTCAGCAGCGGCGTGAGATACGGACGCTCCTGCAGATATTCCCGGCAGCAGCGCAGCAGCGTTTCCACCACATCCGCCCGGGCGTAGGATTTGGAGATCAGAAGGGAGCACAGGGATGGGGACGGTGCTGTTTCTATTCGACGGAAGGAGAGTGTGTCCGGCTGTTGGGCAATTAGGAACATGGCATTGTTGGCGCTGCAGATACCCCAACAGCGGGGATCTCTAAAATAGGTTGGGGTCGAGAGAATAGTCGTAGTTTGTGCATAGGAGTCCTCAGGGGCTTCGGAGAAGTTGGACTGATACCATCTTCTGAGATTGCCGACTGCAAATTTTTGCATGACCTGAAAGGCTGGATCCAGATCCTTGAGCGACAATACACGGTCCGGCAGGGGTGAATCCGCTGGACAGAGGATGTAATACTCCTGTTGGAATAGAGGAATGCAGTCAACCAGAGGAGAATCTGTGGGGTGAAAAAAACTAAAAGCAATGTCGAAGCGATGGATATGCTGTGATATGACAGAATGTGCGTAGAGTTCTTGTATGCTTTGCTGGACCGCAAGCTGTGGGTCATTGCGTAGCAGTTTGCTGATAATGGGAGCTACAATGACGTCATGGGCGGAGGTACCGGCAAGCAGGCGAAGCGTTTTCCGGGAGACTGTATCTTTGTACTGCAGAAAATGATCTTCGGCAGATGCCCACTCCTGAGCGATGGGGACGAAGGCGGCACCCTCCGGCGTCAGGGTGATCTGATGGATGCCCTTCTGCCGCCGCATCAGCTGCACACCCAGTTCCTCCTCCAGCCGTCCCAGATGGGCGGACAGCGCCGGCTGGGTGATGTAGAGTGCCCGGGCCGCGGCGGAGATACTCCCGTGCTCCACGATGGCAAGAAACATTCTGGCGGTCTGCGCGTTCATCCGCACCCCTCCTCAAAATAAGATAAAGCGTTATATTTCGATTATAGAAATCCGCGGATGCAAAGTCAAGCGGAAACCGTGCCCCGGACAAGTGGATCACGGCGGCAGAGACGGGCCTCCTGATAAATGATGGTTTTGGGTTCCCATCTGTGTCATGTGCTCTTTTCATGCCGTTTCTGCCGCCGTTTCCAAATATACAGGTCATGACATGCTCTTAAAAGAGAGCGTGTATGATAAAAAGAAAATAGGAGGATACCCTATGAAAAGAATCATCGCATTGATCCTTGCCCTGGTCATGACCATGGCACTGGTGGCCTGCGGCGGCGACAAGCCCACCACCAGCACTCCCAGCAATCCCACCGAACCCAGTAAGCCCACCACCAGCACTCCCACAACACCCGATAAGCCTGCTGAGCCCACCCTGACCAAAGCTGAGCAGCTGAAGAAGGACAACGCAGACAAATACGGCGGCGAAATGGTCTGTGTCATGGGCGGCGTTGCGCCCACCATGGACGTCCATGACTCTCAGGCTGACAGCCTGTATGTCTGCCGTTACACGAACTATGTCTATGAGAACATGATCGTTCTGGATGCCAACGGCAAGTTCTATCCTCAGGTCATGGATTTCACTACCTCTGAGGACGGCTGCACCATCACCCTGACCATGCGTGAGCGTTACTACTCCAACGGTGACCGCATTACGATTGATGACGTTGTAGCATCCATGCGCCGCGTTGTTGCCATGAATCTGACATCCCAGTCCAGCTATGAGAAGTACTGGAAGGGCACCACCTGGAAGGTGGAGGGTGACAGCATCATTTTCACCACCGAGACCTACAATATCAACTTCATGGCCTGGCTGGGTTCTCCTCAGGGCACCCAGAAGGTCATGCCCAAGGAGATCTGCGAGAAGTATGCGCCCGATCTGACCTCTGGTACCTATGACCCCGCCACTGACCTGACCTACGGCTGCACTAAGGTCAACGAGATCAACGACGTCAAGGACATGATCGGCTCCGGCCCCTACTGCGTGGAGAAGTGGGAAGGCGACACCGAGCTGATCTTTGTCCGCAACGAGAATTATGAGATCATCGCTGAGGGCAATGAGGACGCCATCGGCGTGGCCGCACCCCGTATGGCTTACATTGATAAGTTTATCTACAAGGTCAATACTGACGCCTCCTCTCAGACCGCTGCCACTCTGGCCGGCGAGTATGACCTGGGCGGTGTGCAGGCTGCCATGTGGGACACCGCTCTGAGCATGGGCCTGAAGCGCTGGGACGCCGGTACTACCTGGACCCACGGCATCTTCTTCAACCTGCATGAGTCCAACGCAGACAGTCCTGTGGCTGATGTCAATGTCCGTAAGGCCATCCGTGCCATCATCGACCCCGCCGCCGTTCTGACCTCTGTTGCCGGTATCATCGACCGTGTTGTTCTGGAGCCCTATGCTGTCACCAAGGGCGTCACCGCTTACCAGAGCACCTTGATGGAGGAGAATGACTACAATCTGAAGAGCGTTGACAAGGCCAAGGAGTATCTGGCAAAGTCCAGCTACAACGGTGAGCCCATCGTGTACCTGACCCACGCCTCCGGCAACTTCTACAAGGCTGCCATGGCCGTGATCCCCATGCTGGAGTCCATCGGCCTGAAGGTGGAGCTGCTGTCCGTTGATAACGGTTCTCACACCGCCATGCGTAAGGATCCCAAGACCGGCCACGACATCGGCTGCTGGGAGGTCCAGAAGCGTGAGGACAACCCCGTGCTGCACTCCACTTTCGTCACCGGCACCCAGGGGTGGTGGTCCAGCCCTGCCAAGGATGCTGCTCTGGCCATCATGAAGACCACTCCCACCGGCTCCGCTGAGTCTGTAAAGGCTTACAATGACTATCTGCAGGCCGTCGTGGATGAGGTCCCCTACATCCTGTTTGGCCACCTGATTGGCTACACCTGGACCCAGGGAGATGTGGTCAACCAGTCTGTCGGTCAGACCAGCTTCTCCTGGAACAACTACTTCGCAAAGTGATCCTCGCCGATAGGTGAAAACACGCTCCGGCAGGCTGCGTTTGCAGTCTGCCGGAGCGCCCCATGAAAGGAAAGCAACACTATGAGTGAACACAAGATCCCGGAGGAGGCGCTGCGGCAGCTCTGCGCCAGCGTGGACGGAGACTGCGGCCTGTACGTTTCTGCCCCCGGCGAGGGGCTGAAATTCTCCATCAACGAGGATAAGATCTTCACCGCTGCAAGCACCATCAAGATCCCGGTACTTGCCCTGCTGTTTCAGGACGCGGCGGAGGGCAGAGTCGACCTTTCCAAAAAAGTGGTGGTGAAGCCGGAAAATCGCGTTACCGGCAGCGGCATCCTGCGATCTCTGGCACCGGACTTGGAGTTGAGCCTGTTTGACCTTGCCAACCTGATGATCGTCATGAGCGACAATACCGCCACTAACGAGATCATAGACGTGGTGGGCATGGATCGCACCCGGCAGTTCTGTACGGACCATGATTTTAACAACACATGGATCTGGAAAAAGATCTTCTACAAGGGAGAATTGCCCCCGCCTCAGGTGCCGGAGGAAATGCCCGTCAATGCCACCACCGCCGGAGATCTGGGCCGCATGCTGGAGCAGCTGGCGGACGGTACGCTGGTGGATGAGGAGTCCTGCCGTCGGATTATTCAGATCATGGCTGGTCAGCGAATCGCCCGTTTGAAAACGCTGCTGCCCTGTGCAGAACGTGTAGACCCCCGTGCGGACACACTGCGGCTGCCCAAGGAAGGACAGGTGGTGGTGGCCAGCAAGGGCGGCACCCTGACTGATCCGCCCACTGCCCATGACGCGGGCATCTTCTACCTGCCGGATGGACGGTATTATATCGTGACCATATGCACAACATCCTCCGATCTGAAGGCGACCACCAAGATCATCAACGAAGTGGGCCTTGTGATGTATGAGGCCATGAAGTAAGCAATCACCCCTCTGCCGCGCGGCAGAGGGGTGATACTGTTATATTACTTGATCAGCAGCTCGCACACCAGATCGGTGTAGGCGGAGGGATCTTCCATGGGCAGACCGGCGATGAGCAGTGCCTGATGGTACAGCAGGTCGGCATACTTTCTGGCCAGCTGGGGATCGGCGGTGACGGCGTTCTCCAGAGCGGCAAAGGCAGGGTGGGCGGTGTTCAGCTCCAGAATCCGGTCGGCGCGGATGGGCTTTTCCGGCTGCATGGTGTTGAGGTACTTCTCCATCTCGAAGCTGAGGCCCTCACCGGCGGTGAGGCAGACGGGATGGCTCTTGAGCTTTTTGGAGGCCTTGACCTCCTTGACGCTGTCGCCCAGCGCCTCCTTTACAAAGTCCAGCGCGGCCTTGTGCTCGTCGGCGGTATTCTCGTCAGCCTTGCTGTCGGCGTCCTCGATCTCGCCGTCCAGCACGGAGCGGAACTCCTTCTCCTTGTAGGTGTGCAGGAGCTGGGCGGCGAACTCGTCCACCTCTTCGGTGAAGTACAGCACCTCGATGCCGTCGTCCTTGAGACGCTCAAGCTGAGGCAGGCGATCCACGGCGCTGACGGTCTCGCCGGCGGCGTAGTAAATGACCTTCTGGCTTTCCGGCATCCGGTCTACGTACTCGTCCAGAGACACCAGCTTTTTCTCCGTGGAGGACCAGAACAGAGCCAGAGGCGCCAGCTGATCCTTATTGGCACCGTAGTTTGCCACCATGCCGTATTTCAGCTGACGGCCGAAGTTCTTCCAGAAGGTCTCGTAGCCGGGACGGTCATCCCGCATCATGCGCAGCAGCTCGGCCTTGATCTTCTTCTCGATGTTGGAGGCCATGACCTTCAGCTGGCGGTCATGCTGCAGCAGCTCGCGGGAGATGTTCAGGCTCAGGTCGGGAGAGTCCACCACGCCGCGGATAAAACGGAAATGTTCCGGAAGCAGGTCGGCACACTTATCCATGATGAGGACGCCGCTGGAATAGAGCTGCAGGCCGGACTCGTAATCCTTGGTATAGAAGTCGTAGGGGGTGGCGCCGGGGATGAACAGCAGTGCCTTGTAGGTGACGGCACCTTCGGCGCTGACGGCGATGACGCTCTGGGGTGCGGTGTAGTCGTAGAACTTGTCCCGGTAGAACTTGTCGTATTCCTCCTGAGAAACGTCGGCCTTTTTCCGCTGCCACAGGGGCACCATGGAGTTGAGGGTCTGCTCCTCCCGGACGGTTTCATATTCCGGCTTGTCATCGGGAGAGCCTTCCTTCCGTTGGGTGCGGCTCACCTCCATGCGGATGGGGAAACGGATATAGTCGGAGTAGCGGCGTACCAGATCCTGCAGCTTCCATTCCTGCAGGAATTCGCTGTAGTTCTCCTCCTCAGTGTCGGGCTTAACGTGCATGACGATGTCGGTACCCACAGTGTCCTTTTCACACTCGGCGATGGTATAGCCGTCGGCACCGGAGGAGGTCCAGCGGTAAGCGGTGTCGCTGCCGTACTTCCGGGTGGTGACGGTGATGCGGTCGCTGACCATGAAGGCGGAGTAGAAGCCCACGCCGAACTGGCCGATGACGTCGGTGTCCTGTGCGTCCTCGCCCAGCTGCTGCTTGAACTTAAAGGAACCGGAGGAGGCGATGACGCCCAGATTGTTTTCCAGATCCTCCTTGTCCATGCCGATGCCGTTGTCGGATACGGTGATGGTGCGCTCGCCGCTGTCCACGGACAGGCGGATACGGAAATCGCCGCGGTCCATCTGCACACCGTTGTCCGTCAGCGCCAGATAGCACAGCTTGTCGCAGGCGTCGGAGGCGTTGGAGATGATCTCCCTCAGGAAGATCTCCTTGTGGGTGTAAATGGAGTTGATCATCAGATCCAGCAGACGCTTGGACTCTGCTTTGAATTGTTTCTTTGCCATAGTGGTTACACTTCCTTGCTTTTCAAATATTTAACAGGAGGCATTATAGCACTCCTGCCCCCGGAAAGAAATAACTTTTTGTAAATTCATCGGCAAAACGGTTGCCGTCAACCCGGACTGCGTGTAAAATAGATAACAATCCGTCAGAGGAGAGCCTCTGTTTTGCTGCAAGGAGTAGAAGCATATGTCATTTTTCCGAAAGCTTGGAGACGCCTTTGTCCGTTTTATGTATGGCCGCAACGGCATGGATCAGCTGAATCTGGTGCTGGTATGGAGCAGCGTGGGCTTTATCGTGGTGGCCAATCTCATCAGCGGTATCTCCGATACCATGGCTGCGGTGGGACTGGTGATCTATTATTTCGGCATGGCCATCTGGATCATTTCGCTGTTTCGTATGTTCTCCAAAAATCTGGAAAAGCGGCGCAGAGAGAACGGCGAGTGGCTGCGCCTGTGGTGGAACATCAAAAACGGTGTGCAGGGCGCGCAGAAGCGCCGCGCCGACAAGAACCACAAGTATTTCACATGTAAAAACTGCAAGGCCGTCTGCCGTGTGCCGGTGGGCAAGGGCAAGGTGATCATCACCTGTCCCCGCTGCGGCGGCAAGATTGAAGGAAAGACCTGAAATCCCCTTTCCCCCGGTGCTCCGGGAAATACATCATTGAAGAGGTGTGACTATGCAGGAACTGGAGAAACAGTATCATATCCATTGTGCCCCCGGCGATGTTGGCCGGTATTGCATCCTGCCCGGCGATCCGGGTCGTGTGCCCGCCATTGCCGCGCTGTTTGACGATGCCCATCAGGTGGCATACAACCGGGAATACAACGTCTACACCGGTACGCTGCTGGGCGAGAAGGTCAGCGTTTGCTCCACCGGTATCGGCGGTCCCTCTGCAGCCATCGCCATGGAAGAACTGGTAAAGTGCGGCGCGGATACCTTCATCCGTACCGGTACCTGCGGCGGCATCGAGCTGTCCGTGCAGTCCGGCGATGTGGTGGTGGCCACCGGCGCCATCCGCTATGAGCATACCAGTCTGGAATATGCGCCGCTGGAATTCCCCGCCGTGGCCGATCTGGACATCACCAACGCACTGGTGGCAGCCACCCGGGAGCTGGGGTATCCCCTGCATACCGGCATCGTTCAGTGCAAAGACAGCTTTTACGGTCAGCACAGCCCGGAGAAGTCCCCTGTTTACTACGAACTGCTGAATAAGTGGGAGAGCTGGAAGCGTCTGGGCGTCAAGGGCAGCGAGATGGAGTCCGCCACGCTGTTTGTGGTGGCGGCTGCGCTGGGCGTGCGCTGCGGCTCCTGCTTCCATGTGGTGTGGAATCAGGAGCGTGAGAAAGCCGGTCTCGACCAGAAGATGAGCGAGGATACCTCCCGCAGCGTCAAGGTCTCTGTGGAGGCACTGAAAAAGATCATCGAGTTGGATCGTAAGAACAAATAAGCAAAGTGCAACAAAGCCGCGGGCAAAACGCCCGCGGCTTTTCTGCGCTTATGTACGGCTGCCGTCCCTGATGGCACCGATGTCGTAAGGCGTGGTCTGATAGACGAAGTAGTTGAGCCAGTTGCTGTAAAGCAGATTGGCATGAGCACGCCAGATGACCCGGGGCGGCTGGGAGGGATCGTCATTAGGGAAGTAGTTTTTGGGGATCTTGATGGGCTTGCCGGCGTTGACGTCACGGACATACTCCTGATTCAGCGTGTCGGCATCATACTCGGAATGCCCCATGATGAAAATCTGTCTGCCCCCCCTGGTGAATACGGCGTATACGCCGGCTTCCTCGGAGGAGGAGAGAATCCGCAGTTCCGGCACGGCTTCGATATCCTCCCGCGCCACGGTGGTGTGGCGGGAATGGGGGACATAGAAGGTATCGTCAAAGCCCCGGAACAGGATGGAGTTCCGGTATTCCACAGTGTGGGGGAAGATGCCGAACATCTTCTCCGGCAGGGGCTGCTTCTGAATGCCGTAATGGTAGTAAAGACCGGCCTGTGCGCCCCAGCAGATGTGGAAGGTGCTGTGCACGTGGGTCTTGGTCCACTCCATGATCTCGCATAGCTCCTGCCAGTAATCCACTTCCTCGAAGGGCATGTTTTCCACCGGTGCGCCGGTGATGATCATGCCGTCAAAGGTGCGGTGCTTCACATCGTCAAAGGTCTTGTAGAAGGCCTGAAGATGTTCCGCCGGGGTGTTGGCGGACTGGTGCGTTTTGGTGACGATCAGCTCCAGCTCGATCTGCAGAGGGGTATTGCCCAGCAGGCGGGAGAGCTGAGTCTCCGTCTGGATCTTCTTGGGCATCAGATTCAGCAGCAGGATCTGCAGAGGCCGGATGTCCTGAGAGACAGCCCGGTCTTCCGGCATGATGAAAATGTTTTCCTGATGGAGGACTTCCGCCGCGGGAAGATTGTTGGGGATCTTAATGGGCATGTGCCGCCCTCCTCTCGGTTGCGGTTAGTCGATCTGATCCAGCGCCTGTGCCAGATCGGCAATGAGATCGGCGCTGCTCTCCAGACCGCAGGACAGACGAACCAGACCGGCGGGGATACCGGCGGCAGCCAGCTGCTCGTCCGTCATCTGACGATGTGTGGAAGAGGCAGGGTTCAGGCAGCAGGTGCGGGCGTCAGCCACGTGGGTCTCAATGGCAGCCAGCTTCAGAGCCTTCATGAAGGGGCCTGCGGCGGCACGGCCGCCCTTCAGCTCAAAGCTGACAACACCGCAGGAGCCGTTGGGCAGATACTTCTGGCCGACTTCATAATACTTGTCACCGGGCAGACCGCAGTAGGTGACCTTGGCCACCTTGGGATGCTTGCTGAGATACTCGGCCACCGCCTGACCGTTTTCGCAGTGGCGGGGCATACGGACATGGAGGCTTTCCAGACCCAGATTCAGATAGAAAGCGTGCTGGGGAGACTGGATGGAGCCAAAGTCCCGCATCAGCTGAGCGGTGCACTTGGTAATAAAGGCGCCCTCCTTGCCGAACTTCTCGGCGTAGGTGATGCCGTGATAGCTGTCGTCGGGAGTGGTGAGGCCGGGGAACTTGTCAGCGTGAGCCATCCAGTCGAACTTGCCGCCGTCCACGATGCAGCCGCCCACGGCAACGCCGTGACCGTCCATGTACTTGGTGGTGGAGTGGGTGACGATGTCAGCACCCCACTCGATGGGACGGCAGTTGACGGGAGTGGCAAAGGTGTTGTCCACGATCAGGGGCACCCCGTGGGCGTGGGCAGCCTTGGCGAACTTCTCGATATCCAGCACCGTCAGGGCAGGATTGGCGATGGTCTCGCCGAACACGGCCTTGGTGTTGGGACGGAAGGCAGCCTCCAGCTCCGCTTCGGTGCAGTCGGGACCAACAAAGGTGAATTCAATGCCCATCTTGGCCATGGTGACGGAGAAAAGGTTGAAAGTGCCGCCGTAGATACTGCTGGAGGCAACCACATGGTCGCCGCAGTTGGCGATATTGAACACCGCGTAGAAGTTGGCGGCCTGACCGGAGGAGGTCAGCATGGCTGCGGTTCCGCCTTCCAGCAGGGCGATTTTGGCGGCCACATAGTCATTGGTGGGGTTCTGGAGACGGGTGTAGAAATAACCGTTGGCCTCCAGATCGAACAGCTTGCCCATATCCTCGCTGGTGGCATACTTGAAGGTCGTGCTCTGCACGATGGGGATCTGGCGGGGCTCGCCGTTGCCGGGGGTATAGCCGCCCTGAACGCAGTTGGTTTCAATCTTGTAGTTGGACATACGGATACGCTCCTTTCGAATTTCGGGGATTGTCTCAGTCCGCGTCGGAGACGGGACCGTCCGGGGTGATACAGAAAAAAGTGAACTCGCCGGTGGCCAGCAGAGTGCCGTCACCAGAGGTGATCTCTACAGCAGTCAGGCAGGTGGTGCGTCCGCGGTGGATGACCCGGCCCTCGGCATAGACAATGCCGCCGCCCTGATTGCGCAGGAAGTGGAAGGAACTGGTCTGGGTCACATAGCGGCGTCCGTCGGTGTGGGCGGCATAGCCGGCGGCGTTGTCCGCCAGCGTGTACAGTGCGCCGCCGTGAATCATGCCGTGGGGATTCAGCAGATCCGGGCGTCCGTCCATGCGGAAACGGGAATAGTCGGGCCTGGACAGCTCCTCCGGCACCACATGGCAGTGGAGCATAAAGGCGTTCTTCGAATTATCAATATGAATCATAAGGCGAACCTCGCTTCTGTCGGTTTGCATTGGAAAAGGCCGCATAACGGCATTATCATTCAATATAGCACATTCCGATATCATTTGCCAAGCTATTGCTGCGTTTTTTTGATGCTTTCGTTGTAAAAGCAACCGACATGCTCTGAATATTTATAGTATGATGATATACACAAAAGAAAAGCGTTTCGGGAGGATAAGGCGATGATCCGAAGAATTATCAAAATTGATGAAGAGAAGTGCAGCGGCTGCGGACTGTGCGCTGGAGCCTGTCACGAGGGCGCTATCGGCATGGTGGACGGAAAAGCCAGACTCCTGCGGGAAGATTACTGCGACGGTCTGGGCGACTGCCTGCCAGCCTGTCCCACCGGCGCCATCTCTTTTGAGGAGAGGGAAGCACCGGCCTATGATGAGGCGGCGGTGCTGGCTGCCAAGAAAGCAAGGGAAAGCGGCGCACAGCCCCGCGGCTGTCCCGGCACTGCCGACCGGAGCTTTGTACCTGCCGCGCCTGCCGCAGCTGTCGGCATTCCCAGTCAGCTGGTGAACTTCCCTGTGCAGCTTAAGCTGGTGCCGCCTGAGGCGGCTTGCTTCGGCGGTGCCGACCTGCTGATCGCGGCGGACTGCACGGCCTTTGCATACGGCGATTTCCACCGGGAGTTTATCCGCGGCAGAGTGACGCTCATCGGCTGTCCTAAGCTGGATGCTGTCAGCTATGCCGAAAAGCTGACCCAGATCCTGCAAAACAACGACATCCGGAGCGTCACAGTCGCCCGGATGACGGTGCCGTGCTGCGGTGGGCTGAGCCACGCCGTTCAGACCGCGGTACAAAACTGTGGAAAAGACCTTCCGCTGCAGATCGTGACCATCAGCCCAGACGGACGCATCGTCCGATAAAAGCATGGGCGGTTTTACAGCCTGTACGAAAAATCGCCCTCCGCCGCGGCGGAGGGCGATTTTATCTGTATGGTCACGGATAAACAAAAGAGAATTATCTACGTGTACCGTCTTCTTTAAAGGCTCTTTTTAATGCGGTTTCCGTTGGGAAAATGGAAGCAATCAAAACAATGATTTGGACAGTGCAAAGAACCAGGGTGACAGTTCCGATGACATCTTCACTGCTGTGAAAGAATGGAAGCGAAATCAAAAACGAGGTGATCAGCATGATCCAGCCGAGTTTCCACCAAAGACGTCCGCAATGGTCATGTGCAAACCGCCAGGTGTCCATGTTTTTCATGGAGCGCCCTGTTCGATATCCGTATACATGGTTAATTTTCTTTGGGCAATGCTTCCACATCATTCTTCCTGCTAAGATCATGATCAGGGGAACCAATACATTACATACAAACATAAACCACCAAAACCACATATTATCTTCCTCCTGCCGATGCCGACTTTTGCCTGGCTTTATTTTAACAGGTGGCAGCCGGCATTTCAACAGCGTCGGAGAAGATTCTGCTTTGGGATTGACAAATACTTTTTGTGTGATATTATGAACATATGAATAAACATTCATATGAATGGGGGAGTTATTTTGAAGGAGCGTTATCAGGTGGAGTGCTGTGAGCACAGCCACGTTCACGATCAGGTGGTGGAGGAGGTACGCAGACATATCCCCAACGAAGATGTGCTGTATGATCTGACGGAGCTGTTCCGGATTTTCGGAGATTCCACCCGGGTACGGATTTTGTATGCCCTGTTTGAAGCGGAAATGTGCGTGTGCGATATTGCGGAGCTGCTGGGAATGACCCAGTCCGCAATCTCTCATCAGCTTCGGGCGCTGAAGAATGTCCGGTTAGTGCGTGCCCGGAGAGAGGGAAAGACGGTCTTTTATTCTCTGGCGGATTCCCATGTGCGGACCATCATCGATCAGGGTCTGGAACATGTTTTGGAGTGAGGAGGGTTTCCATGGGAGAACATGAACACAAGGGCTGTTGCTGCGGCCACGAGCACCATCACCATGAGGAGCACTGCGGCTGCGGCCACGAGCATCACCACCATGAGGAGAGCTGCAGCTGTGGACACGAGCATCACCACCATGAGGAGAGCTGTGGCTGCGGCCACGAGCATCATCACTATGAGGAAAGCTGTGGCTGCGGGCATGAGCGCCATCATCACGATGACGGCTGTGGGTGCGGCTGCGGTCATGACCATGGCAGCGGCGACAGCAAGACCATGCTGATCCGCATTGTGGCGTGTGCTGTGCTGTTGGCGGCAGCAAAGCTGCTGGGCGGAAATGTCTGGATCACACTGCCGGTTTATCTGGCAGCTTATCTTGTAATGGGATGGGACGTCCTTCTGCGGGCGGGACGCAACATTCTGCGGGGCAGTGTGTTTGATGAGAATTTCCTGATGTCCGTGGCTACGCTGGGCGCCTTTGCCATCGGCGATTACGGCGAGGCGGTATTTGTTATGCTGTTCTATCAGGTGGGCGAGCTGTGTCAGGGTTATGCCGTGGGCCGCTCCCGCCAGTCCATTGCCGCGCTGATGGATATCCGTCCGGAGACTGTGCATCTGGAACGGAATGGAGAGGAAGTCACTCTGCCGCCGGAGGAAGCGCAGGCGGGCGAGGTAATGGTGGTACATCCCGGCGAGCGGATCCCGCTGGACGGCACGGTGCTGGAGGGTGTCTCCACACTGGATACTGCCGCGCTTACCGGCGAGTCTGTGCCCCGTGATGCGGCGGCAGGCGACAGCGTTATCAGCGGCTGCATCAACCGTACCGGTGTTCTGCGGATTCGGGTAGATCGTCCGTACGGGGAATCCACTGTGGCGCGAATTCTGGAGCTGGTGGAGAATGCCGGTGAGAAGAAGGCAAGACGGGAGGCATTCATCACCCGTTTTGCCCGGGTCTATACCCCTTGCGTCGTGTTTGCCGCGTTGGCGCTGGCAGTGATCCCGCCGCTGTTTGTGGGCGCGTGGAGCAGCTGGATTCACCGTGCGCTGATCTTCCTTGTGGTATCCTGTCCCTGTGCGCTGGTGCTGTCTGTGCCCCTGAGCTTCTTTGGCGGCATCGGCGGCGCATCCCGCAGAGGCATTCTGGTGAAGGGCAGCTGCTATCTGGAGCAGCTGGCAGAGATGGGCACAGCGGTGCTGGATAAAACCGGCACGCTGACGGAAGGAAAATTCTCCGTTGCCGAGGTCTGTCCCGCCGAAGGTGTTTCCCGCGAAGAATTGCTGGAATGGGCGGCACAGGCGGAGGCGTACTCCGAGCATCCCGTGGCTCTGTCCCTGAAAGCGGCTTGCCCCGCTGCGGCTGCCGCACGGGTCACAGACGTGCAGGAGCTGGCCGGTTATGGCGTGGCGGCGACGGTGGATGGCCGCCGCATTGCTGCCGGTAACCGTCGGCTGATGGAACGGGAAGATGTGGACTGTCCGGAAACCTCTGCCGTTGGCACGGTGGTACATGTGGCGGTGGATGGCCGCTACGCCGGTCATCTTGTGATTGCAGACCGCATTCGTCCCGAAGCGAAGGAACTGGTTTCCAGTCTGAAGGCTTGCGGCGTGGAACGGATCATCATGCTTACCGGCGATACGGAGCAGGTGGCTGCCGCCGTGGCGGCAGAGCTGGGGATCAAGGAGTATCACGCCGGACTGCTGCCGGGTGATAAGGTCGCCCACATGGAGCAGCTGCTGGCAGAGAATACCGCAGGTCGTCTGGCCTTTGTGGGTGACGGCATCAACGATGCGCCGGTGCTGTCCCGGGCGGATATCGGCATCGCCATGGGCGCTTTGGGCAGCGACGCCGCCATTGAGGCGGCAGACGTGGTGCTGATGGATGACAGTCTTGCCAAAATCGCGGAGGCGGTGCGCATTTCCCGCAGAACGCTGGGCATTGTGCGTCAGAATGTGGCGTTTGCTCTGGGTGTCAAGGCGTTGGTGCTGCTGCTGAGCGCGTTGGGGCGGGCCAACATGGGCGCTGCGGTGTTTGCGGATGTGGGCGTAGCGCTGCTGACCATCCTGAATGCTGCCCGTGCGCTGCGGGTAAAATGAATATGCATGGGAAAGAGACGGCGCATCGGTCGCCAATGTCACCAAAATCAGAGAAAATCCGTTAAGTAAAAACGCAAAGAGATCCTCGTGTTTCCATCAACGAAACATGGGGATCTCTTTTTTGGAGCTTTAGCGCAAATAAAGACAGCCCCCGAATAGGGGGCTGCCAGAGATGATCTTGTGGTTGTTAGACCTACTCGGTGCCCCCTTTAGGGGGCGACCACAGGAGATAGGCCCTTATAGGGCCTGGTCAAACCACGCGTTCAACGCGTGGTTTTGATTTACATCGTGTGCGCGTTCGCAGGGTTAGCGGTGATCGTCGTTTAAGAAACCGTCACGATCCAGATTTCGGCCATTGCGGAGCATATCCTCATAGGTGGGAAGCCCGCTGGAGGCGGAATCGTTACCTGCCGCACCACTGCCGGAGCCGTTACCTGCGGAACCGGTACCGGGGGTGGAGCTGCCGGGGGTGGAGCTGCCGGGGGTGGAGCTGCCGGGGGTGGAGCTGCTGCCGAAGTCGTCAGTCACGGTGTCATCGGTGAAGTCATCCATGATGGAGCTGTTTCCGGAGCCGCTGCCGGGGGTTGTGGCGCCGGAGTTGCTGCCGGTGCCCGGATTGCTGTTGTTGGGGGTGTTGGTGCTGCCGGTGTTCTCATTGGTGCTGCCGGTCTGGTTGTTCGAATCGGTCTGCGTGCTGGCTTCACAGCCGCAGGAAGTCAGAGCGGCGATGGAAAGCACCGTCAGGGCCAGCACCAGAAAAACGGAAAGCCGTTTCAATTTGGTTGCCTCCTTTGGTGGAGTATTGGATTTGCGATACCCTGTGTTATTCTGTCCGATCCTGCAGAAAAAACCGGCGGTACCGTGTGAAATTTATTTCAAAAAAGGCTTGCATTTTCCAAAACTGTATGATATAAAATAATAGTAATTGTTATTAATAAGAAAGTGAGGTGTCTATGCAAGGCTCCAAGCGATTTTCCCATCAGAGGGAAGAGATCTATATGGCTCTGCGGGGAACGAAAACCCATCCCACCGCGGAGATGGTGTATACCTGGCTGAAGCCGTCCATGCCCAAGCTGAGTCTGGGAACGGTCTACCGGAATCTGCACCAGATGGCGGAAGAGGGCCGGATCATGGAGATCCCGGGCACTGTGGTGCGGTTTGACGCCAATACGGCACCCCACACACATTTTTTATGCTGTGAATGCGGCGGCGTTTCCGATCTGGATATGCCGTACGATTCGGAGCTGGACCAGATAGTGGAGCGGAACGGCTGCAGGGTTCAGACCCACAGCCTGATGTTTTACGGCGTTTGTCCGGTCTGCATGGGACAGGAATAAATAATGCTATCATTACCATACTAAATAACGTTTATGCTTTGAAATTGGAAAGGGGAAACATTATGGAACTGAAGGGAAGCAAGACTGAGGCCAATCTGTGGATCGCATTTGCCGGCGAATCCCAGGCACGCAACAAGTATACCTATTATGCCAGCAAGGCCAAGAAGGAAGGCTATGAGCAGATCGCAGCCATCTTCCAGGAGACTGCCGACAACGAGAAGGAGCATGCCAAGCTCTGGTTCAAGGCTCTGGGCGGCATTGGCGACACCATGGAGAATCTGGCAGCCGCCGCAGCCGGTGAGAACGAAGAGTGGACCAAGATGTACGCCGAAATGGCCCGTACCGCCGAGGAGGAGGGCTTCCTGGCTTTGGCTGCTCAGTTTGAGGGCGTTGCCAAGATCGAGAAGACCCATGAGGAGAGATACCTCAAGCTGCTGGATAACCTGAAGAAGGGTGAGGTCTTCAAGAAGGGCGAGAAGGTCATGTGGTTCTGCCGCAACTGCGGTCACGTGGAAGTCGGCGAGGAGGCTCCCGAGGTCTGCCCTGTGTGCGCACATCCTCAGGCTTATTTCCAGATCAAGGCCATGAACTATTGATTTTTGAACATCAAATAAATCGGGAGGATCGCTTTTGGCGATCCTCCCGAATCTTTTTGTTATTCCGCTTCTTCGGCGTTGTCGTAAAGGAAGTGCAGCGCTTCCAGATAGCCCTGAATGCCCTTGCCCTTGATGGTGGCAACGCAGGCCTGACGAATATAGGAGATCTTGCGGAAATCCTCCCGGGTGTCCGGGTCGGAAATGTGCACCTCCACGGTGGGAATGCCCACGGCCTTGACGGCGTCCAGCAGGGCGATGCTGGTATGGGTGTAGGCGGCGGGGTTGATGATGATACCGTCCACATTGTCCAGATAGGCCTGCTGCATGGCGCTGATGAGGTCGCCCTCGTGGTTGGACTGGAAGAAGTCCACATCTACGCTGAGCTTCTGCGCTTCCGCCTGCACCATGCTCACCAGATCCTGATAGGTGGCGTGGCCGTAGATCTCCGGCTGGCGGATGCCCAGCATGTTCATATTGGGTCCGTTAAGAACCAGAATTTTCACAAAAATCCCTCCAAATCGTCTGTGCGGTGTCTTCTATGGCACCGTCGTTGTCAATGACTGCGTCCCGGAACCGCTCATACATGGGGCGGCGTTCCTCCCACATGGCGGTGAGTTTCGTGGTTTGGGACAGGGGGCGGCCCTCAGTGGGCAGCAGCTCCAGATCCCGCAGCAGATGATAGATGCGTCCGTTCTGCCGCAGAGGGGCGTAGTTTCGCTCATCCTTCACCACGCCGCCGCCGGTGAGAAGGATCTTGCCGGACAGCTTTCCGGCTTCGGTGGTGACTTCCCGTTCCAGTGCCCGGAATGCGGCCTCGCCCTGCGCGGCGAAGATCTCGGGAATGGACATGCCTGCTTTTTGGACGATGAGCTTGTCCAGATCCACGGCTTCCCGGCCGGTCAGTTCTGCCAGCCTGGCGCCTACGGAGGATTTCCCGCTGCCGGGCATGCCGATGAGGACGATGTTGGTCATCTCCTGCCGCAGCTTGCCGAGAATGCGCTCGTTTTCAGAATCCGGGATGGTGCGGGAGAAGAAATGTTCCTCCGCCGCCACTGCCTGCCGCACCAGCATGGGCAGACCGTCGGAACAGGGGATACCCAGCTCCTCTGCCTGCAGGATCAGCGCCGTGCGCCGGGGATTGTATACCACATCCAGCACGCCGCTGCAGCGGGGAAAGGCCCGCAGATCCACCGGGGCTTCTCCCGTGTGGGGATACATGCCTACGGGGGTGGTGTTCACCACGATGTCGGCGTCATCATGGCGGGAGAGGTTTTCGTAATTGTCCTCGCCGCTGCGGGAGATCACCACTACCTGCCGGGCACCGCCCAGGCGTGTCATGGTCTGGGCGGTGACGGATGCGCCGCCGCTGCCCAGAATGACCACTTTTTTGCCTTCGAAGGAAATGCCTGCACGCTCCGCCATCCAGATGAAGCCGGCGGCGTCGGTGTTATAGCCGTACAGCTTGCCGTACCGTCCCACGATGGTGTTGACGCTGCCAATGGCCCGGGCGGTGTCGTCGATGACATCACAGAATGCCATGACGGCTTTCTTATAGGGGATGGTCACATTGAGACCGCCGATGCCCGGCTGACGAAGGAAGCTCTCCAGCTCCTCCGGTTCCAGTTCAATGAGGCGATAGCTGTCACAGCCCAGCTCCTGATGGATGGGCGCAGACCAGCTGTGTCCCAGCTTGCGGCCCAGAAGGCCGTAAATTTTCTCTTCTGCCATGGCTTATACTTCTGCGTAACTGCCAAGGAAATTGAAGCTGGCGCAGCTGCGCTCCAGCTCCTCCAGCATGGCCAGAACGCTGGGATCGGCCACGGAGGCCTCCAGCTCCAGGAAGAAGATAAACTCGAAGTTCCGGCCGGTGACGGGGCAGGACTCCAGCTTGGTCATGTTGATGCCCAGGGCGGCCAGCTTGGAGAGAATGTCATAGAGAGCGCCGGGCTTGTTGTCACAGGCCAAAATCAGGCTGATGCGGTTGGAGCCTTCATAGATCACCGGCTCCTTGGAGACGCAGATGAAGCGGGTGTAGTTGTTGTCGCTGTCCTGGATGTCGGCATTGACGGTTTCCAGACCGTACAGGGCGGAACAGGGGTGAGAAGAGATGGCGGCGGAATGACGGCTGCCGGACTCGGCCACCATCTTGGCGGCCATGGCGGTGTTGTCGCAGGGGATGACCCGGACACCGTTCAGTTTATTCAGGAACTTGCTGCACTGGCCGATGGCCTGCTGGTGAGAGTAGATCTCTGTAATGTCGCTCATCTTCACGCCGGGCAGCGCCAGCAGTTCGTGGCGGATGCACAGACGAGCGGAGCGGACGATGGACAGACGATGGTTCTGCAGCAGCTCATACACAGCGCGGACAGAGCCGTTGGCGCTGTTTTCGATGGGCAGGATGCCGAATTTGCAAAGACCGGACTCCACGGCGGAGACTACAGCGTCGAAGGTCTTCACATAGACGATGTTGCCCCGGGGCAGGATGCGGTCACAGGCTACCTGAGAGTTGGCACCCTCCACACCCTGACAGGCCACAAGACCGGTCTGGGGGAAGATGGCGCTGCCGGCGGCCCTGGCGGTCTTCACCTGCGCGGCTACTCGGGTGGGTGAAGAGATCAGCTCTGCCTGACGGGAGCGGGCCAGCTCGAACAGTGTGGAGTAGAGATGGTAGGCATAGCGCTCCTTGTCGCCGGCGGCCTCGGTGACCTTGGCCAGAACGGCACGCTCGCGCTCCTTGTTGAGAATGGGGAGGTTGTTGGCTTGCTTATATGCGGCTACTTCCTCGGCGAGGCTCATGCGCTCCAGAAACAGCTTCAGCAGCTGATCGTCCACTGCATCAATTCTGACACGAATTTCATTCAGATCCATCATAGTTTCCTCCTGATCGGTGATCGGTTTTTAAAGTTGCTTTTCTTCCAGAAGCAGATCCAGCGCCACAATGGCGGCCACGGCTTCTACAACGGGTACAGCCCGGTGAGTCACACAGGGATCGTGACGCCCCCGGATCACCAGCTCTGCCGGCTCCATCCGGGAGAGACTGACAGTCTGCTGGGGCAGGGAGATGGAGGGGGTGGGCTTGAAGGCTACCCGCATGGTGACGGGCATTCCATTGGTGATGCCGCCCAGAATGCCGCCGGCGTGGTTGGTGGCGGTGACAATATTTCCGTCCTCCAGTACGAAGGGGTCGTTGTTTTCCGAGCCATAGCGCTGCACCACATCAAAGCCTGCCCCGAAATCCACGCCCTTTACGGCAGGGATGCCGAACAGTGCGGCGGCCAGACGGTTTTCCACGCCGTCAAACATGGGGCCGCCCAGACCGGCGGGCAGTCCGGTGACGGCGCATTCCACGCAGCCACCGATGCTGTCGCCCCGTGAGCGTGCCTCGGCGATGATGGCCTTCATGTGCTCTCCGGCCGCATCGTCCAGCACGGGAAAGTCCTTGTCAGCCACGGCTGTAAAAAGTTCCGGCATAGGGTGGAAGGGAAAGCGCTCTTCACTGACAGAACCGATGGCCAGAATGTGGGCACCCACATGGATACCCCGGCGGGCGAGAATCTGCTTTGCGATGCCGCCGGCGATGCAAAGCGGCGCAGTCAGACGACCGGAGAAGTGACCGCCGCCCCGCATGTCCGCCTGCCCCTTCCACTTGACCCATGCGGTGTAGTCCGCATGGGCGGGGCGGGGCTTATCCGCCAGTTCCGCATAATCGGAGGAATGGTGGTCGCTGTTTTCGATCATGGCGCACAGGGGACTGCCGCAGGTGACACCGTCTGCAAGACCAGAGAGGAAAACAGGGTGATCTGCTTCCTTCCGGGCGGTGGACTGGGCGTTGCGGCCCGGCGCGCGGCGATCCATAAACCGCTGCAGATCTTCAAGGTCAACGGCTTCTCCCGCAGGCAGACCATGCACGGTAACGCCAATGGCTTTCCCGTGGGACTGACCGAAGACACCTATCCGCAGAACATTTCCGAATTCAGAGGACATGGATGTTCCCTCCCAACCGTTGGTATTCCTCCCAGAAGCTGGGGTAGGATTTTTGAATGGCCTGTGCTCCCAGAATGGTTACCGGGGACTGGCAGGCAGTGGCGGCAATGGCTGCCGCCATGACGATGCGGTGGTCGTTGGCACCGTCCACCGTGCCGCCGCTGAGCCTGGAAACGCCCTGCACGATGAGCCCGTCCGGGAGTTCCTGAGAGCTGCCGCCCAGCGCGGTCAGCAGCTGATGCACGGTGGCAAGGCGGTCACTTTCCTTGATGCGCAGCCGTGCGGCGTTGACAAAGTGGGTGGTGCCGCTGCGTACTGCCGCCATCACAGCCAGCGGCGGCAGCAGGTCGGGACAGCCGGAAAGATCGATCTCGGTGTCGCCGGGACGTGCCAGACGCCAGTAAAGCTCGGATATCACCATGTCGCCCTGTGAGGAACGGGGGTTCAGCCCCTGAATGTCCAGTCGGTTGTCCAGAAAATTGGCGGCGTACCAGAAGCCGGCCTGTGACCAGTCGGCCTCCACTTCGGCGTCAAAGGCGCGGTAGGCTGCGGGAGTGACATGGAAGGTACGTCGGTCATGGTCAACGGTGACGGAAACGCCGGCGTTCTCCATGGCGTCTATGGTCATGTCAATGTAATCGGCGGATTCCAGCGCCGTGGTGCTGACGATGGTGGAGGGTGCATCCAGCAGGCTCAGAGCCAGCAGCAGCCCCGTGAAGAACTGGCTGGATACGTTGCCCGGCAGCCGGTACTCTCCCGGCGTCAGCTTGCCGCGGACGGTGAGAACGCCGTCCATCTGCTGATGGAAGATGCCCTTTTCGTCAAAGAGGTCGAAGTAGGGCTTCTGCGGTCGTTCCATGAGGCGTCCCCGCCCAGTAAACACACCGCCGCCGGAGACGGCCAGTGCAATGGGGATCAGGAACCGGAGAGTGGAGCCGGATTCGCCGCAGTCAAAGTAAGGCAGCGGCTCCTGTGTATCCGCGGGCTTTCCAATGCCGTGTACGCGGATGCCGTCGGTTTCCGTCCGCTCCCATCGGGCGCCCAGCGTCTCCATGCAGCGGAGGGTGGCTTCGATGTCCTGCGAAAAGGCCACATTCCCGATGGTGCTGACGCCGCTGCCCAGCGCGGCGGTGATGATGAGCCGGTGTGCCATGGATTTGCTGGGAGGCGGGGCGATGACGCCGCTGAGGGGGGAAGGGGTGATTTTTACATCCATCTTATGCCTCCAGTCCGGCGGCGAAGATGGTTTCCAACTCGCTGACGGCCACCTTCCGCATGACGCAGCGGCCGATGGACTCCGGAACCACTACGGAGATGTGACTGCCCCGGCGCTTCTTGTCGGAGGCAGCGGCATTGGCCAGCTGCGCTGCGGAGAAATCGGTGGCGGTGGGCAGGTCGTACTGCTGCAGTACCTTCGCGATCTCTGAGGAGCAGGGCTCCTGGCACCAGCCCAGCTTTTCCGCGGCCTTTGCCATGACCACCATGCCTATGGCAACGGCGTGGCCGTGAGAAATGGTGAAGTTGGCGCACTTTTCAATGGCATGGCCTACGGTGTGCCCCAGATTCAGGGTGCGGCGGATGCCGTTGTCCAGAGGATCCTCCTCTACCACGCGCCCCTTGAAGGCGATGCAGCGGGCGATGATCTCCGCGGGATTTTCCCGCAGTGCACCGGCTGCGATGTCGTCAAACAGCTCCCGGCTGCTGAGGACGCCGGTCTTGATGGCTTCCGCTGCGCCGTCGGCAAAGGTGTGGGGGGTAAGGGTGGCAAGACAGTCCGTGTCGCACAGAACGGCGGCAGGCTGCAGGAACACACCTGCCAGATTCTTGCCGGCCTTCAGGTCGATGGCGGTCTTGCCGCCCACAGAGGAATCCACGGCGGAGAGCAGGGTGGTGGGCAGCTGAACATAGCGGATGCCCCGCAGGTAGCAGCCGGCGGCAAAGCCGGACATGTCGCCGCAGACGCCGCCGCCCAGCGCCACCACGCAGTCGGAACGGGTGAGCTGCTGCTGGGCCAGTGTTTCCAGGATTTCCGACAGAGTGGTGAGGTTTTTATGCTCCTCACCGGCCGGATAGATGCAGGTGCTGACGGTGAAGCCAGCGGTGCGCAGACTCTCCGCCACGGTGTCCAGATACAGGGGGGCCACGGTGCTGTCGGCGATGACGGCGGCATGGCACTGCCCCAGAACGGCCGCAAGCTGTTCGCCGCACCGGCGCAGCAGGCCGGAGCCTACGGTGACATCATAGGCGGGATCGGTATTCACATGTATGATTTGAACGGAGTCAGACATAGACGTTGCTCCTTGTATAGAGAATGGTTAGTCAGATCATTTTCGCTGCGGCGTTAATTTCCTCCGGCAGAGGCCTTCTTTTCACGGCCATCTTTCAGCAGTGCCCGGAGGGTATCGGCGTCCCGGGTTTCCAGTGCTGCGCGGTATTCCGTCAGATGATGGATCAGCGTGTCCAGCTCGCCGGTGAGGAAGTCGGCGTCCGCCAGAAACAGCTCTGTCCACATATCCTCGTCCAGGCGGGCCACGCGGGTCATATCCCGGAAGCTGCCGGCGGAGAAGCCGCGGCGGCGCTGTGCCTCCGGCGACTTGATGTAGGCGCTGGAGACGATATGCGCCAGCTGGGAGGTGAAGGAGATGATACGATCATGCTCCTCCGGGGTGGAGAAGGTGAGGGTGCCGAAGCCGATGTCCGAGAAGAAGGACTTCAGAGATTCCAGCAGCAGCATATCGGAGCGGTCGTCCGGCGTCAGGATCATGGACGCGCCTGCAAAGAGGTCGTCTGTGGCGGCGGTGAAGCCCCAGCGCTCCCGACCAGCCATGGGGTGGCCGCCAATGTAGGAGAAGCCGTGCTCTTTGGCGATGGGGGCGATGGCCTCCACCACCTTCCGTTTGACGCCGCACATATCCACCACAATGGCGGTGGGGGCGATCAATGCGGCATGCTCCGTTACCCAGTTGATGGCTGCCTGCGGACGGATGGCGATGAGAATCAGGTCGCACTGGGAAAGCTTTTCATCTGTCAGCGGAGCGTCGATGGCACCGCACATCCGGGCCAGCATCATGCTTTCCTGATTCAGATCAATGCCCCAGACGGTATGGGCGGTGCGAGTTTTGGTGCTCTTGGCCAGAGAACCGCCGATGAGGCCGAGTCCTACGATACCAACATTCATGGTCGATCCGCCTTTCCTGTCAGCCGTTGATGGAACGGATGCATTCGTGGAGCTTCAGCAGTTTTTGCGCCAGCGCGTCAAAGGCGTCGGGGCGCAGAGACTGGGGGCCGTCGCACAGCGCCCTGGCGGGATCGTTGTGAACCTCGATCTGCAGACCGTCGGCTCCGGCGGCCACGGCAGCCTGTGCCATGGGGTCCACCAGCCAGTTCTTGCCGCCGGCGTGGCTGGGGTCGATGATGATGGGCAGGTGGGTCAGCCGCTTCATCACAGGGATGGCCTGCAGATCCAGCGTGTTGCGGGTGAGATGTTCAAAGGTGCGGATGCCCCGCTCACAGAGAATGACGTTCTCGTTGCCGCCGGCCATCACATACTCGGCGCTCATGAGCCACTCCTCGTAGGTGGCGGACATGCCTCGCTTGATCATCACGGGCTTTTCCTGACGACCCACGGCCTTCAGCAAGTCAAAGTTCTGCATGTTGCGGGCACCGATCTGGATCACGTCCACATCCTTGAACAGAGGCAGTTGGCTCAGATCCATCAACTCGGTGACGATGGGCAGGCCGGTCTCTTCCTTGGCGGCTTTCAAATAGGCGAGGCCGGTGGCGCCCAGACCCTGGAAGGAGTAGGGGGAGGTACGGGGCTTGAATGCACCTCCCCGCAGCATGGTGGCGCCGCTGGCCTTCACAGCCTTTGCGATGGCCACCACCTGCTCCTCAGATTCCACGGAGCAGGGACCGGCCATGATGGTCAGAGTGCCGCCGCCGATCTGGGTGCTGCCTACCTTCACCACGGTGTCCTCGGGATGGAACTTGCGGTTGGCGTTCTTATAAGGCTCCTGCACGCGCTTGACATCCTCCACGATGTCCAGCGCGGCAATGAGGTCAATATCCAGAGCGGAGGTATCGCCTACCAGACCCAGAATGGTGTGGGCGGCGCCCAGGCTGGTGTGGATGGTAATGCCTTTATCCTGCAGCCACGCAATGAGACTGTCCAGCTGCTCGCGATTGGGATTCTGCTTCAATACGACGATCATACAACGTTCCTCCTTGTGTAGATGAAAAAGACCCACAGCCGGTTTGGCTGTGGGTCGTCAGACTACGGGGTATCTGTGACAACTCCTGATTCAAGCGCGTGCGCTTTCAGCCAAACCGAAATAAGCCTTACCAAAATAGCAGGTAAAGCCATAATAGCGGTATGCAGCTGCACGAACGCTATGGATCATGATCCGTCTCCTATCCAAGTTTTTTCTTAGGATAGCACACATTAGCGAAAAAAAGAATTGGTATTTTTCACAAACGAGAAGTGGAGATTTTGGCGAAAATCAGCAAAAAATCAGGTCAACGATTACCTGCCGGGACAGGTTGTGGCAGAAGGGAGGTTACCAGAAGGAAGGTGGCCTCCAGAATATAATCGATGTCCCGCTGCAGATAAGACGCCGTGGACAGATATTGCCGATGCAGCTGCTCCAGCGCAGCGGTGAGTTCCTGCGTGCCGGGAAAACCGGGGTGGCGGTGATGTACAAGGCGGGCGGTCAGATGATGGCGCAGCTGTGCCTCGTAGCGGCGGTGAGCCTGCAGAGATTCCGAGTAGGTCTCGTTATGGGGGAAGGTGAAGGCGTCTGCCAGATAGTGTGTCAGTTTGCCCAATGTGTAATATTGCCAGATGTTCCAGCGGCGTTTGTTCTGCAGCCGACGGATGCGGCGGCAGACATAGCGCCGGGAGTTGGAAAAGTTGTGCCCCATCAGCGGCGCACCCCGGCGGGAGCCCTTCAGATAGGACAGGGGGTTGCAGTCCGGCTGGAAGGAGCCGAAAAGAAATGCCAGCGCGAAGCGCCTGTTATCGAAACCGTCCGTCCGCTCCATAAGGGTGCGGGCCAGCAGGGTGTGACTGCGTTTCTGCATGATGATGCCTCCTGTTGAAATCTCGAAAAACAGCGTCACTTTATCATAGATCCGGAGGCGAAATCAATGGAAATTCCCGGGAAGTATGCACCGGATGACAGGGGAAAGACATTGACAATCCTTGTGCGGGCGAGTAGAATACAGCGGATAACATCATAAGAACGGAGGGGAAAAACCCTTGGATATCATTATACAACTGGGCATCATTTTCGGCATCTGTCTCATCAGTGATGCCATCTCCATTCTGCTGCCCTTTTCGCTGCCGGGCAGCATCATCGGCATGCTGCTTCTGCTGGCGCTGCTGCTCCTGAAAATCATCAGAAAAGAGCAGATCCAGAAGGTGTCAGAGTTTCTGCTGGCCAATCTGCCATTCTTCTTTGTGCCTGCCGTGGTGGGACTCATCAATTATCTGGATATTCTCCGAGCCAATGCGGTGAAGATGATCGTTGTGGTGCTGCTGTCGCTGGTGGCCACCTTTGGCGCTACCGTCTGGGCGGTGCGCCTGACCATTCGACTGACGGAAAGGGGGAAGGACAAGTGAACGAGATCTTTTATTCGGCTGCCTTCGGCCTGAGCCTGTCTGTGGCTGCCTACTGGCTGGGCATCACCATCCAGAAAAAAACGGGACTGGTGATTTTCAACGGCCTTCTCATCGCCGGCGCGCTGATCATTGCGCTGCTGCTGGCCTTCGACATTCCCTTTGAGGCTTATAACGTGGGCGGCAGTCTCATTTCCGCCTTTATGACGCCTTTGACGGTGGTGCTGGCCATCTCCATCTATGAAAACCGCGCACTGCTGAAAAAGCGGCTGCTTCCTGTGGCGGTGGGCTGCGTCGTGGGTGCGGTGACGGCTACCTTCTCCGGATATTTCCTGTGCCGTCTGCTGGGACTGGACGATGTGATGACCATGTCTCTGCTGCCCAAGTCCGTTACCACTCCGGTGGCGTTGTCCATCAGCAATGAAAAGGGTGGTCTGGCATCCATCACCATGGCGGCGGTGGTGCTCACCGGCGTTGGCGGCAATCTGCTGGCACCGCTGCTGTGCAAGCTGTTTCGTACACAGGGGCCCACCGAGGCGGGACTGGCCATCGGCGCCTGCAGCCATGCCGTGGGAACCGCCCGCGCTATGGAGATGGGCAAGGAGATCGGCGCTATGAGCGGTCTTGCCCTGAGCCTGTGCGCCATCATTACCTCCGTCGTGGTGCTGTTTATTTAATGTGTCATGCAAGAAACCCGGACAGGAATTCCTGTCCGGGTTTCGTTATGCTTACAGGTAGTACAGCATCTCGCTGTAGGTGGGGAAGGGCCAGTATTTGCCGTCGGTGATGACCTCCAGCCGGTCGGCCAGCTTGCGTGCGGCGGCCATGTCTGTCACCAGAACATCCCGGCAGTAGTGCATAGCGGCACGGGGCTCGGTGGGACGGCGGGCGGTGTCCTCTGCCAGCTTTTCGCAGGCGGCCTGCAGATCGTCGGTGAGGCGGCACAGCTCTGCGGCGGTGGAGGTCTCGTACCGGCAGGGCATGGCGCAGGCGGTCTTGTTCCGGATGCGCTGGCACAGGTCGCCGGCGTAGGCGGAGACGGCAGGCAGGATGTCGTGGCGGATCATATCCACCATGGTGTTGGCCTCGATGGTGATAACGGTGGAATAGTTCTCAATATGGATCTCGCCGCGGGCAGTCATCTCCTGCTGTGTATAGATGCCGTGCTTGGTGAACAGTTCCAGATTCTTGGGGGCGAGGTACGCAGGCAGGGCGTCGGGAGTGGCGGGCAGGTTGCATAGGCCGCGCTTTTCCGCTTCCTGCAGCCACGCCTCATCATAGCCGTTGCCGTTGAAGATGATGTGCTGATGGTCGGAGAAGGTCTTGCGGATCAGCTTCTGCAGGTCCTCCTGGAAGTTTTCGGACTTCTCCAGAATGTCGGCGAACTGCTCCAGTTCCTCCGCCATGATGGTGTTCAGTGCAATGTTGGGGCCGGCCACAGACTGGGAGGCACCCAGCATACGGAACTCGAACTTGTTGCCGGTGAAGGCCATGGGAGAAGTGCGGTTTCGGTCGGTGTTGTCCTGCGGAATGGAGGGCAGAACGTCCACGCCGATGCGCAGGGAGCGTTTGCCTGCGTCCTGATGGGCGGTGCCCTGAATGATGGAGTCCACCACGGCGTTGAGGTCATCGCCCAGGAAGACGGAGATGACGGCGGGAGGCGCTTCGTGGGCGCCCAGGCGGTGGTCATTGCCGGCGAAGGCCACGGTGGCCCGCAGGAAGTCCTGATACTCATCCACGCCCTTCAGAAAGGCGGCCAGGAACAGCAGGAACCGGGCGTTCTGACTGGGTGTGGAGCCGGGACGGAACAGGTTGCGGCCGGTGTCCGTGGACAGCGACCAGTTGTTGTGCTTGCCGGAACCGCTGATGCCGGCGAAGGGCTTTTCGTGGAGCAGGCACACAAGGCCGTGACGCTCCGCCACCTTCTTCATCATCTCCATGGCCAGCTGGTTGTGGTCGCAGGAGGTGTTGGCATCGGCGTAGATGGGCGCCATCTCATGCTGGCAGGGCGCTACCTCGTTGTGCTTGGTCTTGCTGAGGACACCCAGCTTCCACAGCTCGGCGTCCAGATCCTTCATGTAGGCCGCCACACGGCTGCGGATGGCACCGAAATAGTGATCCTCCAGCTCCTGACTCTTGGGCGGCCTGGCTCCGAAGAGCGTGCGGCCGCACATTCTCAGGTCACGGCGGCGGGCGTACTGTTCCTTATCCACCAGAAAATATTCCTGCTCGGGGCCTACCTGAGCGGTGACCCGCTTGGTCTCCGTGTCGCCGAACAGGCGCAGGATGCGGATGGCCTGACGGCTGACCTCGTCCATGGAGCGCAGCAGAGGCGTCTTTTTATCCAGCGCTTCGCCGGAATAGGAGCAGAACACAGTGGGGATGCACAGGGAGCCGTCCTTGATAAAGGCGAAGCAGGTGGGGTCCCATGCGGTGTAGCCTCTGGCCTCGAAGGTGGCCCGGAGACCGCCGGAGGGGAAGGAGGAGGCGTCCGGCTCACCCCGCACCAGCTCAGAGCCGGAGAACTCCATCATGATCTTGCCGCCGCCGGCAGGAGTGATGAAGCTGTCGTGCTTTTCGGCGGTGACGCCGGTCATGGGCTGGAACCAGTGGGTGTAATGGGTACAGCCGCGCTCCACAGCCCACTGCTTCATGGCCTCGGCGATCTCATTGGCGATGGAGATGCTCAGCGGCGTACCGTCGGTGATGCATTGCTTCCATGCCTTGTAGGACGCAGAGGAAAGGCGCTCGCGCATGGTATCCTCATTGAAAACCAGACAGCCGAACAGTTCGGGCAGCTTGGCGGGTGTGGTCATAGCAATCAGCCTCCTGTGGAAAATCAAGAAAAGTGCACTTCCATGCATTTTATATCTTACCAGAAATGCGGAAAAACACAATAGAAATCGAATGACAATCCGCGGAATCTTTTCTTTTCAAACAGAGAAGAATGTGGTAGAATCAATTCGATTGTACATTTGCCATGGAGGGGGAAATACACCATGCAGGCTATCGGATTTGACAACCAGAAATATCTGGAGACCCAGTCAGGCCAGATCAGAAAACGCATTGCCCAATTCGGCGGCAAGCTGTATCTGGAGTTCGGCGGCAAGCTGTTTGACGATTACCACGCCTCCCGGGTGCTGCCGGGCTTCGAGCCGGACAGCAAGATCCGGATGCTTCTGAAGATGAAGGAAGACGTGGAGATCGTGGTGGCCATCAACGCGGCGGATATCGAGAAGAACAAGATCCGCGGTGATCTGGGTATCTCCTACGACGAGGATGTGCTCCGCCTCATTGATATTTTCCGGGGCATGGGGCTGTTTGTGGGCAGTGTGGTGCTGACCCAGTATACGGGGCAGGCTGCGGCGGACAAGTTCTTCCAGCGTCTGCAGAATCTGGGTATCCGCTGCTATCGGCACTATCCCATTGCCGGCTATCCCTCCAATGTGCCGCACATCGTCAGTGATGACGGCCTTGGCAAGAACGACTATATCGAGACCGGCCACTCTCTGGTGGTGGTGACGGCTCCCGGTCCCGGCAGCGGTAAGATGGCCACCTGCCTCAGCCAGCTCTACCACGACTACAAACGCGGCATCACCGCCGGTTACGCCAAATTTGAGACTTTCCCCATCTGGAATCTGCCCCTGAAGCATCCGGTGAATCTGGCCTATGAGGCTGCTACGGCGGATCTGGACGACGTGAATATGATCGACCCCTTCCATCTGGAAGCCTATGGCACCACCGCCGTCAACTATAACCGCGACGTGGAGATCTTCCCGGTGCTCAACGCTATTTTCCAGAAGATCCAGGGTGAGTCTCCCTACCAGTCTCCCACGGACATGGGCGTCAACATGGTGGGAAATTGTATCGTGGACGACGAAGTGTGTCGTGCCGCATCCCGTATGGAGATCCTGCGCCGGTATTACACAGCCTGTGTGGAGAAGGTGCAGGGCAGGGGTTCTGCCGAAACGGTGCAGAAGCTGGAGCTGCTGAAGCAGCAGGCCGGCGTCACGCCGGAGATCTGCCCCGCTGTATCCGCCGCGCTGCTGAAGGCGGAGACCACCGGCGCGCCTGCCGGCGCTATGATCCTGCCGGATGGCCGGGTGGTCACCGGCAAGACCTCCGACACGCTGGGCGCGGCTTCCGCGCTGCTGCTGAACGCCCTGAAAGCCGTGGGCGGCATCGGCGATCAGTTTGAGCTGATCTCCGCGCAGGTGCTGGAGCCGGTGTGCGAGCTCAAGACCCGGTATCTGGGTCACCGCAACCCCCGTCTGCATACCGACGAAGTGCTGATGGCGCTGACCATCTCCGCTCTCACCAACCCGCTGGCAGAGCTGGCACAGCAGCAACTGCCCAAGCTCCGCGGCTGTGAGGCGCACTTTACCGTCATTCTCAGCGAGGTGGACGCAAAGCTTCTCAAGAAGCTGGGCATCCACGTCAGCTGCCAGCCCAAGTACGAAACCAAGAAGCTGTACCATAAATAACAGGAAAGGGGAGCGTGGAGTATGGCCGGAAAGACCGAGGCACATCTGATCAGCCGGTACAGAAGCGAACTGATGGGCCTTGCCATGCTGTGGGTCATGCTGTTCCACTGCTTCTGGGTCAGCATTGACCAGCCCCTGCTGAAAGCCTTCAAGGAGATCGGCTTTTGCGGTGTGGACATTTTCATCGTCATGTCCGGTATGGGACAGTATATGTCTCTGACGAAAAACGGACGGCTGAAGGACTACTATTTCCGCCGCCTGCTCCGGATCCTTCCGGCCTATTGGCTGGTGGTGGGCGTGTATGGCCTTGTGCTGCGCCTGCTGCAGCGTACATCCCTGACTATGGTGGCACTGAACCTCTCCACCCTGCAGTACTGGCTGGGGACGGAGGGCGGCTTCAACTGGTATGTACCGGCGCTGCTGGTGTTCTATCTGCTGGCACCCTTCTATGTGCGCCTGCTTCGCCGCTGCCGCAGCGGTATGCTGCTGACACTGTGCAGCTTCCCGGTGTCCTACGTTCTGTCGGACTGGGTACTGAGAAACGGACTGGGCCACCTGTCGGATTTCCTGTACCGGCTTCCCGCCTTTGCTGTTGGCTGCCTGCTGGGACGGTTCCTGACCGAGGAGCGCAACGATGAGGATCGGGCGCTGCTGTGGGGCGGCCTGGGGGCTTTTGGCCTGCTGCTGGCCTATATCCGCGTCAAGGGACTTTACTATATCTCCTACTGCTACATTGTGACAGCGGTGATGGTGCCTCTGTGTGTGCTGCTGAGTCTTGTGCTGCGGCGGCTGCCTGCCCCGGTGTGCCGCTTTCTGCGGCTGATGGGCGTCTACAGTCTGGAGATTTACCTGATCAACGTCATCGTCACCGTGGAGGTGCAGGCGCTTTTGCCCTGGCTGGGTCTTGGCATGGGCTACGGCGTGTACTACCTTGTGGGCTTTCTCATCACCATTCCGCTGGCGCTGGCACTGCACCATGTGCTGGAGCTGGCAGTCAAACGGCTGGAGGGCTGGTGGAAAACCCGCAGCGCAGCATAACGAAAGAACCCGCGGGATGCAAAGGCGTCCCGCGGGTTTACGATATTTTATTATATGGTTTCACAGGTGACGCCCATCCGGTCCACGGGCAGCTCCCGTACACTCCAGCCGGGCAGATTCCGGGCGGCCGCTGCCTGCATGCGGGGCAGGAAATCGTCATCCGGCGCCACGCACAGGAGGGTGGGGCCTGCCCCGGAAATGCATACGCCGATGGCACCGCAATCCAGAGCCAGCTGTCGGGCAAAAACGCCGCGATGGATCAGGTCCCAGCGGTAAGGCTGGTGGATACGGTCGTCCATGGAGGTGCGCAGAAGATCCACCTCTCCGTTGCCCAGCGCGTGAAGAACCAGCGCGCCGCGGGAGATGTTGTAGATGGCGTCGGAACGCAGCACCTTCTCCGGCAGCACGGCGCGTGCCTTGGCGGTGGACAGCTCAAAATCCGGTACCAGACCGATGAAGCGCAGACGTCCGCTGATGGGGAAGGAAACGGTAACGGCCCGTTCACCCTCCATGGCAGAGGCGGTAAGGCCGCCGCACAGAGAGGGGGCGATGTTGTCAGGATGTCCCTCCACCGCGGTGCCTGCATCCAGCAGGTCGTCCCGGCTGAGTCCCAGATCGTAGACGGCGTTGGCGGCGGCTACGCCTGCCACGATCAGCGCTGCGGAGGAACCCAGACCGCGGCACACGGGGATCTCTGATGGGCCGAAGTGAATGTGGAGCCCCTGAGGCTTGACGTTGCAGCGCTCCAGCACGGTGCGGAAGCCGACCCATGCCAGATTTTCTTCGTTCCGGAAGGCTTCCGGACAGCCGGTGATACGCAGACCGTCACCGCCGGGGGTAAAGTCAATTTCGTTGTAGCACTGCCAGGCCAGGCCGAAGCAGTCAAAACCGGGGCCGAGATTGGCGCTGCTCCCGGGTACACGAACACGGATCATAAGGGGCCTCCTATTTTTGGTTTGCTGTGGACACGTCCATCAGTAGGTCATATGGCTGTACCTTTTGCCGATTCCACGGCAAGAAGTCGATTTCGCTCTGGCTGTCCACGACATGAATACATTTGCTTCTCGCAGAAGAACAACTGTTGCGTGACAGTGTATGACGAAACGGAGTGAATGTCAAGAGGAAATTTCAACAAGAAGCGGAAAAATCCCGGGGAGCGTTCCGGCAAAAGTCCCGCTTGACATATCGGCGCTGCCGGTGTCATGATAATAAAATGGAGAATGCTGCGGTTTTGCCGGCGCGGCGCTCTGTTTTGCACAAGAGAAAGGAATCAACCCTATGGAAGCAATCATTCAAATTCTTGCCAAAGAGCTGGATAAGCAGCCGGAACACATTGCCAACGTGGTGACACTGCTGGACGAGGGAAATACCATTCCCTTTATTGCCCGTTACCGCAAGGAGCTGCACGGCGCCATGGACGACACCGCTCTGCGTACGCTGGAGGAGCGTCTGGCCTACCTGCGGGGCCTGCAGGAGCGCCGGGAGACTGTCAAGGCTGCCATCGAAGCGCAGGGCAAGCTGACGGAGGAACTGTCCGCCGCCATTGATGCCGCTGTGACGCTGGCGGAGGTGGAGGACCTTTACCGCCCCTATAAGCAGAAGCGCCGCACCCGCGCCACCGTGGCAAGGGAAAAGGGACTGGAGCCGCTGGCCCAGCTGCTGTTTGCTCAGGAGCGGGATTGTCCCGATCCCCGGACGGCTGCCGCCGATTACCTTGACCCTGAGAAGGGCGTGGAGACGGTGGAGGATGCGCTGGCCGGTGCATCGGACATCATTGCCGAGCAGATCAGCGACGATGCGGAGCTGCGCAAGCGCCTGCGTGTGCTGCTGGCAGATCATGCCGCGCTTCATAGTGAGGCGGCCACCGAGGAGGACAGCGTTTACCGTCTGTACTACGCCTTTGAGCAGCCGGTGCGGAAGCTTCAGGGGCATCAGGTGCTGGCAGTGAACCGCGGCGAGAAGGAAGAGCTTCTGAAGGTCAGTGTGGCGATGGACCGTGAGCTGGCGCTGCGAACCGTGCGCCGTGCCGTGGTGGTTCCCGGTTCCGCTGCCATGGAGTTTATCAAGGCTGCCGCCGAGGACGCCTATGACCGGCTGTTGTTCCCCTCGCTGGAGCGTGAGGTGCGCAGCACCCTGACGGAGAGCGCCAACGAGGGCGCCATCGGTCAGTTTGCCCTGAATCTCAAGCCGCTGCTGCTGCAGCCGCCGGTGAAGGGGAGAGTCACCATGGGTCTGGATCCCGGCTATCGCATGGGCTGTAAGGTGGCGGTGGTGGACGGCATAGGCCGTGTGCTGGATACCACGGTGGTCTATCCCACCTACGGTGAAAAGCAGAAGCAGGAATGCATCGTCAAGCTTTCAGCCATGATCCGAAAGCACGGTGTGGAGCATATCGCCATCGGCAACGGCACTGCCTCCCGGGAAACGGAGCAGATGACGGTAGAGATGATCCGCAAGCTCCACGATGCCGGTGTTGCCGTCAGCTATATGATCGTCAGCGAGGCGGGCGCCTCCGTCTATTCCGCCTCCAAGCTGGCGGCGGAGGAATTCCCCCAGTTTGACGTAAACCTGCGCAGCGCGGTGTCCATTGCCCGCCGCCTGCAGGATCCTCTGGCAGAGCTGGTGAAGATCGAGCCCCGTGCCATCGGTGTGGGTCAGTATCAGCACGATATGCCACCCAAGCAGCTGGATGAGGCCCTTACCGGCGTGGTGGAGGACTGCGTCAACGCCGTGGGTGTGGATGTGAATACCGCATCTCCCTCTCTGCTGGGGTACGTGGCCGGACTCAACGGCACCACTGCCAAAAACGTGGTGAAGTACCGCGAGGAAAACGGCCCCTTCACCACCCGTAAGCAGATTCTGAAGGTGCCCAAGCTGGGCCCCAAGGCATTCCAGCAGTGTGCCGGCTTCCTGCGGGTGCCGGACAGCAAGTCTGTGCTGGATAATACTGCTGTGCACCCTGAGTCCTATGAAGCGGCTGAGAAGCTGCTGGAATTGGCCGGCTATACGCTGAAGGATGTGGCCGCCGGTGAGATCGGCGAGCTGGCAAAGCGGGTGCAGACCATCGGCTGGGGCGCGGCGGCGGAGCAGTGCGGCGTGGGCGAGCCCACCCTGCGGGATATCGCCGCGGAGCTGGCCAAGCCCGGCCGCGATCCCCGTGACGAGCTGCCCAAGCCCATCCTCCGCACCGATGTGCTGGAGATCAAGGACCTGAAACCCGGCATGGTGCTCACCGGAACGGTGCGCAACGTCATCGATTTCGGCGCCTTTGTGGATATCGGCGTCCATCAGGACGGTCTTGTGCACATCTCTCAGGTGGCGGATAAGTTCATCAAACACCCCTCTGAGGTGGTGGCTGTGGGCGATATCGTGAAGGTGGTCGTTCTGGAAGTGGATGAAAAGAAAAAACGCATCTCCCTGTCCATGAAGCAGGTGAAGAACGCGGAACAGCAGGGATAAGATTCGTCAACGTACGGATGACTGCGAGAAAGGAGCACAGTATGGAGAAGATCAAGGCTCTTGTTGAGAAATATTACGAGAAGATCCGTGGAGATCGCCGGTATCTGCATGCCCATCCGGAATTGGCTTGCAACGAAGTGGAGTCCTCCGCCTATATCGCCCGCGCTCTGCGGGAGATGGGACTGGAGCCGCAGGAGAATGTGGGCGGCTATGGTGTGACGGCGCTGATCACCGGTACAAAAGGGACTGGCAAGTGCATCGGCCTCCGGGCGGATTTTGACGCCCTGCCCATCACCGAGAAGACGGGACTGGAATGCGCTTCCCGGAATCCCGGCGTGATGCACGCCTGCGGACACGATATGCACGCGGCCATGCTGCTGGGCGCCGCATATGTACTGAACGAGATGAAGGATTCCTTTGCGGGCAGCGTGAAGCTGGTGTTCCAGCCTGCGGAGGAGAACGTGGTGCTCAGCGGCGCCCGGAGCATGATCGAGGCTGGCGTTCTGGAAAATCCCAAGGTGGACGCTATGGTGGCGCAGCATGTCTGGCCCAGTGTGGAGGCTGGTAAGGTGGGCGTCCGGGACGGCGCCATGATGGCGGCCTCCGACCGGTTTTTCATTACGGTGAAGGGCTCTTCCACCCACGGATCTGAGCCGCAGAACGGCATCGATGCCATTGTCATCGCCGGTCATGTGCTGTGCGCTCTGCAGACCATCGTGTCCCGGAATGTTGGGCCGCTGGACAATGCGGTAGTGTCTGTGGGCAACATCCACGGCGGCGGCGCCTATAACGTCATTTGTGACGAGGTGAAGCTGGAGGGTACCTGCCGCAACCTGAATCCCGCCGTCCGGGACGCTATGCCGGAGCGGATCGAGCGGATCGTCCGGGGCGTGACGGACAGCATGGGCGGCGGCTACGAGTTCCGCTATGTCCGGGGTTACTCACCCACGGTGAACGACCACGATATGTTCTGTCTGGTGAAGGACGCCGTGGTGGAAGCCGGCGGACAGGATGCCCTCTGCATTCCGAATACCGCTGCACTGGGCGGTGAAGATTTCTCCTTCTACTGCGAGAAGGTGCCCGGCGTCATGTTCTGGCTGGGCTGCGGCCGTGCCGGCAAAAAGAAGGTGCCGCTGCACAATGCGGAGTTTGATCCCGGCGAGGATGTCATCCCGCTGGGCGTGGAGGTCATGGTCACCTCCGCTCTGCGGTTTCTGGAAAACGAATAATGTCCGGCGGAGGTCTGTTTCGGCAGGTCTCCGCTGCTTTTTTGCCCAAAAGCCGTGAATTCCGCAGCAAATCCTTTACAAAGAGCGCACGGTCGGCTATAATACTATGGCTAATGCAATTCTTTCAATGACAAGGAGACGAATATGGCTCTGATTGAATACGACGAGTACAAAAAGAAGCTGCGTGACTTCGAGCCCGAGCTGGAGAAGCTGTCTGCCGCACTGGACATGGACGCCGCCAAGGCGGAAGTGGCCCGGCTGGAGGCGGAGTCCGCTCAGGACGGCTTCTGGAATGACCTGGCCCGTTCCCAGAAGGTGCAGCAGCGTCTCAAGCAGCTGCAGAACAAGGTGAACCGCCAGAACAAGCTCATCAGCGACTGGGAGGATCTCACCGTCCTGTGCGAGATGGGTCAGGAGGAGGACGATCCCGACCTGCTGGAGGAGCTGAAGGAAGGCTACGCCGCTCTGGTGGAGAAGGTGGAGGAGAGCCGTCTGGCTACGCTGCTGTCCGGCGAGTACGACGGACACAACGCCATTCTCACCTTCCATGCCGGTGCAGGCGGCACCGAGGCCCAGGACTGGACGGAGATGCTCTTCCGGATGTACACCCGCTGGGCAGAGCGTCACGACTTCAAGTGCACTACCCTGAACTACGAAGACGGCGACGAGGCCGGCATCAAGTCTGCCGCCATCGCCATTGAGGGTGAGAACGCCTACGGTCTGCTGAAGAGCGAGAACGGCGTCCATCGTTTGGTGCGCGTGTCTCCCTTTGACGCCCAGGCTCGCCGTCAGACCTCCTTCGCCGCGGTGGAGGTCATGCCCGAGATCGAGGATGACGATGAGGTGGAGATCCGCTCCGAGGATATCGAGATGCAGGCCTGCCGTTCCTCCGGCGCAGGCGGCCAGCACATCAACAAGACATCTTCCGCCGTCCGTCTGACCCACCTGCCCACCGGCATCGTGGTCTTCTGCCAGACGGAGCGCAGCCAGTTCCAGAACCGCGACAACGCCATGAAGATGCTCAAGGCCAAGCTGGTGGAGCTGCAGATGCAGCAGCACGCGGAGAAGATCTCCGACCTGAAGGGTGTTCAGATGAAGATCGAATGGGGCAGCCAGATCCGCTCCTACGTCTTCATGCCCTATCAGCTGGTGAAGGATACCCGCACCTCCTTCGAGACCGGCAACATCGACAATGTCATGGACGGCGATCTGGACGGCTTCATCAATGCCTATCTGACCCAGCTGGCCACCGGCGAGCTGAAGAAGTAATTACAACGATGACGCGCCTTGGGGCGCGTCACGTTTTTGCACAGAATACAGGAGGAATCCCCCGATGGAAAAGAAGGAAGCGGCGGGTGCGCCGCAGGAAAACAAGATGGGCGTCATGCCTGTCGGCAAACTGCTTTTGAATATGTCCCTGCCTATGATGGCGTCCATGCTGGTGCAGGCTCTTTACAACGTGGTGGACAGTGTTTTTGTCTCCCGTGTGTCTGAGAACGCTTTTACGGCGGTGTCTCTGGCATTCCCCATCCAGACGCTGATGATCGCCCTGTGCGCCGGTACGGCGGTGGGTATCAACGCCTTGCTGTCCCGTTCTCTGGGTGAAAAGAATCTGGAAAGAGCCCGCTCCGCGGCTCTCAACGGCGTCTTCCTGGCGGCGATGGGCTTTGTGGCCTTTTTCCTCATCGGCGTATTCGTGGCACCGGTATTCTTCCGGGCACAGACGGACGTGGCGGAGATCGTGGAGGGCGGCATCGCCTATCTTCGGGTGTGCTGCTGTGCCTCCTTCGGCCTGTTTTTTGGCCTGACCTTTGACCGCCTGCTCCAGTCCACGGGCCGGACGCTGCTGACCATGTACACCCAGCTGCTGGGCGCGGTGCTGAACATCGTTCTGGACCCTATCATGATCTTCGGCCTTTTCGGATTCCCCGCCTTGGGTGTGGCCGGCGCGGCGGTGGCCACCGTCGTCGGTCAGATCTGCGGTATGCTGCTGTCCTTCTGGTTCTGCCGCACAAAAAACCCGGAGGTACCTCTGAATTTCCGCGGTTTCCGCCCGGAGAAGGCTGTCATCGCCGAGATCTATCGGGTGGGCGTGCCCTCCATCGTCATGCAGTCCATCGGTTCTGTGATGACCTTCGGCTTCAACCAGATCCTCATCGGCTTTTCCACCACGGCGGCGGCCGTGTTCGGCGCGTACTTCAAGCTCCAGAGCTTTATTTTCATGCCGGTGTTTGGCCTGAACAACGGCCTTGTGCCCATCATCGCCTATAACTACGGCGCCCGCCGTGCCGACCGCATCAAGGAGGCGCTGTGCCGCGCCATCCTGTACGCCATGTGCATCATGGCGGTGGGTGTGATGCTGTTCCAGCTTGTGCCCGGTACATTGCTGCAGCTTTTTGACCCCTCTGCCGATATGCTGGCATTGGGCATCCCCGCCCTGCGGATCATCAGCATCAGCTTTGTTCCCGCTGCCTTCTGCATCGTCTGCGGCTCCATGTTCCAGGCGCTGGGCAGCGCTGTGTACAGCATGATCAACTCCGTCACCCGTCAGCTGGTGGTGCTGCTGCCGGTGGCATGGCTGCTGAGCCGTACCGGCGTGCTGGATCTGGTGTGGCTGTCCTTCCCCATTGCGGAGGTGGCCTCGGTGGTGCTGTCCATCGTGTTCCTGCGCCGCATTCTGAAAAAGAAGATCAATCCCCTGACAGAGGAATAAGCAAAAACGCATCCGACGATCAACCGTTCGTCGGATGCGTTTTTTGTGTATCACAGCACCAGTCCCTGTGTGCCGTTTTCCGCCAGAACCTCCCGAAGAGTCTCCAGAAAGCAGTGGATGTTGACTGTTTCTGCGTTGCCCCGGTTGCGGAGGATGTATACTGTCCGATCAGGGATGGGAAAGGAGGGCCTGCACTGGCGGATGCCCGGCATATCGGCCAGACTGTCCGCCACACTTTGCGGTACAATGGCCCACTTGTTGGGCCGTGCAACAAAGAAGGGGATCTGTCCCATCAGCTCCAGACACAGATAGGAGGGAGGATCCGCACCGAAGGTGGACTGATGCCAATACTCATTCTCGGCGCACCACATCACATAGACCTCTTCCTCCGGCGGCAGCTGCTCCAGCGTTACCGTGTCCGGATAGGGAGAATCCGCTGCGCAGATGATCGTCATGGGGTCTGCCAGAAACCGGGTGGCCACGATCTCGTCGGTCTGTACCTTGGCGGTGGTGAAGGCGATGTCTGTCTTCCCCAGCGCGATGCTG
>SVLJ01000035.1 GCA_015067995.1 Oscillospiraceae bacterium
ATGTCGCTTTCCATCATGCCGCCCACCCAGCAGCCGATGCCGGCCTGACGGCAGATCTCGTTGATGTCCAGAGAATTCTGCAGACCGCCGACGCGTGCAGGCTTGATGTTGATGTACTTGCAGGCCTTCATCTCGGCGGCAACCTCAGCCTGCCACGGCTCAGTGATGGTCTCGTCCAGACAGATGGGAGTGTCCATCTGCGATTGCAGCTTGGCGTGGAAGTAGATATCGCCCACCTGGAAGGGCTGCTCGATCATGGCCAGATGGAAGCGGTCCAAACGCTTCAGCATGTCGGCGTGCTCACTGTAGCGGTAGGCGGAGTTGCCGTCCACATGGATGGTCTGATTGGGGAACTCGGAGCGGACGGCTTCCAGCACCTTCTCGTCCCAGCCGGGGCCGATCTTCAGCTTGACGCGGGTGTAGCCCTCGTCAAAACTCTTGCCTACGTTGGCCACCAGCTTGTCGATGCTGTCCTCAATGCCCCAGCCGTCGCCAACGTCCACCTGAGTCTTTTCGGCGCCCAGCAGGGTACCCAGCGTCTTGCTCTCCATATCGGCCTTCAGAGACCACCAGGCCATTTCCACTGCAGCCTTTGCAAAGGGATTCCCCTTCACATGGCGCATGGCATCGTTCAGTTCGCGGGCGGTGGAGAATTCCTCGCCCACCACCAGCGGAGCCAGGAATTTCTTGGCGATCAGGAAGGCGCCTGCACCGTACTCATAGCTGTAGTTGGGATCGGGCAGGGGACTGGCTTCGCTCCAGCCCTCATACTCACCGGAAACCATCCGGGCGATGACAACACTGTTGCCGGGGTCAGAGCCGTAGGCGGTGCGCCAGGGCTTATAGAAAGCGTTTTCTACCAGATAGAGTTCCAGTCCGTCGATACGCATATGCAATTCCTCCTGATGATTACTTGCTTTGGGTGTAAGCGTTGTAGATGTCAGCGGAGAGCTGGGCGAGGATGCGGTTGCCCACAGTTCCCCACTCGGTGCCCTCGTACTCCTCCTCGGAACCGCGGTTGCCGTTGTAGAACAGAGTCAGCACATAGTCGCCGCAGCCGGTGAAAACGATGCCGCAGTCGTTGGTCACATGGTCGATGGAACCGGTCTTGTGGGCCACCGGCGTGCCCTCCGGCAGCTTGGCCGGGATCCGCGCGTTGGTCTGGCACTGGAGCATGATGTCGATCATCTTCCGGTCACGCTGACTGTCGATGAGTTTGCCCTCGTACATCAGGCTCAGCAGCTTCACCATGTCACGGGGAGAGGACTGGTTGTTCTTCTCCTCCTGACAGAGGAAGTAGGAGCTGTTGCGGCGGTGGAAGCGCCCGTTTTCCGCATCCACGATCTTCCGGTATTCCTCGATGGTCACATCATAGTTATAGGTCAGCAGCTGGGCGCAGTTGAGTTCGATCTTGGTGTTGGCGAGCGCCAGCGGTTCAATGATGTTCTGGCGGATGCGATCCGCTCCGGTGACGCCGAACAGATAGTCCGAGGCGGTGTTGTCGGAGATGGTCATCATCAGCATGGTATAGTCCATCATGGAATAGACGGTGCCTTCCTCGGCCTTCTCCAGAGTACCGCTGCCGATGCTCTTTTCGGAGTTCAGCAGCGTGTGCTGCTGATCGAAGGAAAAGGTGCCTTCCTTCTCCCGGCGGAACAGCTCGCACAGCACGAAGATCTTGAAGACGCTGGCTGTAGGAAAGGCGGTGTCGCCGTTGAGGTAGACTTCCTCGCCGGTGGTAAGATCCTTGAAGCCTACGCCCAGCAGTCCGGTGCCCTGCTGCGCAGCCTGCTCGATGATGCTGCGGATACGTTCTTTCATGCACAGATCCTCCTTGGGTATCCTGATGTGTTTGTAGACAGAATGGTAGTTTTCAACAAAATGTCCGCTCGGTGCGCACAAAAAGCAAAATTATTGTACTCCATAAAATGGAAAAGGTCAATCATTTTCAATAAAAGCGAAGCTGCCGCAGACACAGTTTCCGCGGCAGCTTCGCTTCATCAGGGAGAAATGAAGAGTTTTGGTTAGAATTCACCCAGCCTGTGGCAGGCAACAAAGTGACCGGGCTTGACCTCGTTCAGCTGCGGAACGGACTTGCACTTGTCACAGGCGTAGTTGCAGCGCTTGAAGAAGCGGCACTCAGCCGGGGGATTGATGGGAGAGGTGATCTCGCCCTTAATGATGATGCGCTCTTTCTTGGCTCGCAGATCAGACACAGGAATGGCGGACAGCAGCGCCTGGGTGTAGGGATGCATGGGGTTATTGAACAGCTCCTCGGTGGGTGCCTTCTCAACGATCTTGCCCAGATACATAACGGCGATCTCGTCGGAGAAGTGATTCACCACGGAGAGGTCGTGGGTGATGAAGATAAAGGATAGTCCCAGATCCCGCTGCAGTTCCTTCAGCAGATTCAGAATCTGTGCCTGAATGGACACGTCCAGTGCGGAGACCGGCTCGTCACAGATGATGAACTTGGGATCGGTGGCCAGTGCACGGGCAATGCCGATGCGCTGCCGGCGTCCACCGTCCAGCTCATGGGGATAGGTGTTGAACAGGCGGGGCGCCAGTCCAACCAGACCCATCAGCTCTGCCACACGGGCCTCCACTTCTTCCTTGGTCTTGAAGAGCTTATTGGCGATGATGGGCTCACTAATCAGTTGGTTGACGGTTTTTCTGGGGTCCAGAGAGGAGTAGGGATCCTGGAAGATCAGCTGCATATCCTTGCGGACATGGCGCAGACCCTTCTTGTTCATCTTGTTGACGTCCTGCCCCTGGAAGATGATCTCGCCGGAGGTGGGCTCGATGAGGCGCAGGATGGTGCGTCCGGTAGTGGACTTGCCGCAGCCGGACTCACCCACCAGACCCAGGGTCTTGCCCCTTTCGATGGTGAAGCTGATATCGTCCACGGCGTGGAGCATACCGCGCTTGGTGGCGAAATGCTTGGTCAGATTTTTGACCTCTAAGATATTCTCAGCCATGGCTTAATACTCCTCCTTCCGGGCAATGTGGAAGCCGGGCCGGTCATAAGCGCCGCACCGAACGAAATGCGTATCGGAGAACTTCCGGGTGGTCTGGGGCTTCCGGCAGTCTTCGCCGGCGTAGGGGCAGCGAGGATGGAAGGGGCAGCCTTCCGGCAGGTTGGTAGGATCGGGCATCAAACCCTGAATGGGGGTCAGCATGGCCTTGCGGTCATTGATGTTGGGCAGGGAGTTGAACAGACCCTCGGTGTAGGGATGCTTGGTGCGGAGGAACACATCTTCCAGTGTGCCCTTTTCCACGATGCTGCCGGCGTACATAACGGCCACCTCGTCGCAGGTATCGGCCACGATACCCAGATCGTGGGTGATCATGATGAGGGAGGTCTGATATTTGGTGCGCAGATTCTTCATCAGATCCAGCACCTGTGCCTGAATGGTCACGTCCAGAGCGGTGGTGGGTTCGTCCGCGATGAGCAGCTGGGGATGACATGCCAGAGCAATGGCAATGACCACGCGCTGCTTCATGCCACCGGAAAACTGATGGGGATACTCACCGGCACGCTCGCCGGGGATACCCACCAGCTCCAGCATGTCGATGGCACGGCGCTGTGCCTCGATCATGTTGCAGTTTTCGTGCAGATGGATGGACTCCGCGATCTGATCGCCCACGGTGAATACGGGGTTCAGAGCGGTCATGGGATCCTGGAAGATCATGGAGATGTCCTTGCCGCGGATTTTTTCCAGCTCCTTGTCCGTCATGGTGAGGACGTCCTGACCATTGAGAGCCAGCTTGTCGCACTCCACGATGCCGGGGGGTGTGGGTACCAGCCGCAGCATGGACAGAGCGGTGGTGGTCTTGCCTGCGCCGGTCTCGCCTACCAGGCCGATGGCCTTGCCGCGCTCCAGCTGCAGGTCGATGCCGTTCACGGCGTAAACGGTGCCGTCATCGGTCTCAAACCGAATCCGCAGGTTCTGCAGATCCAGTACCAAATCTTTTTCATGCATACCCGTTTACCCCTTTCTCTTCAGCTTGGGATCCAGCGCATCGCGCAGACCGTCGCCCACCAGATTGAAGGCCAGCACGGTGATCATAATGGCAAGGCCCGGGAACAGGGTCAGATAGCTGTGGTCGCGGATGAACTCACGACCGTTGGAGAGCATGGCGCCCCACTCGGGAGCGGGCACCGGCACGCCCATGCCAAGGAAGCTCAGGCTGGACGCGGAGAGAATGCCGCTGGCCACGCCCATGGTGGTCCGGACGATGATAGGAGACAGGGAGTTGGGCAGAATATGCTTGAAGATGATGCCCATGTCGCTGACGCCGGCCATGCGGGCAGCCTCGATGTATTCCTCACTGCGCACCGGCAGAACGGCCGCACGGGCGGTTCTGGCGAACAGGGGGACGTATACCAGACCGATGGCCCACATCAGCACGCCCAGACTCTGGCCGAAGGCGGTCATGATAGCCACGCCCAGCAGAATGGTGGGAATACCTACGAATACCTCGCAGGTGCGCAGGATGATGTTTTCCACCCAGCCTCCGTAATAGCCTGCGATGAGTCCCAGCGTGGAGCCCACGGTACAGGCGATGGCCATGGACACGATGCCCACGGACAGGGAGTACTTGGCACCGTAGAGAATGCGGGTCAGCATGTCGCGGCCGTACTGGTCAGTGCCCAGCAGATGCTCGGCGTTGGGCTCCTGAAAGCGCTCCTTGATGTGCTGCTCCACGATATCGGTATCATAGTCGTAAGCGAACTGTGCCCAGATGGCCAGAATGATGATGATGCCGATGACCACCAGACCCAGCATGGCACTGGGGTTCTTCTTGTAGTTGTGCCACAGCTCGCTCCACATGCCTCTTTTCTTCACTTCGTTGGGGGCTTTGTTCAGTTTTATGTTTTTTGCCATCTTTCCCACCTCACTTTGAATACTGTGCCTTGATGCGGGGATCCACAAAGGCATAGGCGATATCCACCAGCAGGATGGAAATGTTCAGGAACACGGTAAACAGGATGATGCAGCCGGTGGCCAGTGCCATGTCGCGGCTGTTGACGGCGTTGACGGTGAGACGGCCGACGCCGGGCCATGCGAAGATGGTCTCGGTGGTGACGGCTCCGCCCAGCGCGTTGCCCAGGGTGGAGCCAAACACGGTGATGATGGGGATCAGCGCGTTTTTCAGTGCATGCTTGCGGATGACCTGCTTTTCCGGCACGCCCTTGGCACGGGCGGTGCGCAGGTAGTCGGCACGGATCACGTCCAGCATGGAGGAGCGGGTGATGCGGGTCAGGGTACCGGCCTGGCTGGTGCCCACGGTGATGGCCGGCATGATCAGGTGCAGCCAGGTGTCGCTGCCGGTGGAAGGCAGCCAGCCCAGTTTGGAGGAGAACAGCAGGATCAGCAGCAGGCCCACCCAGAAGTTGGGCATGGAGAGACCCAGCAGGCCGCCCACCATGCTGACACCGTCAATGAGGGAGCGGTGATGGGTGGCGGCGGCGATACCCAGAGGGATGGCGATGAGCAATGCCACCGCGATACTGGCCAGTGCCAGCTTTAAGGTCGCGGGAAAACGCTGCATGAAGGCGTCAAACACGGGCATGTTCATGGTGTGTGAAAAGCCCAGATCGCCTTTGATTAGGTTGCCGATGTAACGGATATAGCGTTCAAAGACGTTGCCGTCCAGACCGTACTGCTTTCGCAGCTCCTCAATCTGCTCCGGAGTCATATCCATGGTGTTCATGGAGTCTACCAGATCGCCGGGAGCCAGATCCATCAGGAAGTACACAACGAAGGAAACGGCCAGCAGGACGGGGATCATCATGAGAACACGCTTTGCGATATAGCGGATCATTGTGTCCCTCCTCAGACGAGTAAAAAATGATCCCCCCGGCCCGGTCGGGCCGGGGGATACGGATTTACTTGTGCGGGGTCGTTGTCGGAATGCTTAGCCGACCAGCTTCTCGGCGAAGCGGACCTGATGCACGTCAGCGGGATGCAGCAGAGCACCGGTAACGCCCTTGGCGACGCCCATGGCCACGGTGGGCTGAGCGATGGGGATCCAGGGGATGATGTCGCAGACCAGCAGGTTCTGCAGATCGGTGTACATCTGGGCACGCTTGGCGGTGTCGGTCTCGGCAACGGCCTTATCCATCAGTTCGTCCACCTCGGCGTTGGCCAGCCACACGCGGTTGCTGCCGCCCTTGGAGTTCAGGGTGTTGCGGAACATGTAGTCAGCGTTCATGCCGGGAGACCAGCTCATGATGGCGATCTCATAGCCGGAGGTCTTGGGATCGGCCTTCAGCTTCTCGGTAACGGCGGAGCTCTGCAGGATCTCGACTTCCAGAGTGATGCCGTACTTCTTCAGCTGGGACTGCAGGTTGGTGGAGAGCTTCTCGCGGACGGCGGTGTTGGAGCAGATAACCTTGAAGGTCTTGCCGGTGGCGCCGCACTCGTCGAACAGCTTCTTGGCCTTGGCCTCGTCATAGGGGATGCCTTCGATATCAGAGTAGTAGCCCATGTCGCGGCACATAATGCCGGTGGAAACCTGAGCATAGCCGTCCCATGCGGCGATGACCAGCTCTTCCTTGTCGATACCGCAGGCGAAAGCCTCACGGAAGCGCTTGTCGGTGATGATCTTGTTGGGGGACTGCATGTTGAAGCCGATGTAGTGCTGGGTGCGGCCGGCGGTGGAGATCATCTCCAGCTTGGAGTTCTCAGCCAGACGGCCGAAGTCGGAGGTGCCGATACCCAGAGCGATGTCAACCTCGCCGTTCTCCAGAGCGATCATGCGGGAGGTGGCCTCGGGGATCATCTTGAAGACCAGACGCTTGGTGTTGGGCACGGGGTACAGGGTGCACTCGTCAAAGCGAACCAGAGAGACATAGTCGCTGGGAACATACTCTTCCAGCTTCCATGCGCCGGTGCCGATGGCAACGGCCTTATCCTCGGGCATGGTCTCGAAAGCTTCCTTGGACAGGATGGCCAGGGAGTTGGCAGCCATGGCGTAGTTGTAGTCAACGTTGCCGGTGACCAGCTTCAGCTCGAAGGTCAGGTCGTCCACCTTGATGAACTCCTTGATCTGAGCCATGTAGCCGGAGGTGATGGAGTTCTGGGCGGCGCGGTCGAAGGTGAACTTGACGTCATCGGTGTTCAGGATAGTGCCGTCGTGGAACTTGATGCCCTTCTTCAGGGTGAAGCGCCAGTGATCCAGAGCGATCATTTCCCACTTCTCGCACAGCTCGCCGGCGTTGGCCAT
>SVLJ01000019.1 GCA_015067995.1 Oscillospiraceae bacterium
TCTCGCCGGGGATCCACTTGATATACTTCTGGTTGCTGCCGGTGCCGCTCATGTAGGGGCCTTCCATGTAGAGGCCGTCCATGATGCGGCCTGCGCCGGACTTGGATGCCTCGCGGATCTTTGCCGCACCGTCCAGCATCCGGTTCAGATCCAGATCGTGATAGAAGGTGGGCAGCACCGTGGTCTGGCCGTGAACGATGAAATGCTCGGAGCATTTCATCGGCTCGTCGCAGAACAGGTCGTCGGCAGAGCCGTGGTTGTGAATGTCGATGAGGCCGGGGGCTGTGTACAGCCCCTGTGCGTCGATGATCTCCGCGCCGGCGGGGATGGTGACGGACTCTGCCGTGCCCACCTCCACGATGCGGCCGTTTTCATAGGTGAGAGCGCCATCCCAGATGATGCCGTCCTCCATCACCAGCTTGGTGTTGACTATGGCTTTCATGGCGCTGCCCTCTTATTCGCCGATGACCATGACCTGCACCGTGCGCTTGCGGGCACGGGTCTGATCCCAGTCGATGAAGTGGATGCGGCCGAACTCGCCCAGATCCATCTCGCCGTCGGCGGTGACGATGGTGACGTTGCGGCCGATGATAGATGAGCGCAGGTGTGCGTCGGTGTTGTGGCATCCGAAGTTGTCCTCGCCGTGCTCCTCGGCGAAGTCCAGTGCCTTCTGCCTGGGATGCAGGTACATGCCCTCGCTGCGCTGGGTGGGAATCCACTGCTCAAAGCAGTTCACCAGATCCTGCTGCAGGGTCTCAAGGCCAGTCATGGACATGTCGAAGGCGCACTCCTGGGTGATGACGGAGCAGGTGGTGTGATGGGAGTACACCACCACGATGCCGTTCTGGATATTGGCCTTGGCAGCGATCTCCTTCACCTGTGCGGTGACATCATGGAAGGTGACGGCCCGGTGATTGGACTGCACCTGAAAAGCTTCTCTGTAAACCATGTTCTGATTCCTTTCTCAGCGCTTGAGCTGCAGGTCAAAGCGCTCGTCGTAAGCGGTCTCTTCCTCGGTGAACTTGCGCAGGGTGTTGACCACTTCGCCGTTGTTCCACTTGCGGCTCTCCACATCCTCGGTGGTGCCCATGACGGTGACGTTCACCTGTCTGTGGCGGGCGCGGACATGATCCCAGTCGATGAAGTAGATGTGGGCGAACTCGCCGCCGTCCAGCTTGCCGTCCTTGATGGTCATGGTCTCGCTGCGGCCGAAGAAGACAGAGCGCAGGTGGCCGTCGGTATTCATGCTGGTATAGTTGCCGGGCTCCTTCACATAGCGGCCGAACTGGGCATGGATGGGGCCGGGATGACGGTAGTCGCCCTCGTCGGTGTAGTCGGGGATCAGCTTGCGCATGATGTCCAGCAGGTCGTGCTGCAGGTACTCCAGATCGAAGGTGTCGATGTCGTGGGAGCACTCCTGGATCATCACGGAGCAGGTGGTGTGGTGGGATGCGATGCAGCAGGTGCCGTTCTTCACGCCAGAGACCTTCACGATCTCCATGATCTCCTTGGAGATGTCATGGAAGGTGGGGATCCAGCCCCGGGACTGCAGTTCGATTTCCTTCTGAAAAACCTTGAATTCCATTTGTATTTCCTCCTGTTATGTCGATTATGCGTTCTGCTTCTTGAGATCGTCCGCGGCACGGCGGGTGGCGGCGATCATCTCGTCGATCATGGCGATGGGATCGGCGGCGTTCATGATGCCGGAGGCTGCGCCTGCCGCTTCGCTGCCGGCCATGATGAAGTCATAGACCTGCTGGCCGTTGGTGATGCCGGCTGCCTGCTCCACCATAATATCGGGGTCGATCTCCTTGATGACCCGGATGGAATCCTTCACATAAGCCATGGGGCTGACGCCGTTGCCGCCGCCGATGATGGCGGAGGGCTCGGGATTGATGATGTCGGGATGCAGGTTGGCGATGGCCTTGGCCTCGTCCAGAGTGTCGGCGCAGGCGAACACCAGGAAGTCCAGCTCACGGGCACGGTCGATGGTGGCCTTCATCTGGGGCAGGCTCATGGGCTTCTCGCAGTGGTTGATGACTACGCCCTGTGCGCCGGCGGCCTTCAGACCCTCGGGCAGCACATCTGCCATGCCACGGCCGGGGCGGAGGGTGTCCATGTAGGGTGCCAGAATGATGAGGTTTTTGGTGTTCTGTGCCACCTGACGGATCTCCACAGCGGGGCAGATGAACAGCACGTCAATATCGTACTTCTCTGCAGCCTTGTCGGCGGCGATGGCGTATTCCAGAACCTTGTCGCCATAGATGTAGTTCTTGGTGCCGATCTCAAAATACGGTGCTCTGATCTTAGGTTTCATAACATCTTCTCCTCGTTTTTTGATATGGAAAGGACTCCCGCGACGAAAAGCGTCCATCGCGGGAGTCGGGTCATCAGATGATCTCCGTGGTCCAGTCGTCGTCCCAGGGATAGCGCATACGCAGTACCTCGCCGCCGCGCTTGGCGGATTCCTCGGCGTAGATGCCGGGCAGGGTCATGGCCAGGCCGGCCTTCAGGGGAATGGGAGCGGGCTCACCGTTTAGGATGGCCTTGAAGACATGATCCAACATGGCGTAGTCCATGCCGCCGTGACCGGTGGCATTGGGATTCTTCTCATAGGCGGGAGGCATGAACTTGCCTTCAATCTCCTTGAGAGACGTATCCAGCTCCTTATGGGAGTTGTAGCGGATGACAGGCTTGCCAAAACGGTCAATGCGCTCCATGTAGCCCTCGGTGCCGAAGACACGATAGTTGTGATGGCCGATATCGGCACGGCAGCGACCATTGCGCATGAGGCGCACCACAACGCCGGAGTCTGTCTGGAACTGGGCGCACATCATGTCGTCCTTCTTTGCACGATATTCCTCATCGGCATGCATGCCGGTACCGAAGCAACTTACCTTACGCAGCTCCTCGTCCAGAATGGTCAGCAGGGGGCCAAGGGAGTGGGTACAGTAACGGATGGGGATCAGCAGCTTGCGCCAGTCACCGTTTTCATTGTAATGGATCTGCTCCTCACCGCCGGGCATAAACCAGTGGATATACTCGGCCTCCATGCAGTAGGGCTTGCCCAGCAGACCCTTCTTGTAAAAGTCCTGCAGCAGAACAGAGAACCGCTGCTCATTGGGGTTCGCACCGGTGGACAGGATGGCCTTGGACTTCTGGGCAGCCTTCCACAGCAGTTCCGCCTCTTTCAGACTGGCGACGCTGGGGATATCAGACAGGACGTTGATGTCCTTCTCCAGAGCCTTGGCGCAGAACTCCGCGTGGATATCCGCACCAGTCTCCACGATCACCAGATCCAGACCGCCCTTGTCCAGCATCTCGTCATAATCTTCAAAGAATTTTGCCTCAGGGAACAGCTCTGCAAAGGATGCGGGAGCACGCCACTGCTTCTCAAACCAGTTGTGGACACGGATATCACAGCCGGCTGCGATATCCACACAGTCGAACTGGGACGCCAGCCGCAGCATGGCGCGGCCTCTGGCTCCCAGGCCTACGATACCTACACGAATCTTCTCCATAAAACCTCTCCTTCTTCACAATGGTCGTATGTACGGACAGATGTATTATCTGTTTCCAGTGTATCATAGACCCATCGGGCGGAAAATGAAAAAAAGCCAGATTTACCAGTAAAAAAGCCGCCTGTTCTTGCTTTTTAGCCAAAAGCACAGTATACTCATCCGCAGGAGGTGGTCCGCATGGCAATGGATGATATTTGCAGGTTTCTCCCCTCAGAGGAAAACGATCGGGGACTGACATTTCATCATTTCGTATACGAGGCCAGCTACAAGCGGCTTCGCCAGCCGTTTGTCCACAGCAACTATCATTTCCATCTGGCGTTCAAGGGCAGCGCTAAACTGAAAACGGAAGGCCGCGAGTATACCATTACGCCCGGAACCGTCTTTGTCACCTTCCCACAGCAGCTCTATACACTGGAGGGTGACAGTACCTTCACCTATCTCTACGTATCCTATAACGGAACAGACGCTGCTTTTCTGATGAAGCGATTCCGCATCTCACGGGAAAGCTGTGTATTCCCGGACATGGGACATCTTCTGGAATTCTGGATGGACTCCATCCGAAGAGTCAACGATTTCAACGCTGCAGCACTGACAGAAAGCGTGCTGCTGTACTCCCTGTCATACATCAACACCCCTGCCAACACTGAGGCGCAGAACAGTGATCGTTTTGAAAAGATCATCAGCTATATCCACAGCAACTATGCCGATCCCGATCTGTCTCTTGCCAAGGTGGCCGACATGTTCTTCTACAGTAAGAAATATCTTTCGACACTGTTTGTCAAAAAGACGAACAGCCGTTTTTCGGAATATCTCAACAACCTGCGGCTGCTGCGGGCCGAAACCATTATGAAACAGCAAGATCTGTCCATATCCGAGATATCCGCCAAATGCGGCTTCAGCAACCCCTACTATTTTTCCAAGGTGTTCAAAGGAGCCAGAGGCTGTACACCGCTGGAATATATGAAACAGCACGGTCCCAACGCAGAAGCATGACAAAATCGCTCCCTCCGCCGGTACAAATGGCAGAGGGAGCGATTTTATGTATGATGGTCAGATGCCGATTTCCCCGCCGCCCAGATTCAGGATGGCATTGCCCTTATCGTCGTATTTGACGGCATACCGCTCAGCCGATCAGCGGCTTCTTTCCGGCAGTCTTGGGGATGCCCACGCGGACATTGACCATGGGGGTACTCAGGGGACGGCATGCCTGATTGATCTCCACATCGCCCTGCAGGGACAGGTAGATGAAGATATCGGTGGCGTCCCAGCCGTATGCCGGCTCCATCAGACGGCACAGCTCCTTGCTGGCCAGAATCAGGGATTCGTCATAGTCCTTGCCCGTGGCATTAACATACCAGTTGTTCCCAGTCTCAGTGACAGGCCAATTCAAAGTAAAGTTCTTAATGAGGGAGATCCGCACCAGAATCTCACCGGCGGTCTCCACGCCGGCACCGCAGATCTCGCCGTCACCCATGGTGGCATGGATGTCACCCATCTGCAGCAGAGCGCCGGACACCTGAACAGGGAAATACACTCTGGCGCCCTTGGCGATCTTCTTGCTGTCCATGTTGCCGCCGTGGCTACCTGCATAGCCGGTGGCCACCGAATCACCGGCAGGCGCCGTACCCATGACACCCACCATAGGGTTGATGGGCCAGCGGATATCGTTGAACTGCACGCAGCCGTCCACAATGTGCAGGATGCGGTTACGCTCCTCGGTGACGTCGCGGAGAGGACCGGACTTACCGGAGGTGCGGGTACAGCCCACATCTGCCACGGTGATGTCCAGCACATCCACCACCAGCACGTCGCCGGGTTCTGCGCCCTCCACAAACACAGGGCCGGCAGCGGGATTGCACTTGGTGAGATCCAGCCCCTCCAGCTTCTGGTCTTCGGAAGTCAGCTGTCCGCTGTAGCAGTCCATGGTGCGGAACAGCAGCACCTCGCCGGGCTGTGCGCTGCAGAAGGGCGGATTGTCCCCGGAGAAGGTATATAAAGATTTGTCGATGATCTTCACAGTATATATCCTCCCGACATCAAATGTCGTACAGAATCTTCCGCAGCAGCGGTTCCAGTCCGTCTGCCATCCGCAGGAAGCCTATATCGGTGGGATGTGCTCCGTCCACGCTGCACAAATCCAGATCTGTATCGCCCAGCAGATCCGCTCCGTTGGCAAACCAGACCTTCCGGTCTCCCGCCTCCAGCGCGTTGTGATACGTTTTCAGGATCACCTCACGGCGTGCATCCATGTCGGCGCTCCGCTTGCCTCCGCCGGTGCGGGACACCATCACGATCGGCAATTTAGGCTGTGCCTCACGAATGATGCGGAAGAAAGGCTCGTGTGTGGCCTGCAGATGCTCCACACTGGGAGCGTTGTAGTCATAATCGTAGACAAACAGGCTCATATCCAGAGATGAGATGTACCGCGCAACGACTTCCTCACCCTTGGCGTTGCCGGAAAAGCCCAGATTGATCTGCGCAGCATCCAGCCGCCGGGCCAGAAGCGTGGTGTAGCAGGAACCTGCCTTGGATGCACAGGCGCCCTGTGTCACGGAGGAACCGTAAAACACCACTGGTTTCTCTGTCCGCGGCGTACGTCCCGGCAGAAGCTGCGCCTGAGGCGGCAGTCCCAGCATCAGGGTCCTCAGTCCGTTATACAGCGGGAGATACAGCACATAGCTGCGCAGGCCGCCCGGCAGACGCACAAAGCTGCTCTGCTGGATGCGGCAGGCACCGCCGTCCTCCAGCGCCGGAAGCAGGTTGGACACATGGTGGGTTCCCTGTTCGGTCTCTTCAAACAGCTCCATGCCGTTTTTACCACAGGGCGCAAAGTGTGACATATTGGCAGAGGTCACCAGCTCCCATATCACGGACAAACTATCCGCATCGGTAGTAAACCGGACGCATGCTCCCGCCAGATATTCCGCCAGCCGCTGAATGCCTGCACTGCACTGTGGCAGCAGTTCACGGGGCAGGCGGCAGAAGTCGCCCTTTTCGTTGTCTGCAATGCCATAGATCCGGAAGGGCTCTTCCCATACGCTCCGGAATTTTGTGTCCGCCGGGATTTTATCCGACAGGCGGAAATTGGGATCGATATCGCTGATTCGCATTGTGTTTCCCCCTGAGATTTCAGATATTATTACTACTTAATATAGCACAACTCGCACCTGCGTCAAATACATAAAAGCCACTTGTTTCTATATAAAATCCACCTGTATCAATCAGAATTAAAGAAACACATCGTTCACCGGCAAGGTAACGTTCTGATCTGCAATGGGTGCTTTGATGCATCATTCGATCGCAATAAACAAACCGGGGATTTTGCGCGGTGCAAAATCCCCGGTTCTTTTTGATTGATTCCAGGTTCAGACGGAAATGCCGTTCATGTTGTCCAGCACAAACTGAACACATACCCTGCTGCCCAGTTCCAACGCATCCTCGTCCAGAAGGAAGTCATTGTTATGAGGCAGCGTTGTGCAGCCCTTGGCCGCATTGCGCGTACCCAGACGCAGGAATGCACTGGGCTTTTTGGCTGCGTAAAAGGAGAAATCCTCCGAGCTGAGCTTTTTCGGCATGGTGACGACATGATCCTCACCTACCACCTTGGCCGCCGAAGCCAGCACCCGCTGGGATACCTCCGGATGATTGACCACCGGCAGCGCCTTAGTATCCTCATGGAACGCAATGGTGCCTCCGCGCCGGGTGGCCGCGTTTTCAGCCAATGTGCGGATGTTGTCCACGATAAATGTCTCTACCGCCGTGTCGTAGGTGCGCAGGGACACCTTCAGCTGGGCATACTCCGGAATCACATTGTCTGTGCTGCCGGCAGAAAGCATCCCCACGGAGCAAATGTACTGCTCAAAGGGGTTCATCTGTGTGGCCTTCATGCTGACAATGCCGTTGTAGGTCTCCACCGCCATGGCCAGTGCATCCACACCGGACTGTGGCAGCGAAGCATGGGCCGCCTTGCCGAAGAACTCAATGTGCAGCGGATGGGACGCCGCCATACTGACACCGGGACAAATGCCCACCGTACCGGCGTCCAGCCAGTTTTCAATGTGCATGCCCAGGAAAACATCTGCCTGCTCCGCAATGCCATCCTCCACCATGAGTTTGGCGCCGCTGAGCTCACCCTCCTCACAGGCCTGGAAGAGAAGCACCACCCTGCAGGCGAGCTTGTCCTCTACGCTTTTAAGCGCTTTGGCCGTACCCAGAAGCATCGCAGTATGGGCATCATGGCCGCAGGCATGCATGATGCCTGGGTGTCTGGAGGCATAGGGCAGGTCTGTCTTTTCCGTCAGCGGCAAGGCATCTGTATCCGCGCGTATGGCAACCGAAAAACCTTTACAGTCATTGTTGATAAAGGCTACAATGGAGCTTTTGCCGTACTTCTCGGTATAAGGGATATCCATAGCTTCCAGCTCACGGCGAATGAGGGCAAGCGTCTTTGGCAGGTCGAAGGCAAGCTCGGGATACATATGCAGCTCACGGCGAATGGAGAGAATATAGTCCTTGTCCACAGCCGAAAGGGCTCTTTCCATATCCATGGCAGTCTCCTTACAGTTCAAAGGTGAAGTTCACCAGCGGAGCGTGCTGCTGGGCACCGTACACATCCCGCTCGCCCAGTGCGCCGGAGGGCAAAGGGCGGACGATAGTGGCCTTGATGGCCTTGGCATTGGGGAAATACACGATGCTGATGACATCCTCCTCCGGAATCTGATACAGACCAGCGATGGTCTTCCGATTGATCACATCGGCTTCCCGGAGCTTTTCAAACATCTCCTGATCCTTCAGAAGCACATCCAGCGTCAGTTCAAAAGGACCGGCGTTTTTGGAGCGGATCACGCTGGCCACATCTTTCAGTTTCATCACTCAGCCCTCCCCCACTTCTTCATAGGTGCGCCGGAACAGCTGCAGCGGATCCTCGCTGCGCAGCAGCGCATAAACACTGAACACATAGGTGGCACCCACCTTAATATCCGACGGTGAGAACGGGAACGCCAGATTGCCCGCCGTGGCAATGCGGCCGGGATAGCCATAGTGCAGCAGTGTGGAGCGTGCCACGGAACAGACCGCGGCAGAGTGCTCCTGCGTATCTGCCACCACATCCAGAACAATGCCGATCTCGTGAGATGTGATCTGGTTGTTGGGCTCCAGCTGACCCATAACACCGTTCTTACCGTAGACAATGAAGTCCAGATTGTAATCAAAATCGGCAGAAAGGTTATCCGCCGTCCGCTTTTTCAGATTCTCCAGAATGCTATCCACCTGCGAGATGAAAATCGGGTCACGATTGCCGCAGATGGAAACGGTGCGGAAGCCTGCCACCTTGGCACCCTCCAGCTTGACAGACGGCACGGTTTCCGGCACAAAGCGGGAACCTGTGACCCGCACCTTCCGGTCACTTTCCGCAGTAAACACACAGTCGGAAAGATCCAGATGGCCGCCGGGACCAGGAAGGATGTAGGGATTGGTCTTCTCATAGAGGGTATGGGCGGAAACAGAGGTGGTAGTGCATTTGCGCTCCGGGTTCAGAGGCTCTACGCAGAAGTAGTCCTCCCCCAGATAACCCATCATGCAGTCAGAGCCGCTGCCGGGGGTTGCACAGATGGCGGCACATTCCAGAATCTTGCCCAGATGGAGCGCCAGTGCCTGATCGTAACCCAGGCGGATGGCCGGTGCGGCAAATGCCGCCGGGTCATAGCAGCGGCCGCAGATGATCACCTGCGCGCCGTCGTCCAGCGCCTTGATAATAGGCTCGACGCCCATCTGCGCCACGATATGGGTGCTGTCCTGAATGTCCTGCTCCGTCACCACAGGGGCGGGGCCCAGCTTTTCAATCTTTCCGGCACGGAGCTGCTCAATCAGCATATCCTTTTCAAACTCGGACGAGATCACCGCCATCTTGAAGGACAGTTTCTCCTCCTTTGCGATCTGGCGGACGATCTCCACCTCACGGCTGACATGGACATCCGCGCCGCTGCCGCCAGCCGTTCCGATCACCAGAGGGATACCCAGCTCACAGGCAGCTTTCAGCATCAGCGTCATGTCGCGCTTGACGGCGGTGGCATTGGTAAACGGGATTCCGCTGCCCAGATAGTAGGGACCGGGGTCTGTGGATCCGCCGTCACAGGCGATCAGATCCGGCTTCAGCGCCACGCCTGCCCGGAAGGATTCCTCCGGAAACCCGTAGCCCACGATGCCGGAGGGAGATAAGATACGATATTCTTTCATAGCGGCCATCTCCTTAATAAAGCTTGGTGTACTGGAAGTCCGGCTCAATGCCAAGCTCCTTCAGTGCCTGATCTCGCCGTTCATTTACTTCGCTCTCATGGTTCTTGTAAAGGTTATTGCCTTTGCAGTCAATATCCACCACAAAAGGTCCCAGTTCATGGACATCCATGTGCCAGGTGGCCTCAATGGTGCCCAGCTCATGGAACAGCTTCACGTCTTCAATACGGATGCTGTCCACCCATGCGTTGGGACTGACGCACTGGGGAGACACATGGACGCACTTATTCTTCACCATCATGGCCATAGTCTCCTCACCCATGGTGGTCTTGCCCACGATCATCCGCAGACCCCACTCGTCCACGGAACGGGCTCCCCACTTCTCAAACCGGATACTGGAGGTGGGCATGAAGGAGATCAGCTTCCATCCATCACCCTCCGGCAACACAATGGGGCCCACATGAATCAGAACATTGCGGTCTGTGGTGTCCACAGGAAGAGGGTGGCCTTCCTCCAGCACCCAGCGGTGCAAGCGGGAACGGCAGGTAAATGCCTTGCCGGTGATATACACCACATCGCCAATGGTCAGCTGCTCCACATCCTGTTCAGACAGAGGAATCGTCAAATGATAGGTAGCCATATTCCTTATCTCCCTTCAAACCAGTTGGGGCTTGCCATTTCCTGCACGGTGCCGTCGGCACAGACGCGGTAGCTGCCCCGCCGCGCCACCATACAGTTGCTGCTGATAGCCACGCAGATACCGGCAATGTGGGTGTAGGCATACTCCACATTGACGCCCAGCACGGAGGTATCTCCGCCGATGCCCATGATACCCACGCCAAGACTGTTGAGGGCGGTATACAGATCCTCTTCAATGCGGCGGAACTCGGGATCAGGGTTGCGGGAACCCACCGTACGCAGGCAGGCAGCTTCCTTGGCCAGATTGGCGGCGATGTTTGCGGTACCGCCGATGCCGATGCCCAGCACGTTAGGCGGGCAGATGCCGCCGGAACGAGTGGCTTCCACAAAAGAATCGATGACAAACTTCTCAATGCCCTTCACGCCGTCCGCAAAGGCCACCACGCGGTGTCTGGTGCCGCCAAAGCACTCGCTGCCGCCGCCCTTGGCCACATAGGTGACCTCCAGATCGGCGCCGGGTACGAACTGATAGGTGAAGTTGGGAACATGATTGCCCACATTATCGCCGGGGTCATAGCCGCTGAGAGGATGCTTCATGGTCGCCCGCAGATAGCCCTCCCGGGTGGCGCGGCGCACAGCGGAGCGAGTAGCCTCCTCCAGTGCCATGAAGCCGCCCTCCAGCTGACACTCGTTGCCCACCTTGAAATAGAAGATAGGCCAGCCGGTATCCGGGCAGGCGGGATTGCCCAGTCTGGCAGACATCTGAATGCTCTCATAGGTCTTTTCCAGACCCTCCCGCGCGGCAGGGCGGCTCTCCTTCGCAATGGCACGCTCAAATGCCCCCCGCACATCCGGAGCAATGTCCGTTGCGCCCTTTCGAATGGCATCAAAGATGGCCTGTTCATACAAAGTTCTTGAAATCATACTGCCTCCTTGTACACGTTTTGTGTCACTTCCTTTGGAATCATTGTACCGACTGCCATTTCAAAACAAAATTGCATTTCTTCCGTTTCGGCGTGCATTTCTTCCGAAAAGGGAAAAAAAGGACTTCTCTCTTCTGACAATCTGTACTATACTGTAAATCAACCCGTGAGAAAGGAGGGCGAACGTGATGGCACTGGGTATTACACTGGGATATTTCGGCGTGCAGGACAGATATTATCATCTGCGCCGGATCGGCAGCAGTCAGGTAAAGGAAGAGCACTATCACGACTACTTCCAGATCTGCTATGTGCTTCGCGGCGAGATGGAGCACTATCACGCCGACAAGATGGTATCTCTCGGACAGGGCGACGCGTTCATCATTCCCCCCGGCCTCACCCATCGCCTGGTATTTGTCAGTACAGAGACGGAGATCTATTCCCTATCCTTTGACGAGCATGTGTTCAGCCCCGGCTTCCCCCAGTCCGGTGCGTACAAATTCCTGTCCATGCTGCAGGAAAAGTCTGTGGCTACCCGGGAGCAGCCGGTGAAGCGGCGGGTCATTCTGGACAGCGATCAGCGGAAAAATGTACAGGCTCTGCTGGAATGCCTGATGCGGGAGCAGGAGACCGCCTATCCACGGGAGATGAGTTCCGCGCCCAGCCTGATCTCGGCCATCCTGTACACACTCTCTCAGAGCTACTATCAGCAGCCCCAGAACGCGGAAGAATTTAACGAGGCCACCGCGTATGCCAACACACTCACCCGCTGCACGGAGTACATCGATCAGCACTACATGGAGCATATTACGCTGGATATACTTGTGAAGCAATTTGCCTTGTCACGCTCTACATTCTGCACACTTTTCCCCCAATTCACCGGCCTTTCCCTGAAGCAGTACATCAGCCGGAAACGGATTCTGGAGGCGGAGGCGCTGATCCGCTCCCACCCGGAGCTGCCCCTGCAGGAGGTGGCTTCGATGGTGGGTTACGAAGAGATCTCCACCTTCTACCGCAACTTTGTCCGCATCGCCGGCGTCTCTCCGTCCAAGTACAAAGAGATCTGCAGTGGAAAGGAAGATACTTAAAACAACGACAAATTCCGCAGGAAGTCATAAACTTCTTGCGGAATTTCATGGAGGCGTTGCATTTTGCAGCGCCTCCTTTTTCTTATTGTATCCCGGGAATCTGCGGCGCTTTCTCAATATTACCGCTGACACCATAATAGCCTACGGAACCATACCGGGAAAGGGCTTGCCCTTTTTCTGGAAGGCGGCCAGTCGTTTCTCAGGCACATCGCACATAGCACAGTGACTGTCGCCGAAGTGCATAAACTGCCTGTTTCCGTTTCGGAGCGGTTTCCACTTCGCTCATGATATAACGGGCCTGACTGATAAACATCTGGTCGAAATGCGTCAGTGTCACGCCGCTCCTGCTGTGGGCAAAGATCTCACCGCCTACGTCCTGCTCCAACTGCTTGATGGAAAGAGGCAGCGTCGGCTGTGATATATACAGATTCTCCGCGGCCTGAGATATACTTCCTACGCACGCCGCTTCCAGCACCTGTTCGATCTGAGATAGCTTCATGGTCGATCCATCCTCTCCGTCCGCAAGTACCATGTCTTTGGAAGTGTTTTCTACTATGCCGCAAATCGCCCGCTTTTTCAACAGGGCAGCGATGCGAAAGCACCTCATGCTCTGCCGCAGCGCAGCAGAGCATGAGGTGCTTCTTATACCTTCATGTACGGCTTCAGGCGTAGATAATAAACAGGCCCACAAGAATGCCCACGATGGTGGAAAAGGCCGGCTGTTTGCTGTGGTACATCAAAATCGCCTGAGGCAGGATCTCACCGAAGACCACATACAGCATGGCGCCGCTGGCAAAGCCAAGGCTCAGTGCCAGACCCATGGCACCGATCTCTCCGATCAGGAAGCCCAGCAGTGCTCCGATAATGGTGGGAGCGCCGGAAAGTGCCGTCATGAGAACTGCTTTGCCCTTGCCCATGCCGCCGCTGATAAGAGGAACGGAAACCGCCATACCCTCCGGAATGTTGTGCAATCCGATCAAAACCGCAAGCACCAGCGCAGAGCTACCCATCACGCCATCGTTGCTGGCATAGGAAGCGCCGATGGTCATACCCTCAGGAACATTGTGCAGCGCAATGGCGCAGGCCATCACCATACCGGCCACGAACAGTGCAAAGCTGTTGTCATTCTTGGAAAAATGATGTTCATAATGGTCGCTGTGGATCAGTTCATCCAGATCGTCCGCCGTTTTGGGATGGTTCTCATCGATATGAGGAACCTCCGGATTGGTATTCCGGTCAATCAGGTAATTGAGCAAATAAATAATGATCACGCCAAACGCGACCGCACCGATCACCACCATGACTCCAACGTCCGTTTCCACCGCTTCCACAATCAGATCAAAGCAGACAACGCTCAGCATCACGCCGCCGGCGAAGCTCAGCAGCAAACTGACGGTCCGGGTGGAGTCCTTTTGCAGCAAAGCACCGATCAAGCCGCCCAGTCCGGTTCCGCCAACGCCCGCAATGGCAGTGGCCGCGATCAGCGTTCCCAACACACCCATGATTCATTCCTCCACTCTCCGAAACGGTCTTTCGACCATGCCGAAAAATCTTTTTCTTTGTCGATTTCAAATCATACCACAACAGCAGGCAAAGGACAATCCATTCAGGCATTATATTTCATTTTCTGAACACATATAAAGAACTCCCGCAGCGAATACTCTTCGTCGTGGGAGTCTTTTCTGTATCAGATGATCTCTGGAGCCCAGTCGTCATTGCAGGGATAACGCCTGAATAAATACAGTGCATTGCAAGCATTCGCATTTATTCCCGTTACATTCCATACTCCTGCCGCTTTTTCTCATTGTCGGCAATGATCTTCAACGTTGAAGTACGCATTCCTTCCAAAAACTGCGTCCAGCTGTCAGCGCCCACAAAAGGATTACCGCCCTCTTTCAGCTGGCGGGCTCGTTTCTGAAGGGTCTGATTGTTTTCGGGATGGTTGCCCAGATGGATCGTCACGGGTTCCTGCTCCAGTCTATCCAGAGAAGCCAGCATACGCTGGGGCATATCCAACGGCAGACCCAGCGCCATCATATAGTCCAGTGTGATGGCGCCCGTTCCCGCACCGCCGAACAATCCGGCCAGATGTTTTTCTCCGTTTTCAGTGACCTCGAAGAAATAGCTCATGACGCCGGGTGCGTGACCGGGCGTGAGTACGCAGAGGATTTTGACACCGCCAAACTCAAAAATCTCTCCGTCCTGCAGTTCATAGTCGAATTCCGGAATTTCCTGATAGTCGGAGTTGCTCCAATTCATCAGAGCCCGCGCCGGATGCTCACGCAGTTCCTGCGCACCGACGGCACTGATGGCGGATTTCGTGCCATACAGGGCGCGAAACTCCTCCGCCGCGCCGAAATGGTCGAAATGCTCATGGGTATGGAGAATCCACCGCACATCCGCCGGGTCAAAGCCCAGCCTGCGGATACTTTCTGTCAGCAGATGATTGGTGTGGAAAAAACCGCTGTCCAGCAGAACCAGTCCCTCTGACGTTTCGATCAAATGGATGCAGACCCTCTGATCACCCACATACCAGAGTCCGTCCGCAATGCGGAACGGCTCGATAAACGCAGATGCCGGATGGATATAGAAATCACTCTGATGATTACGATAGCGCTCTGTACGCGCCTCAAAGGCATCCTGATACCATGTCATAATGCACACCCTGTTCACAATGATTTCTCGGAGCGATTCAAACGCTCCCCTACCGCGCCGCCGGGATGGATCAAGGCAAACTGCTCATTGCGGTAGCCAGTGGTCTCAATCAACGCCGCCTGCAGAGCATGGAAGACAACGCAAAGCGAGGTAGTACTGGTGGTGCCCTGCGAATTGTACTTATCGGTCTCGCGGTTGACGTACTGCCGCAGGACAACGTCGGCGCCCTTAGCCAGAGGCGATTCCAGGTTCTCGGTAACGGTGATGACCTTCACCTTCTTCGCCTTACAAATGTCCAGAATCGGCAGCAGCTCCGCCGTCTTTCCTCCACGGGAAGCAAACACCATCACGTCGCCCTCCTGCAGATAACCGGTTGCACCGTGAATGGCCTCCGCGGGAGAAATGAATCTGGCAGGCCGCTCAATGCAGCACATCAGGTGCGCAAAATGCCGGCAGGCGATGCCGGAATGCCCGCAGCCGGCAGCACCGATACGGACGGCACCCGCCAGCAGCTCCACTGCCTGAGTGAAAGCTTCTTCCTGGATATAGTCTGCCGCATGGGCAAGGCATTCCGCTTCAATGCGGAACGTCTTCCGCAGACAATCATGAATGTTTTTGTTCATAGCGCTACCTCACTTAAGTTCGCCGGGCATCAGCGGCTTCAAATTGTCTCCGACAGCCAGCTGTGCTTCCCAGTTTGCACGCCACGGTGTTGGGATGCAAGGAAGACTCTTTGCAGTTGAAAACCTCCGCAGAAAAGCTGTGCTGCTTCATGATCGCTGCCGTCAATTTGCAGGTACGGTATTCCTCCATGGATATTTCCGGATTTCGCCAGATGTCCAACGCCCAGTCACGAACAGACTGTCCGTACTCCTCATGCCATGGTTTGATGACTTCGTTCATCGCTGTATTTCCTTTCTGTTTTTCCTTCCGGAGCTTATATTTCTTTTTGATAATTCATTGTATCACGGTCTTGATAATCATAAAATAGAATAAATACTTTTGTTTTTGCACAAATTCCCTATCTTTGCATACATAACCATCCTTCGCGCCAGATATGCTGGATGCTGGATGCAGAACTCCAGATACCAGTATAAATGACCAGAAACCTGAAAAGACTGGAGAACTTTGCAGTTCTCCAGTCTTTTGGGTGTTGCTAATCTTACTTCAGGATGCTGAGTGCGTCAGAAATGGTCTTTTCCAGAGCCTCTCTGCCGTACTTGTCCACCTCGGCCTTGTTCTTCTCGCCGTGGGTCAGACAGCCTGCGCCATTGATACAGCCGTTGATACAGGCCATGCCCTCAATGAAGTTGGCGTTGCCGATCCCCTTGGATGCCTTCAGCAGAGCGATGCGGCACTCCTCGATGCCGGAGCATACGCTGGCGTTGACCTGAACGTCTTCACGGCCCTTTTCCTTCAGAGCCTGAACCACAGCCTCGGACAGGCCGCCGGAACGTGCAAAGATACGGCCGTAGAAGGAGGCGTTGTCCAGAACATCCTCTTCCATAGCGGAGACTTCCAGATCGCGGCTGTCAAACAGAGCCTGCAGCTCCTCGAAGGTCAGCACGCCGTCCACATAGGGGCTGTTCTTTTCCTTGATGAACTCGATCTTCTTGGCGGTGCACGGTCCAATGAAGACGACCTTGCTGTCGGGCTCGTTGGACTTGATGTACTTGCCCATGGCAACCATGGGAGAGGGATTGTGGGAAACATGCTCCTTCATCTGGGGGAAGAACTTGTCGATATACTCCACGAAGGCGGGGCAGCAGGAGCTGGTGAGGAAGCCCTTCTCCAGCAGCTCGTCAGTCTCGTCCCATGCCACGATGTCGGCGCCCAGAGCGGCCTCGACCACGGTGTGGAAGCCCAGAGCCTTAATGCCGCTGACCACCTGGCCCAGCTTTGCATAGGAGAACTGGCTGCCGATGGCAGGAGCCACCACAGCGTAGACCTTGTTGGCGGGGTTCTTCAGCAGCTTGATCACGTCCACGATGTAGGACTTGTCAGAAATAGCGCCGAAGGGGCACTGATAGCTGCAGGCACCGCAGCTGATGCACTTGTTGTTGTCGATCTGAGCTTCGCCGGTAGGAGCAGCCTTGATAGCGCCGACCTTACAGGCATTCTCGCAGGGACGCTTGCGGTTCACGATAGCGGTATAGGGGCAGGCCTTGGCGCACATGCCGCAGTTGACGCACTTGGTCTTGTCGATGATGGCCTGATGGAGGCGATCATCGAAAGTGATGGCACCCTTGGGGCAGACATCGGCGCAGCGGTGAGCCAGACAGCCGCGGCAGATCTCTGTCACAGCGTAGCCGCTGGTGGGACACTCATCGCAGGCGATGCCGATGACCTCAATGGAGTTGGGATTTTCGCGGTCGCCGCCCATGGCCAGACGGATGCGCTCGCCGACGATGGCCCGCTCCTTGTAGACGCAGCAGCGCATGGTGGACTCAGGTCCGGGAGAGATGATCTTGGGGATACTGAGGGTGGATTCAGCCAGCTGATCCTTCCACTCGGCACGGGCAACTTCACGCAGCACCTTATATTTGATGTGCTGAACTCTGGTATCAAACTTTCTCATACTTCCTCCTAAAAGTAGTTTACGCGGACAGATTTTCCCATAGCCTTCAGGCACTCGGACAACTCACGGATGAGCTGCATCTTGATGCTGAAGGTAATGGGCAGGTCAGGATTCTGATGAGCCGGGTTTACTGCGCGGCCCACGAAGAAATTGATGCTGGTGGCCTCCTCAAACAGCATGCGGGAGATGAGAGAGGCACCGTCTTTGCGGTTACACCAGGTAACATAGGAATCGTTGTTTTTCAGATAGTCTCTGGCGTACTGCAGGACGCGGTTGATGGTAATAACGCCCTCGGTGACCAGATCCACACCCTCGATACTGCCGGTGGGCGGGATGTCGTCATCCAGATAGTCCAGAGAGACCATCAGGGGCTTGCCCAGAAATTCGGAAGTGATGCGGGACGTGGTACCGCCGCAGACGATATGCTTGCCTGTCCGTGCAAAGAACAGGGAAAGCATCTTTTCGTTGTCCTCCATATTGGCAGGAGGACCGATCATGAGATTGACCTGCTCGTGGGTACGCATATAGACGGTAAGGGCGGTGGTATCGTCACCGGGCTTGCCGTCATAACGGCGTGCGCACTCGTTCAGGAAAATAGAATTGATGGTCTTGGCGGAATAACCGGCACAGCACAGAGGCGCCATGAATTCGGCAACGTTTTTGCGGCTCCAGCCCAGAGAATACCCCATATTGGGGCCAATGCCGGAGTGTTCGGCACCGTCGCTGTAGGCCAGCAGAACATCACCCTTATACATCTGGAAGGATACCGATTCAATGGTCTTTCCGTCCACTGTCATCTGCACAAAGGACAATGGGACTTCCTTTCCATCGCGGAACAGCAGAACAGACGGATTGTCATACTGGATCACATAGGTCATGCCCGTAGGCGTGATGGTGATGACAGTGAATGTGGAGTAGGCCAGCTTCCGCATGGAGCAGACAGGCAGTGCTTCCGCAATGGCATGGACGCAGTAGCTGATGGGGAGATTCTCTGCAATCATCCGGGAGATGATAGTGGAGGTCAGGGTGGAGAGGATGCAGGCCTTTACACCGCTGCCCAAACCGTCAGCCAGCACCAAAACAGTGGAACCATCAGGACGTTCCAACCGTTCGATGTGGTCGCCGCAGACGAATTCGCCGTTCTTGCACAGACTTCTGTAGCCAATGTCTGCATACAGGCGCTCAATCATCGGAAATCGTCTCCTTCAGGTGCTCGACGGCAATCAGCGTATCGGCAGCGGTCTCACCCAGCAGGGATGCGATCTCCTGCACGATCTTCAGCTGCTTTTTAGCCACATCGTCAGCGATGGTGACGGCCTGCATGCGCGTTTCCATCTTTTTAGCCTGGCGCTTCACCTCTTTGCTGACATCACGCATCGTGCAGATGAACAGATGAGCATCGTTGTTGTAGAGCACAATACGGTCCACATAGCAGCCAAAGTCTGTCAGCGGGACATGGGTGTCGGTAATGGGCTTACCGTCGTTGCTGCGGGCCGCTTCAAAGATGGAGGGATCCATCAGCGGGGCAACATGGTCACCCAGAACATCCGTTGCGTTGGGCACTTCCAACAGACGGCACGCTTCCGGGTTGATCTTCTGGACTTCCATCGCGTCATTAAGGACCAGAATGCCGTTAGGAGAGTTCATCAGAACGGTATCGGAAAAGCCTTCCATCTTTTTCATCATATAAGGTAGACACATAGAAATCTCCGCCTTGCCCTGAATGACGGCGGCTGCTCTTTCGCGGCAGGTGTTGTAGCCGCAGGTACCGCAGTTGAGCTGGGATTCCGGCTTTTCCTTGTGGATCTTCACCAGCAGTTCATCGATCTCCCATTCAGCCGGCTGAACGGCGGTCTGTTCGATGGGAGCGAGAACCAGATGAGATTCCTTTGCAGGAGGCTGTTCCACAGGGAAATCACCCTCGCAGGTATAGCGGAGAACTTCCAGCGTATTGGCGGCCGGGGTGGCAGGAGCATGCATCAGAGGCCCGTTGGCACAGCTTCCCTGACAGGCGGACATTTCGATAAAGCAATGGTGCAGCTGTCCTTTGCGGATCTCCTCAAGTGCAGCCATACAGTTGGGCATACCGTCCACCGCCAAATAGGTGTAGCCGGGAACCTTCTCCATGGTGGCCAATACGCCGCCGGTGGTGGGGAAGATACGGGCCTTGCCGCCGGGGCGCTGATCTGCCCGCGGTGTGAGAGGGATGTTCTTCTCCTTCAGCCAGTCACGCAGCTCCTCAAAGGACAAAACCGCATCGATAAGATCGTTTTCTATGGCTTCCTCCTTCTTGGCGATGCAGGGGCCAATGAAAATGGTCTGGGCGTTGGGATGGCGGCGCTTGATATCAGCGCAGTGTGCCTGCGCAGGGCTCATCACCGGAGCCAGCGCAAACAGTACGTCGGGATAATGCTTGCGAATCAGAAGATTTACGCTGGTACAGCAGGAGGAGAGCAGCACATTGGGTGTTTCCTCCCGGAGAATCCGCTCATACTCACGCTTGACAATGGTGGCACCGACGGCGGTTTCCTCCGCGCCGGCGAAACCCAGCTGCTTCAGGGAATCTTCCAATGCATCGATACCGATACCGGGGAAGGCAGCTACAAAGGAGGGCGCAACGCTGGCATACACCGGACCACTCATCAACATAACACCGGCCTTCTCCACATCACTGGAGATCTGCTTGGCGTTCTGGGGACATACGGAGAAGCAGCGGCCACACAGAACACATTCGTTTTCCACAATGTGCGCCTGCCCCGCAGAGAAGCGGATGGCCTTCACAGGGCAGTAACGGATACACTTGTGGCAGCTTTTACAACTTGTCTTATTCAGCCGGAGAATGCTTTCCATAGGTTATCCTCACTTGCCGATGCGGCTAAGGACCTCTTTCTCAAAAAAGGCTTCGGCAGTCTCGGGAGTAACGGAGTATACCACGCCGTCCAGACTGGTGCTGATGCCGTTCTGGCAGTTGCCCATGCAGAAGGTGGCGTAGAAATTGATCTGGTCTTTCAGGTTGTGCTCGCTGATGAGGCGCTCGAAGGTCTTGGCGACCTGCTTGGAGCCTTTCAGGTGACAGGAACTTCCGATGCAGATGGTCAGGGTCATGGTGGTTTCTCCTTTCATATACGCCGGTAAAACACCGGGATAATTGATACTATGAAACGTCCGGCTGTAGCTGGCAAATATATCCGGACTATTTCATATTAAAGATAACACATTTAAACACAAACAGCAAGATTATCCAAAGCAAAATGTACGCTATCGACAGACTTTTGACGCGTTTCCTGTAAATAAATGTGAAACCGTAGGATATTTCCCCGACACGCCTACCTGTGGAGCAGATCACCGGCACAGGCATCCTGCAGACAAACGCCTCCGGCGATCTGATGCTGGATCGTCCCCTCACCCGCAAGGAGTTTGCCATGATGCTGTATCTGTACGAGCAGAAGCGGAAGTGATGTGTCCGAATCGGACACCGGAGAAATGGAAACAGCCGGCAGGGACAATCCCTGCCGGCTGCGGTGTGCAATAGATGTGCAATAGCAAGCTTCTTTTCCCCAAAAAAAATTTTCCTATGTTTACACTTATTTTTTGGCACTCCCAACAATTCAACACAAGCCAGTTTTTGCAGTGACGAATAAAGCATGAATATTATGCAAAAACCTTGCGCCCAAATGGTTCTGCTGTTTTACCAATGTCTCCAATGTTGTTACAATGACACTCGGCTCAAACACCCGTTTCCTGTGTTTATTACACCTCAACCAACAACCCAGAACCTGCTGCAAACGACACCCAATCAAAGGCTCCAACCCGCTACACAAGAACCTCGATCAACAACCCGAAACCTGTCACAAGTGAGTCCGGATCAAAGATCCTAACCTGATACGCAGTACTTCTATCAACGATTCAAATCCTGCTACAAATGATACCCAGCCGAAAGCTCAACCTTGATACAAAGGGATCCCGACGAAAATCTCCATCTTGATGCAATTGTATTTCGACCAAAGGCTCCATCCTGTTATGATGCATCTGGATGGGTACAGGGTTTTTTCCGTTTTGAAAGCCCAAAACCTGTTATTTTGTACATCCTTCAAAATCCCCTTTCCTTCCCCTTGTCTCCAGCGTCAGTTCCTCCTATGATGCGTTCCATCGAGATGTTCACCCGAGGTCTTTCCTACATGTCACACCCAGTAGGTTCTTTGCAACGTGTCTTCCTTCGGCTTCCCGGCATCCTGCTCCGATCCCCCGGAACCTTCAGCACTATTATAAAATTAACAGTAGGACTACAAACACGCTTAGATATGAAGCAAGAATGCGAAACCAAATGTGCAGATCCGGCATTCGTGCTATTATAATCATCCTAATGAACTGATATAAATTACGGAGCGGTTACGTTTATCACTTTCCTGTGCTGGAGGGCATCCGAAAGTCATCAGAACCTATGAATAATGGCTCTTTTTGCGTCTTCCAACAGAAATGCACGGTCACATTCAGAGCAACAAAGGAGATTTTCTCTAATTATTTGTTACTTATTGCTCAATTTTGATCTAATATCACACAATCTGTGATGACTTTGCAAATGCACTATTGCTTTTACGCACAATCTGTGATGACTTTGGATTTTGTCCGAGCAATGTCTGTCTAAGCATATAATCAAAGGCGGCGGAGTAATTACTCCGCCGCCTTCGCTTATTCATGCCGCTGTAAAGAGAATCAGCTTTTTTGCCGTCATCAGGCCGTGTCTAGCAGGGCGAAGCATTGCGGCGTGACTTCTTTCCGGTGCATCTGTCAGTACAATGATGTCATTCATTGGGATTTCAAACAGATGGCTCAGCGCACACAGGTGGTCCACACTGGGAAGGCTGATGCCTCGCTGCCAATGGTAAACCGTCTGTGAAAAGGCGGTTGCCTTCGAAAAGACCTATCTTCCTGTCAAAAACGAGCCTCTGGAACGTAAGTACCGTCAGTTCGGCGCACTGTATCAGGCCGCGCTGGATGTCATGCGGATGGATTGATCCGCCTTTCCGATACAAGGAGAATTCCTATGAAGAAAACCACCGGACAGCTGATCTGCCTTGCCTGCGCCCTGATGTTTTTCTACGGCTTCTTTCTGGGCGGCACGCAGCTGGTCATCGTTGACATTGCCGCCGCTTTCGGCGTCGGCACCACCGGCATGGGTATGCTGGTGTCTGCTCAATATGCAGCAGCCGTCATTGCGCCCATTGCCGCCGGCGTTCTGGCAGACCGTCTCGGCAAGAAGCCGCTGCTGATCGCCTTTTCCGCCGTATTCGGTATCGGCTGTGCGCTGATCGGTCTCTCCCCCGCCCTGATCATCTATATTCTGGGTGCCTGTCTCACCGGCGCCGTGGGTGCACTGCTTTGCACCGGCGTTCTGAAGTCCGAAAAGCACTGATGTCCACGAATATTTGCAGAAAAGGAGCCGTCTCAAGGATTATTTCCTCCGTTCCCCCGGCAGTTGGGATCGTTTGACTGTGGTGACAGCATCCCTTGCCCACAGCAGACAAACAATCATATATAGGCCAGGGGTGCAATTCAACATAACGGAATACAGGGACTCTGTACCGCAAATTGCGGTACAGAGTCCCTGTACGTATCATCCAAAAAGAAGGACTGTTTCACCGAGGGCAGGCATATGCACCGCCACCTGTCGGCCAAGCCGGGTGGTGACATACGGATACGGCGCGATCAGCACATCCGGCTGCAGCTGAAATACCACGGGAATCGGGATTCGCAACGAAAGCGTTAACGACGGCAGCCGCGGCGTTCCGCAGCCCCCCGGAAACGACTGTTTTGCAGTTTGTGTGATATAACGGAGAACGCAAATATTGCACCTGGTATTCCGCCTGCAATACACCTTCATCAAAAACATTGCGATTGCGGCAGCCGATCACGCTGCCGCAGTTCATATTGTCTTTTCCTCTGTACCCAGATTCAAAAGAACATTTCCATGCCCATCATACCGAACAGCATTCCGATCCAGAATGAATCCATTTGTATAAGCAAGATACTCTCCGATACCGGTGAACGGCGGCTGATAGTCCTCCATGATGCTGTAGCAGCGCCGGGCGTCGTTCCGGAGAAGCAGCTCCAGTGCCAACATATGAAATCTGACAATATCCAGACAGGCTGCCTCCGGATCCGCGATCCGGTAATCCACTCCATGAGCACCGCCAACTACGCCGCCAATCAGGGGATGGATAACCGGCATCACACAGGATACATCTCCCAGGTCCGTGCTGCCGCCGCTCCAGGTATCCGGGCCATAACTGGTTTTCACAAGAAAACTCTCCATGGCATCCCGTGCCAGCTCCAGAAATGCCAGCGAACGGCTGCGGGGTGAATAACCCGGCCTGTCCTGCAGCATGACTTCTGCCCCCAACGCCGCGGCAGAAGCCGCCAAAGCGCGGTTTACCTTTTGATTGGCACTCCGGATCGCTTCCATAGATGCGCCACGGACATAGCATTCCATGGTCACGCAGTCCGGGATAGCATTGACTGCTGTGCCGCCTTTGGTGATGATGGGGTGTACCCTGATATGCGCGTTGTCCCGAAAGGTTTCGCGCAGAGCATTTATGGAATTCAGTCCCTGATTGGCGGCATACAGGGCATTTACTCCCGCATGAGGAGCCCCTCCCGCGTGGGAGGAACGACCCATATAGGTGATCTGTTTGGTGATAAATCCATTGCCGCCGCCCCGGATAGCACCGACATGACTGGGGATGGAGGCAGAGTGGCACATCATCGCCACATCCGCACCATCCAGCATCCCACGGTACATAAACTCCGGCTTGCCACCGTAATAGTGGATAATTCCATCGCGGCGCAGCTGCTCCCGATATTCGATCTCAATGAGCTCCTCGGCAGGGACCGCTGTCAGGCGGATCTTTCCGCAGAGTCCCTCCAAAGAACCCGGTTCTTTCAGCGCAGCCGCCAGGCCCAGCAGAGCGGCTGCCTGACAGCAGTGACCGCAGGCATGTACCGCCCCGGTCTCAGGGTCCGCATCCGGGTGTCCCTCCACCAGCAGCGCATCCAGTTCACCGAACACAAGGACTGTCGGCCCGGGACGTCCTGTATCTATATCCGCATAAAAACCGGGAATATTCCCTGCCGCCACTGGGGAATACCCCAGTGCCGTAAATGCATCCCAAAGATACCTGTGGGCTTTCCATTCCCGAAATCCCGTTTCCGGATTCTCCCAGATATACTGACACGCATTTAATGTCAGCTGACGATGCCGGCTGATATTTCCAAACAGCAATTCTTTCCTTTTCGTATCGATCTGGTTTTCCATAAAGACCTCCCGTATCGCCGCGAGGGGCTCCGGCCATCAGCCGCAGCAGCCTTCCGCCATTTGCGCGATCTTCTGATAGATCATCTTTATCAACGCGATTCTGCAAGACGGAATGGTATGGCCATCCTGCAGCTCCTGATAGGTGACATCCAGCCCCCGTTCTTTCAGCAGGCGGAAGATCGGCTTAATGTGCTGTTCCGGCGGAACCACCACATCTTCGGCAGCGCCGATGAAATGCAGCGGCATGGTCTGAGGGATCTTTTCCGCCAGTGCGTCAAACCGCCACTCCTTTGCATGGGCAGCAACGTCTTCCTCTAAAAAAGAATCATACGGTGTTCTGAAATATCCATACTTCTGAGAAAGCATCAGCTGATCAAATAATTTTCGTTTTTCCTCGTAAATATATCCGATGTCTCCGGGAGCGATCAGCACCGCTCCCTTGACAGCCGCACCGCAGGCAATGGCGTTCAGCGTCGCAAAGCCACCCATGCTGTGACCCACCAGAAACACTTTTTCCGGATCGATCATATACTTGTCCGCATGCAGGCGCAAATGCTCCAGCACAGACGCAACATCTTCGATCACGTGAGAAAAACAGTAGTCTCCATGGCCGCCCCAAACACCGCGGTATGAAAAATACGCCGTGGCAATACCCACTCTGCGCAGCGCCGGCGGCACATCCATATTCTGCTCAAGACCGGGATATCCGTGAAGCAGCAGTACCAATGGCGTGCGTTCATCCCGGCTCTGTGCGGCAGGCAAAAGAATTCGTCCATATACATTGCTGCCATGACTTTTGACCACCAGGCCAACGTTTCTGGCCGGGATCGCAAAAGAAATTTCCTCGCCGGGATCAGAAAACAAATATCGTTCTGAAAGCATGCATTTCTCCTGTTCCACCATTCAACGGTTTTTTCATACTGTGCCTCACACGCCAGAGCATTGCTCCCACTCATTTGCAAAGCAGGAACTGTCCTGCCCTTTTTTCAGGATAGCTGCCGTCACAGTATGCCAGGCAGCCGTTTACAAACACATTGCGGATTCCCTCGGAAGGCAGGTCAGGCTGAAAATATGTAGCGTTATCCTTTACCTTTTCCGGGTCAAAAATGGTGATGTCGGCAAAACAGCCTTCCGACAGTCGTCCGCGTTCCCGCATCCCCAGGATCTCCGCAGGCAGTCCCGTCATTTTGCGTACAGCCTTCTCCAGCGGCATCAGGCCGTGTTCCCGGTTCAGGCGCAGAAACCGTGTGAAGGTCCCCATACTTCTGGGGTGAGGCTTTCCTGCCATACCGTTTCCGGAAAGGATGTCATAGCCAAAGCCGTCCGAACCCACAGCGATATCCTGCCGCGCCGCGATCTCCAATACATCGCTCTCGCTCATGGCATGATAAATGGCATTGACACGACCATTGCAGGCAATGAAAAATTCACGGAAGGCCTCCGCCGGTGACTTGCCCAGCAGATCCGCTGCCTCCTGCAGCGTCTTTCCGTCCAGCTCCGACATAGCGCCAAAGGTGTCGGATATCCAGATGGCCGCACTTCCTCTGCGGCGACGGATCTCCGCATCAATGTCCGCCTGCATTTGCTCAAACATCGCGTCATCACGCAAATTGGAAACAGAATTGCCATTTAACTTGGCCCAACGGGGGATCAAATTCATCAAAGTGCTGGAGGCTGTATACGGATACTGATCGCATGTGATCCTCATTCCCTGACCATTCAAATCATCAATGCGCTCCAACAGCTTGCGCACATCATCATTGCCGACAGGATACATAACCTTCAGATGGGAAATATGAATATGTGCCCCTGTTTCCTTTGCTACACGAGCCATTTCGTCCAATGCCTGAAAAACGTATGGGGCTGTCTCGCTTCTCATGTGAACAGCCACCATTCTGTCACGCTTTGCCGCCTCTGCAGACAGTGCGATCAGTTCCTCTGTCAGGGAAAATTTTCCGGGCACATACGTCAATCCAAGAGAAAGTCCGGCAGCGCCCTGATCCAGCATTTTAGCGGTCATTCCGCACATTTGATCCAGTTCTTCCGCAGTCGGCATTGCCTCTCCGGGATTTTTCATAACATATTTCCGCACGGTGTTATGTCCCACCAAAGATGCCATATTGATGGCCAGCCCCTGTACAGTCAGCTCATCCCTGTAGGTGGAAAGATCAAATGCCCGATATTCCTCTCCGGTTTTCAGCGGATGTACATAATAGGCAGAGAATCGCTTCCCTATCGTTGCGTGAATCCGGTCATTGTTTGGGACCAATGAGTTTCCGCAGTTTCCAACCACCTGAAGCGTGACTCCCTGGCTCAGAGCACTTTCAAACCCCGGCGCACAATAAGGTGCCGCGTCGGAGTGGGTATGGAGATCGATAAACCCCGGCGCAACGATCATGCCGGCAGCATCTATACTCTCTCTGCTGGGAAGTCCCGGATCCTTGGATATTGCAGCGATCCGATCTCCCCGGACATACACCGTTGCACGAAACGGCTCAGTGCCGGTTCCATCTACTACAGTTCCGTTTTGAATGGCATAGTCAAATATCTGTTTCATCACTCAGCTCCTGCTGCAAATAATCCAGAGCAGAGCCGGACAAAGCATCCGGCTCTCCGCTCCCTGTGACAAGATTTTGCGTTACAGCATGGTCTTGTAACGCTCAAACTCGGGGATATTGGCGTAGACGAAATGCTCCGGCAGGATCTCCCGCATGGTGCGCACTTCGTTGCTGTCAATGTGATCCACCTTGGGATCGTAGTGCATACGCTGGCGCTGCTTCTCAAAGATGGGGTCGGGCTGAGGAACGGCGGACAGCAGAGCTCTGGTGTAAGGATGCAGGGGATGGCGGTACAGCTCATCGGAGGGCGCCATCTCCACGATCTTTCCGTAGTACATGACAGCCACACGGGTGGAGAAGTACTTCACCACGGACAGGTCATGGGCGATGAAGATGATGGTCAGGCCCAGCTCTTCCTTCAGATCGTTCAGCAGGTTGATGACCTGTGCCTGCACGGATACGTCCAGTGCGGAAACAGGCTCGTCGGCGATGATCAGCTTCGGCTTCACCACCAGTGCGCGGGCAATGCCGATGCGCTGGCGCTGGCCGCCGGAGAACTCGTGGGGATAGCGGCTGGCATGCTCACGGGTGAGACCCACCTTGTTCAGCATATCCAGCACACGCTCACGGCGCTGGGAAGCGTCCTTCATGCCGTGGTACTTCAGACCCTCGGCAACGATCTCCTCCACCGTCATACGGGGGTTCAGAGAGTCGATGGGGTCCTGGAAGATCATGGACACGTTGTCCGTCAGGAAGTGGCGCAGGTCACGGTTCATGGGACCGCTGATGTCACGGCCCATGAGGGTCATCTTACCGGCGGTGGGGTTATACAGTCGGATGATGGTACGGCCGGTGGTGGTCTTGCCGCAGCCGGACTCGCCCACCAGACCGAAGGTCTCGCCCTCGTACACCTTGAAGGAGTTGTCATCGATGGCGTTCACCGTCACCTTCCTGCCCCGCTTACCGGACTTGAAGGTCATCTTCAGGTTTTCTACCTCAAGGATTGGCATACGTTCGTCTTTCATTTGTGTGCCTCCTTCATGCGTTGGATACGGGCACGGAGCACCTCAGGCATGGGCAGCTCCGGTGCGTTGGGATGCAGTGCCCAAGTGGCCGCGTAATGGGTCTCGCTGAGCTTGAAGAAGGGCGGCTCCTGCTGGAAGTCGATCTTCATGGCGTACTGGTTGCGGGCCGCAAAGGCGTCGCCCTTGGGAGGATAGATCATGTTGGGCGGCACGCCGGGAATGCTCATCAGCTTCTCAGAAGTCTCAAGGTCAGGCATGGAGGCCAGCAGTGCACGGGTGTAGGGATGGGCAGGCTCGAAGAAGACCTCCTCCGCAGTGCCCTTCTCCACGATCTTACCGGCGTACATGACGTTGATGCGGTCTGCCATGTTGGCCACAACGCCCATATCATGGGTGATGAAGATCACAGACAGGTTGCGCTCCCGCTTGATTTCGTTGATGAGGTCCAGGATCTTGGCCTGCACCGTCACGTCCAGTGCGGTGGTGGGCTCGTCACAGATCAGCACGTCCGGGTCACGGGCCAGTGCGATGGCGATAACGATGCGCTGACGCATACCGCCGGAGAACTGGAAGGGATACTGGTCGAAGCGGCGGTCAGCATCGGGGATGCCGACGGATTCCATCAGCTCCACAGCGCGCTTGCGGGCATCCTTCTTGCTCATATGGGGATCGTTGAGCTTCAGGGTCTCGGTGATCTGCTTGCCGATTTTCATGATGGGGTTCAGAGCAGACAGGGGGTCCTGGAAGATGAGGCCGATCTTGCAGCCGCGGATCTTGTGGTAATCCTTCTCGCCGATCTCCAGCAGGTTCTGGCCCTCATATAGGATCCTGCCGCTTTCCACCACGGCGTTGCCTGCCAGAATGCCCATGATGGCCTTGATACTGACGGACTTACCGGAGCCGGACTCGCCCACGATGGCAACAGTCTCGCCCCGCTTCAGGTCGAAGCTGATGCCGCGGACAGCCTTGACCATGCCGTTGATGGTGCGGAAATTGATGGTCAGGTCCTCTACGGTGAGGACAGTCGCACGATTCATCATATCACTCATTGGCATCCTCCTCATTCCTGACCGCGCTGGGTAGGATCCAGCGCCGTACGCAGGCCGTTGCCGAACAGGTTGAAGGCGATCATCAGGACGGAAATGGTCAGTGCCGGGAACAGCGTCAGGTGGGGATACTGCATCAAAACGGTCTGACCCGCAGCCAGCATAGTACCGATGGAGGGCTCCGGAGGTGCCAGACCCAGGCCCAGATATGCCATGAAGGACTCAGTGAATATGGCACTGGGGATGGCCACCATGGTACGGGTGATCAGGGGACCGACCGCATTGGGCAGGATATGACGGAAGATCAGGGTGCGATCCGGCACACCCATGGTCTGCGCAGCCATGACGTACTCACGGCCGCGGAAGCGCAGGAACTGGGTACGGATCATTCGCGCGGTTCCCACCCATCCTCTCAAGCACAATGCCAGCACCAGGCTCCACATGCCGGTGCCAAACATCATAATGAACAGGGTAGCCAAAACAACACTGGGGATGGAGTTCAGAATCTCCGTGAAGCGCATCATGAGCATATCCACCTTGCCGCCGTAGTAGCCGGCGATGGCGCCGTAGATGATGCCGATGATTACATCGGACATGGTGGAAAGCACAGCGATGATCAGAGACACACGGGTACCGCGCCACAGACGGGTCCACACATCACGACCCATATGATCGGTGCCCAACCAGAAATACTCCTCCTCTGCACCGATGTACTTATAGTAGTTGACCTCCACATCTACCAACGTGACACCCATGATTTCGTGGGGATTGCTGTAGCCAATGATACATCCCTCCGGGAACTTCTCCGGATTCTCCAGAGAGTCCAGACGGCGGTTGGTCACTAAACGGCTTCCATCAAAGATGCCAAAGTTCTCCAGCACAGGGATACGGGGCGGCATATTCAGATAATCGGAAAACTGTTCACTGAAATGATATTCATTCATGTTTGGGCCGAAAATCGCCATGAAAGCTATTGCGCAAATGATCCAGAACGCCGCTATGGCAGCTTTGTTCTGTCTCAGGCGGAACATGGCATCCTTAAAGAAGCCCCGGGATACCGTTTCGAAATTAGCATCCATGATCGGATCTTCGGAACGGACAAAGCCAAATTCCCGAGCCGGAATATTCAACAGATCCGCTGGAATATCACTGAGTGTTTTCTTCGTAACTTCGTTCATTTTTTTGCCCCCAGTCTGATCCGAGGATCAATAATACCGTAGGAGATGTCCACAATCAGCGTGGTCGTCAGACTGATCACCGAGTAGAACATCAGTGCCGCAATGGTCAGGAAATAATCGTTGGCAGTGATGGAATCCACCATCATGCCACCTATACCGGGGACAGCGAAGATGCTCTCCACCACCATGGAGCCGCCCAGAATATTCGTGAACATGGGAATGATGATGTTGGCCAGAGGCACCATGGAGTTGCGGAAAGCGTGGCGGACCACCGCCTGAGATCTCTTCAGTCCCTTGGTACGGGCCAGCAGCATGTACTCGGAGGACAGCGTTTCGATCAGTTCACCCCGGAGATACCGGCAAAGGGTGGCAATAGAGCCAAAGGACAGAGCCAGCACCGGCAGCACCAGAGATCGCAGCTGCGCCGTCGGCGTTCCGCTGACATTGTAAATAATGGGAAACCAGCCTGCTTTGCTGGCCAGAAAATACTGCATCAGCGACGCAAACACAAAGGAAGGCACGGAGATGAAAATGACCACCATGAAAGAAATGAGGTAATCCGGCAGTCTGTTCTTGAACATACCGCAAACCGTGCCTGCCAGAATACCCAGAGGAATACATACAAACAGCGACAGCACATTCAGCAGCATAGATGCAGGAATACGCTCCTTCATAATGGTGAAGGCATCCACACCGGGGCGGAGCACGATGGATGTACCCCAGTTTCCTTCGAAGACAACGCCTCTCAAGAAATAGACATACTGCACCAGCATTGGTTTATCCAGATGGATCTTGGCCTTCATGGCCTCCAACATCTCCGGCGGCATTTCCGGATTATCAAGCATACTGTCATAGGGACTGCCTGGCATGAGCCGGAGCGCAAAAAAGCAAAGGGTAAGCATGATGAACAGCGTCAATACCATCATGCCTAAACGCTTGAGGATATATTTTCCCACGGTACACTACCTTTCTATATGGTGAAAGGCGGGCGGCGCAAACCGCCCGTCTTTCCTTGTCTAAGAGGGGATGGAATTTTTCCGGTGAAATACCGGGATTATTGAGCGATGTCGCAGTAGAGCAGACCCCACCCCAGAGAGGAATCGTATTTGCCCAGAGGCAGGAGGACACGTGAGGAGACGATCTCATAATAAGAGTTATACATAATGGGAATTGCCGTTACTTCTTCCAGCATGGACTGCTCGGCTTTCAGAGCATTGGCAGCACGCAGTTCCAGATTGTTGCGGTTTTCGGGCAGATAGGCCTCTGCAATGAGTGCATCCAGCGTGTCGTTGTGATAGGGGGCGTTGGTGGAGGCATAGGTGCTGGTATAGACATACAGGCTCTTGATGGGGTCATACTGGGCGGCGCTGACGCCCCAGTCGGCCACCGTCAGCTCATAGGCATTGGGATTGGTCTTGTGGCTCTTCTTGATGGTCAGAGCTGTTTTGCTGGGCTGGGGATTCAGGGTCAGCTTGAAGCGGTCTGCACCGAAGAGCTTAGACCAGCTTTCCTGCACAAACTCGGCAATGCACACCTGATCGGGCACAGAAGCGGAGTACAGCATGCTCAACTCCAGCGTAGTGAGGCCCTCCTCCTGCATAGCTTTATCAAAATACTGCTTGGCCAGTTCGGGATCGTAACCGTAGTTGGCAGGCTCATAGCCGGCTTCCTTGGCCAACTGACGGAAAGAGGTTCCATCAGTATAAGCGATAAACATGGGATTGACAAAACCAGTGGCGGGAGAATCGCCGGAAACCTTACACAGGGTAACGCGGTCAGTACCGTAGAACAGCGCCTTTTTGAAGTTCATGTTGGCCAGAATGGGCTTTTCCGTATTGCTGTCGCAGATATCGATCATACGGGTATAGGAGGATGTAATGGCGGCTACACGGGGATCGTCACCGTATTTCTCCAGGCCGGCGGCAGTCAGAGGCATGTGATCCAGTTCACCGGCTTCAAACATCTGCATTTGGGTGCCGGCATCCTTCACAACCGTCTCGGTAACGCCGTCCAGCTTGATAAGGTCAGCGCGAACATAGTACTCATTCTTCACATACTCACGGATGGCGCCCACAGTCCAATTGGTCAGCTTGAAGGGGCCGCAGGAGATCAGCTTATCCAGAGAGGAACCGTAAGTAGTGGTAGTGCCGTCCGCGCTGAGGCACTGGTCAAACAGAGGCTGATAGAAAGGCGTGGTATAACTCTGGGAAAAGTGGCGCTTCACCAGATCCACCGTATAAGGCGCGGCAGTGATGATCTGAATGGTCATTTCATCCACTTTCTTAATGCCCACTTCCTCCCAGGCTACAGGAACACCGGTGGCAGCCTGGGTAACGTAGGCCTTACCGTTGAGGATCTCGATGTAGTTGGTGGCAAAGGTAGCGCCTGACGCAAACAGCAGCTTGGGATCCAGGAACTTCTGGAAGCTGTAGATAAAGGTATCGGCATTCATGGACTCACCGTTTTCCCACTTGGCATCGGGACTGATGGCAATGTTCCAGACGGTGCCGTCTCCATTGACATCAACAGGGTCACCGGCAGCCAAAACAGGAACAAGGGATCCCTTGCCGTTTACCGGAATAGTTCCATACAGCTGCTCACAGATCTTGCCTTGGATACCACCGTCAGAGCCGGTGCTGCTGATGATGGGATGAGCGTTGCTGGCAGAGTCGTCTACAGCCAGCTTCAGGATCTTGGGCTCAGCGGGCTTTTCAGGCTCGGTGGGCTTGGGATCAGAAGGTTTCTCGGAAGTGCCGGGGGTAGTGGTAGACTTGTCGGGAGTGCCGGGGGTAGTGGTAGACTTGTCGGGAGTTCCGGGTGTGCTGCCGGTGGTCTTATCACCGCCGCAGGACACCAGTGCCATGGTCATAACCAGGGCCAGGATCAGTGCAAGTGCTCTTCTCATTTGATCTCCTCCTAATGTTTTGTATGTATCATGCACCTGACGATACGCCAGGGGATGATCACAGTAGCGCGACACTTCGCTGCAACTCACCTTTGGCAAAAGTATATAAGAAAGAAATAATTCTGTCTATTTTTGATTGTTGGACATTTGTTATCGTCAATACGAACAGCAAACCCCCGACCTTTCCGGTCGGGGGTTTGCTGCAGGAAACTCAATTCGCATGTTCCTTCCAATATTCAATGGCAAAATCACGAAAAGTTATGGCGGCACTGTTGAGCGAACGGCTCTTATCCCAACTGATCCGCTGTGCCGACCGCTTCGGGGCATCACGAAGACGTAAAAGTACGACCTCCGGTGCCTGTGCCGCCGCGATCGCATGGGCTGAAGTAAACGTAATGCCCAATCCCTGTTTTTGCAGATGTGCCGTCAGATTATAATCACACTCAGCCAGCACATTGGGTTCAAATCCCGCCTTGCGGCACATTTGGTAATAAAGCGCATGAAGACTGGCGCCTTTCGGCGGAAACAGGAAAGTCTCATCTTTGAGTTCCAGAAGATCCACCATTTCACGGTCAGCAAGAGGATGACTTCGAGAAACAGCCACCACCACTTCATTGGCCGGCGTCAAAACCAGCGTTTCCATGGTGTCTTCCGGCCATATGTTGGAAGAACAGAGCAGAAAATCATGGGGAAAGTATGGGAGCGCCCGCAGCTGTTTTTCAGAATAGTTTCTAAAATGAATGAAAATATCCGGACGACTTCGCAAAAAGCAAGCGATCATATCGTTCCAAATCAGCGTATTTGTAGAAACGATGGATACATGGTTCTCCCGCCGGGTGGACAATCGCCGAATATCATTCACACCGGCATCAATTTCATTCAATCCCGAGGAAACAGATTCCAGAAAAATACGCCCCATGTCATTCAGACGCAGTCTTCCCTGAATGCGGTCGAACAGCGACATACCCAGCTCCCGTTCCAGACGGGAAATGGAATTGCTGAGAGTCGATGGCGTGATGTAAAGCCTTTCCGCGGTTTTTCGCAGATTTCCATTTTCAGCCAAAGCCTTGAAATATCGCAGCTGCGTCATTTCCATACTTGTACCTCCACGTTTGTCCAACTGTTGGCCGCCATCCATGCCCTCACATCCTGCCGATGGTCACCGCGATCAGACTTTGGCACAAATCACCTGAATGCCGGTCTGTTCCAGAGATTTGACCACATGTTTTGGCGCATTGCTGTCGGTGATGACAATATCAATGTCCTCAAGGGCGCACACATTGACAATGGCTTTCTGTCCCACTTTTCTGGAATCGGTAAGAACAATGGTCTGCCGGGCGTTTTTGATCAATTGCCTGTGCAGCTGGGCTTCTCCGATATGAAAATCGGTGATCCCGGATTCGGTAATACCGCCAATACCAATAAATGCCTTATCAATGTTAAATCGGGCAAAGTTTTCTTCTGCAGGATATCCGGATACAGTCAGTTCTTTGGCTCGGAGCTGACCGCCCGGTAAAATCACAGTGCAATTGGGAAATTCGCTCAATTCCACAGCCGTGCGCAGGGCGTTTGTGAAAACAGTGACCTCCCCTATGTTTTTCATGTGTACCGCCAGAGCCTGAACCGTGGTGCCAACGCCCAAATAAACAGAGTCGCCGGGGCAGATCAGCTTGGCCGCTTCTGCCGCAATGGCGGCTTTCTCTCTGGTGAGGACCTTCGCACGGCTATTATATTCCGGCTCGCTGCTCAAGGAAGTATTCAGCACCGCACCACCATAGACGCGGCGCAGATATCCCTGCTGTTCCAGATATTCCAGGTCCCGACGCACAGTTTCAATGGAAACACCAAACCGTTCCATGATTTCCGAATTCTTGACAGCACGCTGCTGGGTGATCATGTCGATGATCTGATTTCTGCGCTCCAGATTCATAAGAATCACTCACTTTCATTTTGCAATAAACATGATCAAGATATTTGCAAAAAATTATGACATAGTCCCCAAAACATGTCAAGATATCATCTTTAAAACAGCTCAAAGCCGGGTACCTGCACAGCTAACCTCCCCAACTTTTGACAATGTTATTAAAACATCTTGACAACATTACTACACAGTGTTACTGTTCATGTAGGAGAAACTTCATAAAGTACAGCAACTCCCCACAAATATTGCAAACAGACAGGAAGGTGCTTTGAATGTTAAAAACAGATGTCGTTGTCATTGGCGCCGGCGCAGTCGGCTGCGCTGTTGCCCGTGAACTGTCCAAGTATCAGGTGGATGTCATTGTTGTGGACAAAAATGAGGATGTGGGCGGCGACGCTTCCAAATCCAACAGTGCCATTATCCACACCGGATACGATGCCACACCCGGCACGCTGGAGTCCCAGCTGGTGGTGGCGGCAAATCCCATGTACGATGAGCTGGTCCGCGATCTGGATGTTCCCTTTGCCAAGGTAGGTGCCATTCTCCCTGCCATCACCGACGAGCAATTTGCAAAGCTGCCGGAGATCAAGGAAAAGGCCTTCCGCAACCACGTTTACGATGTGGAATATAAGACAGCGGAAGAGCTTCTGGCCATGGAGCCCAATCTGAACCCCGCGGTCAAGGGCGGCCTCTATATCCCCCGGGAAAGCATCATCGACCCCTTCATTCTGGTGCAGGCCTATGCCGAAAACGCTTACGCCAACGGTGTACGCTTCCTGCTGAACACCAAGGTCACCGGCATCAGGACCGAGGACGGCAGAGTCAGGAGCGTAGAGACCTCCGGCGAGGAGATCGAGACCCACTGGGTCATCAACTGCGCCGGCCTGTACTGCGATGAGATCGCGGAGATGGTGGGCAAGGCTGAATACAAGGTCGTGGCACGCAAGGGCCAGTTCTTTATTCTGGATAAAAACACCTCCTGTCAGGTGAACCACATCGTTCTGCCCATTCCCACCAAGATCACCAAGGGCAAGCTCATGTGTCCCACCATCCACGGCAATATGCTGGTGGGTCCCACCGCCGAGGATCAGGATTCCAAGGTGGACAAGTCCACCACCGCAGAAGGTCTTGCCAGCATCACCGCCGATGTGCGCAATCTGATCCCCAACGTCAATGTCCGGGACACCATTACCCAGTACTCCGGTCTGCGGCCCAATCGCAATCCCGAGGGGCTGCACTTCGACATCTGGGAGGATCTGGAGGGCTATGTCAATCTTTCCGGCGTCCGTTCCACCGGCCTGACCCTGTCCGTGGCCATGGGCAAATATGTGGTGCAGCAGATGCAGTACCACGGTGCCGGGTTCGTTCTGAAGGAAAATTTCATCTCCAGGCGCAAGGGCATCGTGAAGTTCAGCGAATGCACGCTGGAGGAGCAGGAGGCTCTGGTGTCCGAAAATCCCCTGTACGGCAATGTGATCTGCCGCTGCGAGACGGTTACCGAGGCAGAGATCCTGGATGCCATCCATCGTCCTCTGGGCGCCAGAAGCGTGGATGCCATCAAGCGCCGTGTCCGTGCCGGTATGGGCCGCTGCCAGGGCGGTTTCTGCGGTCCCAAGGTCATTGAAATTCTGGCCCGCGAACTGGGCTGCGCCCCCACGGACATCAACAAAAATAACGCCGGCTCCCATATGGTCACCGGCACCACCCGCTAAGAGCGCTTTGGAAAGGTGTGAACGTCTATGTATAATGTGAAATGTGACGTAGCGATCATCGGCGGCGGCCCCGCCGGTCTGGCAGCCGCCATTGCAGCCAGAGAAGAAGGTGCCGAAAACGTATTGATCCTGGAGCGCGACAATGCGCTGGGCGGCATTCTGCAGCAGTGCATCCACCCCGGTTTTGGCCTCACCCGCTTCAAGGAAGAACTCACCGGTCCGGAATATTATGGCCGTTTCGTGGACCGGGCAAAGGAATTGGGCGTCAACTACATGCTGAACACCATGGTTCTGCAGGTGAATCATGACGCCAATGAGATCACCTGCACCAGCAGCCAGTACGGCCTGACCCGTGTGCAGGCCGGCAGCATCGTGCTGGCCATGGGCTGCCGTGAAAAGACCCGTGCCAGCATTATGGTCCCCGGCACCCGTCCCGCCGGTCTTTATACTGCCGGCTCTGCCCAGCGTCTGGTGAACCGCCAGAATATCATGGTGGGCAAAAAGGTGGTCATTCTTGGCTCCGGCGATATCGGCATGATCATGGCCCGCCGCATGACTCTGGAAGGTGCTCAGGTGGTCATGGTGGTGGAGTTGATGGATTATCTGGCCGGTCTGACCCGCAACCGCGTCCAGTGCCTCGATGACTTCAACATCCCCCTGAAGCTGGCACATACCATTACCCGCATTGAGGGCAATGAGCGTGTTACCGGCGTCTGGGTGGCACCCGTAGACGAAAAGAAGCAGCCTGTCAAGGAACTGGAGCAGTTCGTGGAGTGCGACACCGTACTGTTCTCCGTGGGTCTGATGCCTGAAAACGAACTGACCCGCAAAGCCGGCATCCAGATCAATCCCATCACCAACGGCCCCGCCGTCAACCAGTATATGCAGACCTCCGCCCCCTCCGTCTTTGCCTGCGGCAACGTGGTACATGTCAATGATCTGGTGGATAATGTCAGCCAGGAAAGCACCCGCGCCGGTAAGTACGCCGCCCGGTATGCCATGGGCAAGCTGAACAAAGCGGAAAAGACCGTCGCCTGCGTCACCGGCACCAATGTCCGCTACCTGTGCCCCCAGAAGATCGACGTTTCCGCTGAAAATGAAACTGTCAGCCTCTGGTTCCGTGTTCTGCAGCCGCAGCTGGGTGTGAAGCTGGTGGCGACCTGCGGTGATGAGATCATTGCCCAGCAGAAGGAGTTCCGCGTGAATCCCGGCGAGATGAATCACATCGTACTGGAAACCGCCAAACTGACCGGTGACACCGTCACCGTGCAGGTCGTGAAGGAGGACTGACCCCATGAAGAAGGAAATCATCTGTACCGTCTGCCCCCGCGGCTGCCGCATCATGGTGGAAGGAGAAGGCGACACCATCCTGTCCGTTGAGGGCTATACCTGTAAACGCGGTCTGGAATACGCCAGCGCCGAATTTGCTCATCCTGTCCGCATCCTGACTACCACCGTCAGGATCGCCGGCATTGACAACGATCTGCTCCCCGTGCGTTCCACCAGACCCGTCCCCAAAGAGAAAGTTCTGGACTGCATGGATGTCATCCGCAAGGTCGAAGTCTCTCTGCCCATTTCCCGCTACGATGTGGTAGCAGCCGACATTTGCGGCACCGGAGTGGACATCGTTGCCACCAAAGCGATGGAGAAATAACCTATGAAAGAGAAACTGTTTGTCCTTTCCATGGATGCCATGGTGCGGGAAGATGTTGCTTATATGCTGACCAAACCCAATTTCCGCCGCATTATGGAAAAGCGAGCCGAGGTAGACAAGGTACTCTCCGTGTTTCCCTCCATCACCTACCCTGCCCATACCACATTGACGACCGGCTGCTATCCCGGCAAACACGGCATTTATAATAATGTCCCCTTCAAGGACTATGACGACAACAAAAAGCACTGGTATCGTTTCTCCAAAGTTATCCGGGTAGACGACCTGTTCAACGCCGCCAAACGGGCCGGCTGCACCACCGCCTCCGTTTACTGGCCCATCACCGGCTGCCATCCGGACATTGATTATATCATCAATGAGTATTTCTTCTTCTATCCCGAGGAGGATACCATAGAGGCTTTCCGCAGCATGGGCGCTAATGAGGCAGCTGTGCAGGCCATCGAGGAAAACAGGCACCTTATTGAGGGCAGACGGCAAAAAAAGCCCGGTTTCACCTATGACTCCTTCCTGATGGGCTGTGCCTGCAGCCTGATCCGCAATGTGCAGCCGGATGTGATGCTGGTACATAACTGTATTCTGGACAGCGCCCGGCACCGCTACGGTGTTTTCAGCGAAGGCCTGCGGCGGGCATTGGATGAGATGGACGAGCAGCTTGGCGACGTGATCGACGCCATGGAGACTGTGGGCGTTTATGAGCAGACCAACTTCGTTATTCTCAGCGACCACGGCCAGCTCGATTATGAGAAGCGCGTGCGGCCCAATGTGCTGCTGGCGCAGGGTGGTTTTCTGGAAGTTGCTCCCGACGGTTCCGTTTACGATTGGCAGGCATTTGCTCAGAATAATGCCATGTCCGCATCCATTTACCTGCGTGACCCGGCAAATAAGAAACTGTACGACGATGTATATGCCTATCTGCAGAAGCTGGTGGCTGAGGAGAAATGGGGCTTCACCCGGGTCTACACCACAGAAGAAGTCAAGGAAAAATACGGCACCTATGGGCCGTTCAGCTTTATGCTGGCCACTGACGAAAAAACCGCCGTCAGCGAGCTTTGGACCACGGAGGCGATCGAGATCCTTGGGGCCGATGAACAGCGCCCGTTGAAGGGCACGCACGGTTATGAGCCGGAGCTGGGGCCTCAACCCATTTTTCTGGCTCATGGGCCAGCCTTCAAAGACGGTGCCGCGCTGGAGAACGCCAAGCTTGTGGACATCGCGCCCACGCTGGCAGCAGTTCTCGGACAGACACTCACGGATGCGGAAGGACACTGCCTGACAGAGCTGCTTTGCTGAGGTGATCATATGAAGAAACGAATTTTGGTATGTGAATTTCATCAGGAAACGAACACATTCAATCCCCTCGTAACGCCGGCGGAACAGTTCAATTCCGGACACGACTTTGAAGGCAGCCAGGTCTTTCGCGGCCTGATGACTCAGCATAGTGCAGTTCACGGCGGTGTGGATGCCATTACAGAGGCCGGTGGTGACGCGGTTCCCTGTGTCTTTATGCACGCAGGCTCCGGCGGTCGGGTAGCGGATTCGGTATTGGCTCATTTCTGTCAGAGAATGGAGGCCTACGCACAGGAAGAACCGTTTGATGGCATCTATGCAGCTTTGCATGGTGCCACCTGCACCGAAAGCGACGACGATGCCTGCGGTACCATTCTGGCACATCTGCGGCACTTGGCCGGAAATAAGCCTATCGCCGCCTCCTTTGATCTGCACGCCAACATCACCGAAACCGTCTTAAAAAATGCAGATATCCTTTGCGGCTATCATACCTATCCCCACAATGATTATTATGAAACCGGCCGCAGAGCGGCATCCCTTTGCATAAAAATACTGACAGGCGAAACGTTTTTCCTCGCCTCGTCTGCAGTGCCCATGCTGATCCCTCCTGCCGGCTATACCAGCAGTGAGGGTGCGTTCCATGTGCTGATGGAGAACGGCAAGGCCATGGTGCAAAATGGAACGCTGCTGGACTTTTCGGTATTTCCCGTACAGCCGTGGCTGGACATCCCCGAGATTGCCAGCAGAGTCATTGCCGTTGCCGGGGACTCGGAAACCGCAAAGGCCTGCGCCGAAAAAATGGCGCAGGCACTGGCAGATCTGCGCGAAGATGCCCAGCCGGAACTTCTCAGCGTTGACGAGATCATCGACCTTGCAGAACAGAACAGCACCGGCAAGCCGGTGATCCTGTCTGAGCCTGCCGATTCTCCTAACGGGGGCTGTGTGGGTGATAGCCCTGTGGTGGCTATGCGCCTTTTGGAACGGGGCAGCAAGCTTCGGGCCGGTATGTTTGTCAGAGATCCGGCAGCCGTGAAGCAAGCCTTTGCACTGGGCGTTGGCGGCAGCGGAGAATTCTCTGTAGGCGCAGGCTTTACCCCCGGAATGCCCGGCCCGCTGAAAGCCGTCGGCACCGTATGTTCTCTTCATGACGGCTATTTCTGGCAGGAAACGCCTGCGGGGCGCGGGCCGTTGGCCTATCTTGGTCCGTCGGCAGTGGTTCGCTTCGGAACGGTGGATATTTTGCTTTGCCATCACGGAGAAGCCTCCGGCAATCCTCAGCTTTACCGTCATTTCGGCATCGAGCCCACCTTGTATGATTTGATCGTAGTAAAGGCAAACACCTCTTTCCGGCTGCATTACAGCAAGTTCACCGACTTGATTTACTGCGCCGACACCCCCGGTGCCGGTTCCTCCAGTCTGAAGCAGATGCGATGGAATAAGCTGCCTGCCGGACTATACCCCTTTACAAATGAGATCCGTCCGGAAAATGCGAAAATCTGGTAATTTTTCAAACAGCATGAAATGAAAAAGGAAGTGTTGATCGATCTGAAGTGACTCCGGAAAGTCAGACAATGTCTCAAAGTGAAAACCTGAAGGAGGCGTTGCATTTTGCAACGCCTCCTTTTCTTGCTCCGCATCGTACTATCCTCTCGATGCAAGAACTTCTTTCAGGACAAGCCAGAACGGCTCCACTTCATCAATTACCAAATACTCCTGGGTCGTATGCGCACCGCGGGCAGTCGGTGCGTAACCTACCGCGTCCATATCCGGAATGGCACCTACGATCATTCCTACCTCGATACCGCCATGTACACGCTCCAGTTCGGCGTTGTATCCGCACACGCGCAAATGCGCCTTTCGGAATTTCTCCAAAAATGCCGAGTCCGTCCGTTCCGGCCATCCGGAATATCGATCCAGCTTTATCAGCTCCATGTCCAGCAACTCTGCCAGCCGCGCCATCTTTCGATACAGAGCATCCATATCGGCATCATTGGCCGAACGGATATGGTAGCGAAGACGCAGTTTGCCGTTGCTAAAGATGATCGACTGCAGTGCCCCGGAAGTGATCGTAATGGAAGGATCATTTTCGTTTTTTCTGCTATAATTGAAATTATTCCAAGAGGAGCACGACCTTTACATCTACCTTTGTATTCAAACATCAAAGCCGATTGAACTGTAGGACAAGCCAAGTATCACTTACTGGAAAAGAATAACGAATTTTTTCTCCGCCGATTTTTCAGAGAATTGGTACCAAACCGTGATACCAAAACAGTACCAAACAGGCTGAGAACTCAGAGAATACAGAGAAAAACGAGAAAATTTGAGGTAAAACTCACGGGAATTTGCCCCAAATAAGGCGAAAAATAACTGTGGGAAAAAACTCGTAAGCGAGTGGGAGTGACCCAAAGTGGCTGTTGAACCAGCTGAATCCGTACCGGTATTTGCTTTGGGTGCTACGAAGTGCTCCGGCACTGAGCCAGACTGACGATGCCTGGGCTGAAAAACTCCTGCCAGCCAGAGCGCCGCAAGAATGCTGCATTCCTCAAAAATGATTGATCTCCACCTCAGCGCACTCGCGCCAAGGTGGAGATTTTTATCCGCTGTTGGTTTGACGGTTACCACACAGCTTTCATTTTTCTTCCGTTTCAGGTTGCATAATTTCTTATCCGCTCAGGGCTTATTCAACCGCTCCCCCACTGCGCCGCCGGGATGGATCAGGGCGAACTGCTCGTTTCGATAACCCGTCACCTCGATCAGCGCTGCCTGCAGGGCGTGGAAAATAACGCACAGGGATGTGGTGCTTGTGGTACCCTGAGAATTGTACTTATCCGTCTCACGGTTAACATACTGACGCAGGATAACATCCGCTCCCTTGGCTAACGGCGACTCCATGTTCTCTGTCACCGTGATGACCTTCACTTTTTTTGCCTTGCAAATGTCCAGAATTGGCAGCAGCTCCGCCGTTTTGCCTCCACGGGAGGCAAACACCATTACATCGCCCTCCTGCAGATATCCGGTAGCACCGTGGATGGCTTCGGCAGGCGAAATAAATCTTGCAGGGCGCTCGATGCAGCACATCAGATGCGTAAAGTGCTGACAGGCAATGCCGGAATGACCGCAGCCGGCAGCACCAATGCGCACGGCACCAGCCAGCAGCTCCACAGCTTTGGTAAAAGCCACTTCATCAATATGCTCCGCGGCGTGCGAAAGGCACTCTGCCTCAATGGCAAAAGTCTCCTTTAGACCCTGTTTGATATCCATGCAGCTCTCCTCCGTGTGTTCGCAGCTTATTGAATCTCACTCAGTCAAACTGCGCATTTCTTTTTCTAAACGCCGTTTTTACAGTTCGACCCACTGCCCATTGATCGGCTCAATGAATCTTCCGTCAGGAACGCGCTGTAAGAATTCATCCCTACACCGCTCCACGCTCGGCAAATATTCTGTTCTGTTCTTCTTCAGATCCATGTGGTGTGGAATCAGTACTTTCGCGCCCACCTCTGCCGCCATGGAGGCTATCTCCACCGGATCCTGCTTACTGAGCTGCAGGATACAAATATCAGGCCGTAGAGGTTTCAGCATACTGATCTGGTCTGTAGTCACATCGTTTCCCCACATTAAAAGCTTCGTCCCCTTCTGATCAGTAAACAGATAATTACGATATTCCAGAGTTCCAGGGATCTGCATCTCAAACATAGCCTGGCTGGATGTACAGATGGGATTCTTCTTAAAATGCTCTTCCATTTCCGTGACACTGTTGAATGCCAGCGTACAGTGGCGGCCAAAGAGCGATTTCACCTTCACATCGCCAAAGTCCAGTTCCACGCCTGCATCCATGGGATATATCCGTCCCGGATAGCAGTTGAGCCACCGGAGCATCGGCATCGCCGTCAGCGTACCGGTCAGCAGAGGCGCCGGAAACCGCCCCATCAGTGCAGGAATGTCAGTAATATGATCCCAATGGCAATGAGAGAGTGTGATCAGATCACAGTGCTCAATGTTTTCCCAAGTCAGATCGTTATTGGGACTTGCGCCAATACACGGATCCGAAACCACCGTAGTACCACCAAACTGCATTTCAAAACAGGCAATCGTCAGCCATTTGATACGAATGTCATACATAATCGTTCCTCCTGCTTTTTATGGAGCGCTGCTGCATGTTAATTCTTGCCGTAGATATCCCGTCTTGCACCCTCGATGAGGTCCGCAGCATTGTTGTACATGATGTCCTCGATATCCTGCTTCGTCAGCCCCAACTCCTGAGCAACGCGCTTAAAGGCCAGCAGCTCTTCGTAGGCAAAGAAGGTGATCTTCTCCGCTTCCTCAGCAGAGACTTCCCGCAGATGGGGGTCCTGACTGGGATCGCCGTACATGCCGGGGGGCACCAGATTGATGTAAGTACCGTTCTCCTCAATACGGTGGGTACGCATACGGAGGATAGGCATATCTGTGCCGAACATGACATGCTTGACGCCGGCGTGACGGATAGCCTCACGGATGGCATAGTCGCAGCAATTTGCACTGAAGTCATACATCAGGTCAGGATACTTGTCCAGCGTATCAAATGCGTTGCCAATGTCCTCTTTTACATAGGCGCGACCGACATGAGCAACGATGAAGCGCAGCTTGGGATACAGTTCTTTGATCTCCGCGATCTGGGCCACATTGACAGGATCCTTCAGGCGCCCGTCTCTGGGAACATGACACATGCAGATAGCTCCCATTTCATTAAGACGCTCCAGTTGATGCTTGGGGAAAAAATCCAAAATGCGGACTTCCTTAGTGGGGATGTAGGCGGGTGCCAGATTCAAGTAGGACTTGGTACCCAAAAAGCCGCCTTCCCGAACCATCTTCTCGACCTCATCGGCAGACTGTTCAGGACGGGAATAGTACAGAGCGGGCCAGCCAGTCTCTTTGGACACCTGCGAAAGATACGCGTTGTTCTTCTCCTTGCCGGTACGGCCGGAAACGAACATCAGCGCCTTGACATCCTTGCCGGGGAACAGGAGCCGGTAGGTCTCCTGCAGATCCTCGATGGGATCATCCTCAGCCACCAGCTTCGGCCAACGCACCTTGACGGGCACATTCGGATCCACAGGATCGAAGTTTTTCCTTGTGTATACATGGGTGTGAATGTCGATGATCTTGTCCGGCAGGAAATCCCGCAGTTCCTCTTCCCATATCTTCTTGTCATTCGCAGTTACTTCAAACAGTGCCATACATCATTTCCTCCGCTTCTTTTGATGTTATATTCCGTAGACAGCGCCCAGTTTTTCAGCGCATTGTTGATATTCTTTTCGCAGCTCGGCGCACCGCGCGGCACGAACGGGATCCGGCTGAATGACCCGTTCCCCTACCGCCAGTTTTCGGCAGCCTTCCTCCTGATTAGCGAATACGCCGCAACCCACACCTGCCAGCACAGCGGCACCGACGCAGGCGAGATCGGCAACCTCCGGGATGCGCACCGGCAAATTGGCAATGTCTGACAGGATCTGGCACCACAGCCCGCTTTTTGCAGCGCCGCCTGCCAGCTTCAAGCCGTCCTTGGAAGGCTTGGTTTTGAAGGCTTCCATCATCCAGACGATCTGGAAAGCAACGCCCTCCATGATGGCTCTTGCCATGTCAAAACGGTCATGGGACAAATCAAGGCCCACGAAGGTGGCTTTCCGAAAGCCCTTCTCCTGCGTAGCGCGTCCGGAGAAGGGATAGAAAAACAATCCGTCCTCCGCCGCACGGCGTTTGGCTACTTCTTCATTGATAACCTCATAGGGGATCGGCTCACCGCCCTCCCCTACCGTGAGGTTTTTCCGCCACCATTCCAGACACACGCCGCCGGTTCCCAGCGAGCGGAGGGTTCCCCACTTGCCGGGGGACGCAGCCACGGACTGGGCAAAGCCGGAATGGAAGTCCGGGGCGTCACCGATGGCGGTGACCACCCAGGCGGTGCCGCTGCCGATGAGGATATCACCGGCATTGCAGGCTCCCGCCCCCAGCGCCACGGCATACTGGTCGTGAGCGCCGGCCACCAGCACGCAGTCGGTGGTGAGTCCCAGCTCCGCGGCGGCTTGCTCCGTCAGGTGGCCGATGACCTCTCCGGAGCGCACCAGCTTTGGCAGCTGCGCTTCTGTAACGCCGGCGAAGACCAGAAGCTGGGGATCGTATGCAAATTCCCGGATATTGGCCAGCTGGTTAATGCCCGCGTCGGACATATCACAGGCGGCAATGCCCGTCATTTTGAAAGAAATATAATCCGGCACGGAAAGAAACAGCTTCGTCCGTGCAAAATTTTCCGGTTCATTGTCCCGCATCCAGCGGATCTGGTTGGCGTTGAGCCCGCTGCCCAGCTTCCAGCCGGTTTTGCGGTACATGGTGTCAGCATCGCCCACCTCTCGGAGATAGGCTTCCTTCTGGGCGGCGCAGCGCTTATCGCTCCAGACCATAGCGGGACGCACAGCCACGCCGTTTTCGTCCACAGGCACCATGGTGCCGCCCTGCAGGGAAAGAGAAATGCCCGCCACGTTGCGGCAGACCTTCGGATCGGTGCAGAGCTCACGGACGGTGTCCACCACCGCACGCCACCAGTCCTCCGGGTCCTGCTCGCGCAGCTCCAGACCGGGCATGGCGGTGGGATAGGCACGGTAGGCACTGCCCAGCAACGTACCCGCTTCGGAAAACAGAAGCGATTTGGTGCCGGTGGTACCTACATCAATTCCCAATAAGTACTTCATTGTTTGCCTCCGTTTACAAAAAAGGAGTGACCGCCGCAGGATGCATGGGCACTCCCAATGCCACGCACCCATGCAGCGGTCATTATGAAAAGAGCTAAGTTATCAAAGCATGAGTCTGTAACGCTCCAGCTCGGGCGTATTGCAGTACACAAAATGCTCCGGCAGGATCTCATGCATCATACGGGCCTCGTCGCACTGGATATGATCGGTGGAGGGCTCGTAGTGCATACGCTGACGCTGCTTCTCAAAGATGGGATCCGGCTGAGGAACGGCGCTCAGCAGTGCACGGGTGTAGGGATGCAGGGGATGGCGGTACAGCTCGTCGGAGGGAGCCATCTCCACGATCTTGCCGTAGTACATAACAGCAACTCTTGTGGAGAAATACTTGACGACAGAGAGGTCGTGGGCGATGAAGATGATGGTCAGGCCCAACTCCTCCTTCAGATCGTTCAGCAGGTTGATGACCTGTGCCTGCACGGAAACGTCCAGTGCGGAAACAGGCTCGTCCGCGATGATGAGCTTCGGCTTCACCACCAGTGCGCGGGCAATGCCGATGCGCTGACGCTGGCCGCCGGAGAACTCATGGGGATAGCGGCTGGCATGCTCGTGGGTGAGACCCACCTTGTTCAGCATATCCAGCACCAGCGCCTTGCGCTGGGATGCGTCCGTCATGCCGTGGTACTTCAGACCCTCCGCCACGATCTCCTCCACCGTCATGCGGGGGTTCAGAGAGTCGATGGGGTCCTGGAAGATCATAGCCACATTGTCCGTCAGGAAGTGGCGCAGCTCCTTATTCATGGGGCCGGAGATGTCGCGGCCCATGAGGGTCATCTTACCGGCGGTGGGGTTATACAGTCGGATGATGGTACGGCCGGTGGTGGTCTTGCCGCAGCCGGACTCGCCCACCAGTCCGAAGGTCTCGCCCTCGTACACCTTGAAGGAGTTGTCATCGATGGCGTTCACCGTTACCTTGCGTCCACGCTTACCGGACACGAAGGTCATCTTCAGGTTCTCTACCTCAAGGATCGGCG
>SVLJ01000036.1 GCA_015067995.1 Oscillospiraceae bacterium
ATGGCTCGTTTTAGCCGCATGTCCAGAATGGCTGCGATCAGTGCGCCGGTCCAGGCACCGGTGCCGGGAAGGGGAATGGCCACGAAGATACACAAACCCAGCGCACTGTATTTCTGCACTGTTTTGCCTTTCAGATGTGCTTTGCGCTCCAGCGCGCTGACCACTCGCTCACACCATGGGTTGATCCGGCGCATCCAAGCAAAGATCCGGCGTATGTAAACGATGATAAAGGGCATCGGCACCATGTTGCCCAGCACTGCCATGGCCAGCGCAACGGGGTAGTCCAGACCCAATGCGATGCCGTACGGCAGGCCGCCTCGCAGCTCGATGACGGGTACCATGGATATGAAAAAGGTGGAGATGGCTTGCCCCACCTCTGTTTGTGTCAACCAAGTTAGCATATCCGCGCTCCTTATACGCCGACAGGTTCGACGGGCAGAGGAGACAGTGACGCATACTGATCCAGGACTGTCGGGAAAACCTGCTCCAAGCTGTACTGCAGCACGGATGCCTTCCCCTGTGTGCCGAGAGATCTGCATAGATCGGGAGACTTCGCCAGCCGCAGAATTTGTTCAGCGCAGGCGCTGCTGTCTCCGTAGGGATACAAAAGGCCTGTCTGACCATCTGCAATGAGATCTGTGTGGCCTTTGACGGAACTGGCTACCACAGGAATGCCGACATACATGGCCTCCATGATATTGAAGGGGAGGCCCTCGCTGCGGCTGGCAGAGACTGCCGCATCTGCAAGAGGATACCATGCGCCGATATTATGAATGTAGCCGGGGAAAGAGATGCGATCCGTCAGTTCCAGACTTTCTGCCAGTGCACGGCAGGATTCCAGCTGCGCACCATCGCCTGCCAGAATCAGCAGAATATGGGGAGGCAGCTTTTTCATGGCGCGGATCAATACTTCCTGACTCTTGCGAGAGGAAAACTCCGCCGCATAAAACAGCACAAAGGAATCTTCGGAAACGCCCAGCTTCTTTCGTGCTGCCTGACGTGAGGGGGGACTATATTGCCGGATGCGGGTGAAATCCACGCCGATGCCGGGGATGCTTTCGATTTGTTTGCCCAATCGGTATTGCAATGCAGTTTGATAGTCCCAGTCGTTCATAGTGAGAAGCAAATCGGTGCAGGAAGCGGTAATACGTTCTGCTGTCAGCAGGAGCTGCTGTTTGAGAAATGGGGTGTCATCATCAAAGAGATAGCCATGTACCACATTTACCAGAGGCGGGCGGTTTTTCATGCCCAGCAAGGCAAGCCGGGTAAAAAATGCAGCCAGTGATGTGTGCGTGGTGATGAGCGAATAGTTCTCCTGCCGGATGATGCTTCGAAGAAGCTTTGAGGCACGGAAATTGTCCGGGGCACCCATGCTTTTCTTCAGCGGGAGACGGATCACGCGGTCTGCACAGGAAAGCTCCTGCACGGTGCCGCCGCAGGCGACATGGACTTCCCAGCCGCGCTCCTGATAATATTCAAGATACGGCAGATGAAAATTTCGGATATGAGAATATGTAGAAGCAGTAAACAGTATCTTCTTTTTCATAGGATCTCCTTGCGATGGTGAGAGAACTATCGGTTAATTGAGCTGCTCGCTGTTCATAAACTTTCCGCCAAATACGGTTGTCCAAAGGATGCGCAGGTCAAACAGTAAAGACCAGTGCTCAATATAGTAAATATCGTGCTGGATACGGCCCTTGATGGAAGTGTCGCCGCGAAAACCGTTGATCTGCGCCCAGCCGGTAATGCCCGGCCGTACCTGATGCTTTACCATGTAGAGAGGGACTTCCTCTTTGAAAAGCTCCACATAGTGCGGGACCTCCGGACGAGGGCCCACCAGGCTCATATCTCCTTTGAGGACATTGAAAAACTGCGGAAATTCATCCAGAGAAAATTTGCGGATAAATGAACCAAATTTGGTTTTGCGGTCATCCTGATCGCTGCTCCAGCCGGTCTTTTCTTCTGAATTGACGCGCATGGAACGGAACTTGTACATTTTGAATGGTTTTTTGTTGCGGCCAATTCGCTCCTGGCGGAACAGGATGGGGCCTGGGGAAGAAAGCTTTACGCCGATGGCACAAAGCAGCATGATGGGTGAGGTAAGAATGAGCAGCAGCGAGGAGCCGATGATGTCCATGGCGCGTTTGGCAAAGGCGTTGGCCCAGTTGTCCAACGGAATATGGCGGATGTTCATCAGCGGAATACCGTTGAATTCATCGAACTGGCGGGCGGAATGAATATACTCTGCGTAGAAGGGAATGATGGACAGCTTGACGCCGGCCTTTTCGCAGGCTTCAATGATCTGCGGCGTCCTGTGGAAATCCTCTATCTCAATGGCGGAGATCACTTCGTCAGGGCGGTGCTTCTCCAGCATCTTTACCAATTTGCCGAAATTGCCCAGATATGGGACATCCAGATCCGACTTCTTTTTCGATGCAATATAGCCGACAACTTGATAACCAAGAGAGGAATCTTTCTTCAGTTCCTGCAGATACCGGTGCCCCATGGCATCTGCGCCAATCAAAAGCACACGCTTTTGGTTGTAGCCACGGCGGCGGAAAAAGCGCAGCAGCAAGCGCATGGCAATGCGCTTGGCACTGAGAATTACGCAGCTCAGCAGGAAAAAGATTGCCAGTGTCCAACGGGAAAAGTTGATGTTTTTCTGAACGAACAGGAAGCTCAGCAAAACAGCCATATTCAGGCCGCCGGAAAGCCAGATGATGCTGAGCTTTCGCATCAGCCGCGTTTTCCGGTTGCTGTGATACATGCCGAAGGCTGCGTAGGAGAACAGATGCGTGGCGGTCAGGATCAGTGCCAGAATGAGATAATCCTCAAAGGGAACAGAGATGATGCCGCCGGGCAGCACATAGAAACGAAGCCAGAAAGACAGAGGGAGAAGGGAAAACAGAATCACACCGTCTGTCACTACATTCAAACTGTTGAGAAGACGCTGATTTTCACGAATCATTGGCGATCCTCCATCGTTTTAATGAATGCCTGCAGAACTGCGTCCAGTTCAATAGTACCCATGTTGGCAGCGTTCCAGGCATCCAGCTTCTCCGCGATCCGCAGAACGCCGGCGCGATATTCGGCGGTGTCTTGATAATAAGTCATCAGCAGCTCAAAGGTGGTGTTCCAGGTGGCAGGAGAGGCAGCCACATAGTCCACATATTTTTCCACCATGGCAAAGGCGTTTTCCGTTTGGCCTGTTCGGAAATAGTATTGGATCAGATACCGGGGAATGGAATTGGAGTCCAGCTTTGCCAGACGAGCGGCGTATTCATCAGCCTGCTGCTTTGCATATTCCGGAGCGTTGTCCGGAATGGTGGTCACATAGGACAGCGCATAGTCTGCCCATTCAAATTTGTCCATGGCGGCAGCAGCGACCAAATCGTCAGCTGTGATGCGCTCGCTGGAGGTCAGCGCCTTGGCCTGCATGTTGCGAACCAGGAAGAAAGAATAGACGGACAGCAGAACGGCGAGAACGGCAAGAAGGATGGTTCGCATCATCCTGTTCAGCCAGGGGAGCGGGATGCTGTCGCCGGCACACAGGGAAATCAGAGCAAACACACCGAAAGCGAAGGGAAGGAATGCATAGACGGAGAAAATGACCTCTACACCGGCGTGACCCGCCATGAAGACCAGTGCTGCCAACAGTGCAGGGAGCAAAAGATGGGGAGTTTCCTGCTTGCGGGCCCGCAGCAGCGCGAAGACGGCGGTCAGCAGGATGCCCAGGAAGAGCATCAGTCCGATGACACCCGTTTCTGCCAACACCTGAATGTAATGGTTGTGGGCGTACTTGGTGTCATAAGCGAAGCTCTGAACGCTGCGGATGCCGTTCTCATAAGCACCCATGCCCAGGCCGATGAATGGGCTGCGGCGGAACAGCTTCATGCCGTCCTCAAAGAAAACGGTGCGCTGAATGGCGTTCTGGTTGGCAAACAGGCCCTGCAGACGGTTGGAAATGAAGTCGGGCAGCAGCCGGTAGCCCAGAGGAACCGCTTCTGAAACGTTTTCGCCCACCAGGGTCACTTCCTCCAGAACGACGTCTTTCTTGGCGGAGAAGGTGAGATAGACCACCAGACTGTCCTCCGGAACCGTAAAGGAAGCCTTGGACAGTGCGCCCTGATACAGGGTTGTGGATGTGTGCATCATGGTGTCCTGCCGGTTCTGACTGACGATGGTGACATTTGCCGAACCGCTTGCCTGTGCAGAGACGGTGTATTCGCCGGGGGCCGGATATACCGAGCGGCGCAGGGAATCGCCCTTCAGAAGGGTAGTGCTGCCTGTCATGGTGTAGGCTGCGACGATAAAGACGAGTGCCAGTATCAGGATAGCGGCGATCAGAATCAGCACCAATGTGCCGTGATTTTCCAGCTTGCCGCCAAGCTTACGGCCAACGAAACGATCCAGTAGACACAGAAGTGCTGCGCCCAGCACAGTGCAGACCAGAGGAATGGGCTGGAAAGCGGTCCATTCTTTCAGTGAGGTGGCGGCGATGGGGATCAGAGCAACGAGCGTGATCACCAGAGTCTCGGTCATCAGAACCAGAAGAGAGCCTCTGCGGTCTTTGCGTTCAGACAGCAGGTAGACCAAAAAGGCCAGTGCAATCATGGCGCTGGCACCCATACTGAAGGCCAGCACAAAGCCCAGTGCGTTTACGAACAGGAAGCACAAGTATACATTCTTTCGCCAGCCGGCATTTTCTGAGGAGGCCAGACCCAGGCTCAGGAGGGTGCCGATGCCTGCGATACCGGCATAAACATTCGGCTTTTCCACCAAAGAAAGCATGCGGATGCCTGATTCTACGATCCCTGGATGAGCATAGTCACTGGAAAACAAGTTCAGGAAGGATAACACAGGCGTGCTGATCAAGTGGGTGGAGAGCAGGTCGATGCTTATCAGACTGATCAGAGCAGCGCCGCCGGAGAGAATCACAGCGATCCAGCGTCCGCCTGCGGCGGCATCCTTGGGAGCGGTGGCCAGAAGTGTCATGGCAATACAGTAGGAGAAGAGAATTTTCAGAAACTCCTGCAGTGCAAACTTACCGGCCTGTGCATAAAACGTGGAGATGCCGCACATGACCACAAACAGAGTCAGTGCCAGCAGGGGCAGTGTGATGCGATCCCGCAGTGTCTTGAAGCAAAGCACGCCGGAGACTGCCAGACCAATCAGCGCGGCCACCGTGATCTCGCGAATAGTGGACAAGGAGCTCAGGCAAACCGCCAGAAAGAACACCAGGGTCAGCACAGGTGCAGAGGCCCTTTGCCATGCGGTGTGGAGAGGAGAACCTTCCTTCAAGAAGATGTGGTTATTGACAGCTTTTATTGGCTTTTTACTCATATAAACGTCTATCCTCCTTGCTATGTTGGCGCGAATACAAGTGGAGTGTAGGTGTTTCCAATGATCCGGAAAATCAGTAAGAGTGCCGGATTTGGAGTAACTTCGTGTATAATTATATTAGTTTACCATGTTTCGCACAGGTATTGCAATTCCTTTGCGGCATTTGACAGAAAATGTTTGGAAAAAAGAAAGAATCCACCTGATCGCAGATGGATTCTTGTGTGTTCTTGTAAGCGTAAATCAGCGCTTGGAGTTTTTGCATTGGTGTTTTACAGCGTTTTATATCGTGCGTAACGCTCATATCGTGGGATATTGTGGGGGTGTAATCGCATATCGTTTGATATTTTTCGTGCTGTCGCATAAGATGCTGCACCAAATTAGCACCAAACTCACACCACGATTGGCACCCAATCTGTCAGACAAATTGGAATTTACTCAGTTAGTAATCTTTCAGTTTCTTCCATGTCCTTTTCAATCAGGGGTCGCATACTGTCCTTGTACTTCGATAAATCAGCACCATGAAAACAGGACAGTATCCTTGGAATGTATTGTGGTTTTGCCATACCTACTTGCGCAAGAGCCTTAATACATTGTCTGGCAGTAATCGGTTTTTCATCCGTAATATGTGAAAGATACTCTGATAGAATAGTATCAAAGCGGTTATTATCATCCCACTGAGCATTGGCGGCAAGAATGTGCAATGCACGATTTCTCACCAACGATTTAGGATGATTAAGCAACGAAGCAAAGGTATCAAAGTATCCATACCATTCATCGGTATCTTGACTCTCGGATATGATTTTATCAGCAATAGCACAAGCGTATTTATCATCTTTCGATGTCAAATTCGTAATAAGGTTTTCGTGC
>SVLJ01000037.1 GCA_015067995.1 Oscillospiraceae bacterium
GTGATGTTCAGCGCCTTGGCCTTTTCCTCGCTCATGAGCATGGTGACGGCTGCACCGTCGGCATAGGGAGAGAGCGCCTTGTCAGCGGCGTTGGGCTTGGCCAGCCACTCGTCCTTGTCCACGGTGATGGTGCCCTTCTTGCGCACCTCATAAGAGATGGGCAGGATCTGGGCAGCGCAGTCGGCGTTCTGTGCCTTGGCGATGCTCTCCTCGGCATAGGTCACAGCCTCGGCGCTGACGGTCTCGCCGTGAGCCAGCTCATACTGCTCCTGACGACCCATGGGCTCCGGCTGGGTATACAGCTCCGCCTCCTCGATGGAGTCGATGAAGGTACGGTGCTGGGGGTAGAAATGGTTGCGGACGTCACGCAGGACGAAGGGTGCTGCGGAATAGCTGTCCGCGCCGCCGGCCACGCAGATGCTCTCATTGCCGGTGGCAATCAGATAATAGCAGTTGCGCAGTGCCTGCAGTGCAGAGCCGCTGTAACTCTGAACGGTATAGCCGGGGACTTCCACAGGAAGACCGGCCTTCAGCCATGCGTAGTGGCCGATGTTGTTGGGCATGGTGGAGGGATGTGCCTGACCGAAGACCACCTGATCCACGGCAGCTGCCTCCACGCCGGTACGCGCCAGCAGCTCATTCAGCAGCTTGGCGGAGAAATCGGAGGACATAAAGGGTGCGAGACCTGCGCCGGGCTTGCCCCATGCGGTGCGGACGGAATCCGCGATGACAACCTTTTTCATATTCATCAGCCTTCCTTTCTGCACTGCTCGAAGATGGAAGCAAAGCCCATGCCGCCGCCGATGCACATGGTCACCATGGCGTAACGCACCTCGGGACGGTTCTTCAGCTCATAGAACAGCTTGGTGGTGAGGATGCCGCCGGTGGCAGCCAGAGGATGACCCAGAGAGATGCCGCTGCCGTTGACATTGGTACGCTCCCAGATGCTCTCAAAGGTCTCGGTTTCAGACCACTTCACCCATTCCCGCATAACAGCCACGGACTGGGCGGCGAAGGCCTCGTTCAGCTCGATGAGGCCGATATCCTCGATCTTCAGGCCGGCCTTTTCCAGCGCCTCACGGGAGGCCTCGATGGGGCCCACGCCCATGATGGCAGGCTCCAGACCCACCACAGCGGAGGAAACGTGCCGCAGATAGTAATCGTAGCCCAGCTCGTCGGCCTTCTCACGGCTCATCACGATCACAGCGGAAGCGCCGTCGTTGCGGCCGGAGGAGTTACCGGCGGTGACGCAGCCATTCTTCTTGAAGGCGGGCTTCATAGCAGCCAGCTTCTCCAGCGTGGTGGAACGGGGGTGCTCGTCGGTATCGAAATCGCCAACGGGAACGATCTGCTCCTTGAACTTACCCTCGTCGATGGCCTTGCGGGCGCGCAGCTGGCTGCCCAGAGCAAACTCGTCCTGAATCTCACGCTCGATGCCGTACATCTCCGCCACGTTTTCGGCGGTAAGACCCATGGGCAGCACGCCGAAGATCTCCTCGGGAGAGTTGCCGGCAGTGCCCTCCAGAATATTGTCCATGAGGGTGACGTTCTTGGTGCCCAGACCGCCGCGGGCATTGCGGAGGTAGTAGCAGGACTTGGTCATGTTCTCCGCGCCGCCGGCCAGAATGATGTCCGCGTCGCCGCAGGCAATGATCTGGGCGGCGTCAAAAATGGACTGAGAGCCGGAAGAACAGGCGCGCTGCAGGGTGTAGCCGGGGACATTGTCCGGCAGTCCCGCCTCCAGCCAGCCGAAGCGGGCCAGATTCATGGGGTATGTATTCATTTTCACGTGGCCGAAGATCACCTCGTCCACATCCTCTGCCGTGATCTTGGAGCGGTTCAGAACCTCCTTCATCACGATGGCAGCCAGCTCCTGCTCGTCATACTCGCTCAGGGCGCCGTTCATCTTACCCACCGCAGTGCGTACGCAATCGGTGACAACTACATCTCTCATTTCTTGGGATCCTCCTTTATTTGCAGAATATCTATTTCAAATAGTTCTTTTCCCAACAAGTACTATACCATTGACAACTCAAAAAGGATAACATATAATACATTCACGATTAAGAAGATAAAACTTATGAATCCGCTACAGGAGGGATAACACATGATCACGCTGCTGCAGCTGGACTATTTCCGCAAGCTGGCCGCCGTGGAGCACATTACCAAAACGGCGCAGGAGCTGCGCATCTCCCAGACGGCCCTCAGCTCCATGATCATCAATCTGGAGCGGGAGCTGGGTGTGCAGCTGTTTGACCGTTCCAAGCGAACCATTCGCCTGAATGACGCCGGACGGGTCTATCTCAGATACGTCAACGACATCTTTACCGCACTGGAAAACGGTCAGGCCGCCCTGCAGGACATCAACGTGTCCCGGGATCATTCCGTGCGGCTGGCCACCGGCACCTCTTCCGTCTGGTCTTCTCTGTTCCACGACTTCTGCAAAGTATATCCACAGCATAGTCTGAAGCAGTCCAACCACACCATTCCACAGCTGGAAAAGGCGCTGACAGAGATGACGGTGGACTTCGTGCTGGCGGGTGAAAATGACCTGCACGTCAGCGGTATGGAGAAAACCTGGTTCAAAACCGACGACATTTTCCTGTGCGTGTCGGAGTCACATCCCCTTGCCCACCGGGAGTTCGTCTATATGGAGGAGCTGCGGGACGAGAGCTTCATCAGCCTCAACGAAACAGCGCCATGGAACGCCTACTGCGACTGGGTGTTCACTCGGGCAGGCTACACGCCCCATGTGGTGCTGGAATGCGACTACACCCTGCGTGCTTCCCTGATCTCCTCCAGCTTCGGCGTGGCACTGACCTCCGCTTCTGCGCGGGATGTAGATCTTCTGAAGCCTAACCGGTATATCCGGGTGGCGGACAGCTACGCCGTCCGCAAAATGTACCTCTATCACAACCCGCAGCGGTACATGACCAGCGCGGCACGGGATTTTTTAGAGTTCTGCGTGGGATACTATCAATCCAAAACCGTATAAAGGTATGAGAAGAAGGGTGCGGCTCACAGAGTCGCCCCCTTCTTTTTGTTGGCTTACTTGCCGCCGTTCACCAGAATCCACTGACCGTTGAGGTAGGAAGCGCGCTCGCTGGCCACGAAGGCGATGACCTCGCCGATCTCCTCGGGCTTGCCCAGACGCTTCATGGGGTTGGACTCGATCATGGCGTTGTAGACCTTCTCCGGCACAGCGTCGTACATGGCGGTCTTGGTGGCGCCGGGAGCCACACAGTTGACGGTGATGCCCTTGGCAGCCACTTCCTTGGCCAGAGAGTTGGTGAAGCCCTCCATAGCGGCCTTGGTGGCGGCATAGTTGGTCTGGCCAACGATACCGCGGACGGAAGCGGAGCTGATGTTGATGATACGGCCATAGCCGCGGTCACGCATCTGGTTGATCAGGGCATGGCACCAGTAGAAGGTGCCGTTGAGGTTGGTGTTGATGACCTGGGTCCACTGGTCCACGGACATCTTGTGGAACATACCGTCGCGGGTGATGCCGGCGTTGTTCACCAGAATATCCACGCGGCCGAAACGCTCCAGAATCTGCTGGGCAGCGGCTTCCACCTGATCATTCTTGGAGATGTCGCACTTGACGGCCATGGCCTTCTCGCCCAGGCTCTCAGCCACGCGGCAGGCGGCCTCATAGTTGTAGTCCACGATGGCGATGCCCTCGATGCCCTCACGGTCGAAGATGCGTGCGGTGGCTTCGCCGATACCGGCACCTGCGCCGGTGATCACTGCGATCTTGTTCTTCAGCATGGTATTTTCTCCTCCTTGTATCAACCGATGGTTCCGTTTTCCTTCAGAGCCTTGATCTGCTCAGGGGTATAGTTCAGGCTGGTCAGGATGTCATCGTTGTTTTCGCCGTACATGACGGGCTTGCCCAGTGCAAAGGCGCCCTGAGAGCCAAGACGCACGGGACAGGTGGGCAGAATGCGCTCAGCGCCGTTCTGGCACTGATACTTCTGGATGTAGTCGTTGGCCCAGGCCTGCTCATCCTCCAGCACATCACGGAAATGGTTGATCCTGCCGCAGACCACGTCCAGTTCACGGAAGATCCGCAGCCATTCCTCAGATGTCTTGGCAGCAAAAGCCTTTTCCAGCATGGGAACCAGCTTTTCGGCAGCAGCGATGGCGTCCGCCATGGTGACGATACCCATTTCCTCCGGTACGCCGGCCAGTCCCAGTGCGCCGAAGAAACGCTCCGCATAGCGCTCAAACTCGAAGAAGGTGCAGCGGATCCACTCGCCGTCGGCACAGCGGTAGGGCAGATTGGTGGCAACACCGAAATTGCGCTTTTCGGGGAACTCATGGCAGTAGGGCTTCTCGGCCATGACGATGGAGCCACCGAAGGCCCAGATGCCGGCATTGTACAGGGACATGGTGACGAAATCACCCTTGCCGGTGCGCTCACGCTGATACAGTGCCGTCATCACACCGCCGAACAGAGTGGTACCTGCAATGGTATCGCCCATGGCGTAACGGGAGTTGACGGGATAACTGCCGGGTGCGTCAAAGCTCATGTCGGCAGAGAAGCCGGAGCGGGACCAGAAGGCAATGTTGTCAAAGCCGGGAGCATTGCAGTCGGGTCCCTCGTAGCCATAGCCGGTGAGGGTGGCGTAGATGAGGCGGGGATAGCGGTCCTTCAGGGACTCGTAATCCAGACCCAGCTTCACTAGCGACTGATTGCGGGTGTTGGTGATGAGGATGTCGGCATCTTCCAGCAGCTTGAAAAGCAGCTCCTTGCCGTCCTCAGTCTTCATGTTCAGACTGATGGATTTCTTACCTACATTGAAAATATCAAACAGGGGATTTTCATCGTGTCCGGTCTTGGTGTGACCCATAGAGGTAGCGCGCCATGCATCGCCGCCGCGGCCCTCGATCTTGATGACCTCTGCGCCCATATCGGCGCAGATACGACCCACGATGGGCGCGGCCACATAGTTGGCCAGCTCAATGACGCGGATGCCCTCCAGGGGCTTGTTGTGACTGCTCAAATTCACAGCACCTCCAGTGTATTGATGCCTGCATGGGGAACCGGACTCAGTCCGGTTCCCTAATCAGATTGGGACAACTCGGCTTCAGCGTATTGACAAAGCCAAGCACATTTTTGGGGTGGCAGGATACGGTACGGGTCAGCTTTTTCCCGGCGGGCCGGTATTTCACAATGACCTCCACCGTATCAAAATCCCGTTTGGAGCCGCGGAACGTTCCCACAGTGTCGATGTGCAGGATCTGCACATAGGGGATCACCAGACGCCTGCGCAGGACGGGATTGACAACCACCAGAGAATCCTCAAGAAGCTCATAGGACTCCGGCAGAAAAGCCAGACAGGAAAACACTGCCGCACAGACTGCGAATACCGCCGCCAAAGCCAGCACATTTCCGTTGAAAAACAGCTGTGTCACCAGCGTCAGCGCAAACAGCAGCCAGAGAATCACCGCCACGGCTTTTTCCGTATCGCTGATGTGCTTTTGGTAGGTTCCCATGATGGCTCTCCTTTCACCGAAGTAATACGCTTACAGTTCGATCCACTTGCCGTATTCAGGAACAATGTACTGAATCTCCGGAGCCTGCCTGGCCAGCTCCTCACCCAGTGCCTCCACAAAGGGCGTATAGTCCTTGGGGAAGTCCATGTGGTGCGGGATGACCACCTTGCAGCCCATTTCCTTGCAGATCTTTGCCGTCTCGTCTGCGGGATTGCCGCCGGTCATCTGCATAATGGCGATGTCCGCGCCGCAGTTCCGAAGGATGGCTCTCTGATCGGGTCTGTCCAGCTTGTTGCCCCAGATGAGCACCTTGGTGCCGTTGGGAGCGGTAAACAGGAAGTTACGGTACTCGAAATCACCCCACTTGCCCAACTCGATGAAG
>SVLJ01000038.1 GCA_015067995.1 Oscillospiraceae bacterium
CCATCCAGATGAATCTGTTTCTCCTGAAGTCGCGGTGTCAGGGCCGCTTTGACTGCACGGGGCTGCTCCATGATTTCTTTGAGCATGAAATGATCGTAGCCGCCTTTTTCCGCCGCCTCAATGCTCCATGTGATGCGGCTGACCTCTTTGCGGATCGGCGCGCCGGTGCAGTCAAACACGCTGATCCCATTCGGCGTCAAGGCGGCAAATTCTCCGTCGTCCAGATAGATGGCGTTTCTCGTATAAGCAACCAGAGCAGTCACATCCGAGGCGAAAAAGTTTTCGCCGACTCCAACGCCTAAAATCAAGGGACTTGCCTCCCGCACAGCATAGATCGTTCCGGGGCAGTCTGCGCAGAGAATACCCAGCGCATAAGACCCTTCCAGCCTTGCCGTAGTGCGCATCACAGTTTCCTTAAAATCTCCGGAATCGTACATTTCCAGAAGATGCACAACGACCTCGGTATCCGTCTGACTTTCAAAATGATAGCCTTTTTCTATCAGTTCTTCCCGCAGCGCCATATAGTTTTCGATGATACCGTTATGCACCACAGTAAAGCGGCGGTCATTGCTGATATGGGGATGGGCATTCACATCTGTAGGAGCACCATGAGTAGCCCAGCGGGTGTGTCCAATACCAGTGTTTCCCTGCAGCAGAGCTCCATCCTTTGTCTTTTCACAGAGGTTGGCGATTCTGCCGCTGACTTTTGAAACAGAGATCAGACCGTCATTTTCCACGGCAATGCCGGCAGAGTCATAGCCGCGGTATTCCAGTTTCTTCAGTCCGGCTAACAGCACCGGAGCGGCACTTTGCTTTCCGGTAAACCCAACAATTCCACACATAGGCGCACCTCACCGCTTGATATAAGCATCCCGCTCAGGGCCAACAGAAACATACGTGATGGGGCAGCCAATGCGCTGCTCAATAAATTCCACATAATTCTGTGCCGCTTTCGGCAGGTCTTCCCATGTGCGAACCCCGGAAATATCACAGTTCCACCCATCCAGATATTTTACTACGGGCTCAGCCTGCGGTAAAGCGGCAGGGAACGGAAATTCATCCGTAATCATACCGTGCATCAGATACTGGGTACAAACGGGAATCTTCTCCATATAACTGAGCACATCCAGCTTTGTCAGAGCAATTCCGGTGGCGCCCTGAACCTGCACACCGTAGCGGGTCGCTACAAGGTCCAGCGGGCCAACACGGCGGGGACGACCGGTCTTGGCCCCGTATTCGAACCCTGCTTCCCGCAGAGCATCGGCATCCGGGCCGAGCCATTCGCAGGTAAAGGGCCCCTCACCAACACAGGTGGAATATGCCTTTACCACACCGATCACTTCATCCAGCACAACACTGGGCAGGCCGGAGCCCACCGGTGCATAGGCTGCGATGGAGTTGGAGGAGGTGGTATAGGGATAAATGCCGTAGTCCAGGTCCCGCAGAGCACCCAGCTGCGCTTCAAAGAGGATGCTCTTGTCCCCTGCCTGCGCCTTTCTCAAAAAAGCACCTGTATCACAGATAAACGGTTTGATTTTCCCGCCAAATTCGGCAATCCATGCCTTTAGCTGTTCCAAGGTATAGGCTTGTGCGCCGTATACCCCCGTCAGAGTCAGGTTCTTCCACTCCATCAAATCTTTCAGATGGTTTTCCAGATATTCCGGATAGAGCAGTTCGCCTGCCATAATGGTCTTCTTCTGATATTTATCGGAGTAGAACGGAGCGATTCCCTGTTTGGTGGAGCCATACTTTTTATCCTTGAGTCTTGCTTCCTCCAGCGCGTCCAGATCCCGGTGCCATGGAAGAAGAATAGACGCCCGGTCACTGATTTTTAAGTTCTCCGGCGTGATGGGGACACCCTTGCTCACAATGTCCTCGATCTCCAGCCAAAGGTTTTCCGGATCCAATGCGACGCCGTTGCCCAGAACATTTACAACACCCGGTCTGAAAATACCGGAGGGAAGCAGATGCAGGGCAAATTTGCCGTATTCGTTGATAACCGTATGGCCGGCATTGCCGCCGCCCTGATACCGGACAACGATGTCGTAGTCCTCCGTCAGCAGATCCACCATACGGCCCTTTCCCTCATCTCCCCAGTTGATCCCTACGATTGCACAGTATGACATAAACACGCTCCTTTACTTTCTTCGGCTGATTTTCTGTTCAAATCTGTCCTTTTGTCCTGCGGCTGGAATTCTGGTAGGATACGCTCCGCCAAAACACGCTGTACAGAACCGGTCTCCGTCCAGTTCTGTCAGATGCACCACATCTTCTATCCGCAGATACCCCAGCGAATCCACACCGATGATCTCTGCGATCTCCTCCACACTGTGGTGGTTTGCAATCAGATTTTCTGCACTGTCGATATCTGTTCCGTAATAGCAGGGCGCGATAAACGGCGGGGCGCTGACCCGCATATGAATCTCTTTAGCCCCGGCTTTCCGCAGCAGGTCAATGGTGCGGCGACAGGTGGTTCCCCGCACAATGGAGTCATCGATCAGTACCACACGCTTTCCCTCTACCATGGAGCGGATAGGGTTCAGCTTGATATTGACGCCGTTCTCCCGTTGAGACTGGGTGGGAGAAATAAAGGTGCGTCCAATATATTTATTCTTCGTAAACCCGATTCCATACGGAATACCGGACTCTCTTGCATAACCCAGCGCTGCATCCAGACCGGAATCAGGGACGCCGATCACGATATCCGCGTCCACCGGGTGAGTTTTTGCGAGAAAGGCCCCAGCTTTTTGACGGGCAAGCGAAACATTGCACCCCTCTACGATGGAGTCCGGCCGCGCAAAATAGATGTATTCAAAGACGCAGAATTTCTGTCCGCACTGTCCGCAATGGGAGCGGTCAGAGTGGATCCCATCCTGATTGACGGTTACGATCTCGCCCGGCAGCAGTTCCCGCGCCAGCGCGGCACCAACTGCGTCCAGCGCGCAGGATTCGGAAGCGAATACCGTGGAGCCGTCCGGCAGCTGTCCCATGCAAAGAGGACGGAAGCCATAGGGGTCTCGGGCTGCAATCAGCTTTGTGGGAGAGGAGATCACCAGCGAGTATGCGCCTTCGATCCGATCCATAGCGGCGGAGACTGCTGCTTCAATGGACGGGCAGCGAAGCCGCTCCTGTACGATGATATAGGCGATGACCTCCGAATCGGTTGTGGTATGGAAAATAGAACCTGCCTGCTCCAACGCATCCCGCAATTCCATGGAATTGGCAAGATTTCCATTATGTGCCAGTGCCATGCGCCCCTTGTGGTGGTTGATGACGATGGGCTGCACATTGCGCTTGTTATCGGAACCTGTGGTGGCATAGCGGACATGGCCGACTACAATGTTGCCCTGTCCCAGCGCCTGCAGTCGATCAGGTGTAAACACATCGTTTACCAAACCCACATCCCGGTAGGCGGTAAAAACGCCGTCGTCGTTGACAACGATGCCGGCACTTTCCTGCCCACGGTGCTGCAGCGCAAACAAACCATAATAGGCCAGATTTCCCACGTCTGTGGTACTGGTCGAAAAAACGCCGAAGACACCACACTCTTCGTGAATGTGGTGTTCTTCATGGCCGGGATATTCAGGTCGCATCATGTTCTACCAGCCTTTTCATGATTTCCGCATAGGCATCTTCCACGCCGCCGAGATCCCGTCTGAACCGGTCCTTATCCAGTTTCTCGTGGGTCTTCGTATCCCACAGGCGGCAGGTGTCGGGACTGATTTCATCTGCCAGAACGATGGTGCCGTCAGGCAGGCGGCCAAACTCCAGCTTAAAATCCACCAGCGTCACACCGCACTCTGCCCAAAATGCTTTCAGAATCTCATTGATGCGGAACGCATAGCATTTGATCTGCTCGATCTCCGTATCCGTGGCGAGGCCAAGGGCCCTGGCGTGCAGCGTATTCAGGAGAGGATCCCCCAGGGCGTCATTTTTATAGGAAAACTCGATGGTGGGCTGCTCAAATACAACGCCTTCTTCCATTCCATACCTCTTGGAGAAAGAGCCTGCGGCAATGTTGCGGACGATGACTTCCAGCGGAACGATGGCGACTTTCTTGACAAGTGTTTCCCGTTCGCTCAGTTCCCGGACAAAATGGGTGGGAATTCCCGCTTTCTCCAGCTTTTGCATCAGCCGGTTGCTCATCTGATTGTTGATGACGCCCTTTCCGGAAATCGTGCCCTTTTTCAGGCCGTTAAACGCGGTCGCATCATCCTTATAATCCACGATCAGCAATTCGGGGTCATTCGTAGCAAAGACCCTTTTTGCTTTTCCCTCGTAGAGTTGTTCCAGCTTTTCCATATTTGTTCCTCCCATTATTATCATTTTCCGCTGTCGCCATAGTTTGCCAGCACACGGGCGGAGGGATCGTTGACATCACAGCCCTCCCAGGCCTTGTTGGGCATCCAGAAATCAACCACCATTTCCGCTTGGCCGGGGTAGTATTTCTCAAAGATTTCCCGATAGAGCAGAGATTCCTTTGTAAACGGTCGTGCGTAAGCATAGACCATCCGCTTTTCTTCATAGGCCTCGTCCGTATAACAGCTGTCGGCATATTCCTTCAGGTAGTCCACCATGGAATGACCCACGGCATCCGAGAAGGCTGCCTTTTCCCGGTACAGGATGCTCTGGGGCAGATAGTCTCCCTCAAAGGCATGGCGGAGCAGGTATTTGCCCTTGCCGTACTTGTTCAGCTTCATCTCCGGATCGATGGACATCACATACTCCACAAATTCCAGATCGCCAAAGGGAACTCGAGCCTCCAGCGAGTTGACGGAGATGCAGCGGTCGGCACGGAGAACATCATACATATGCAGTTCTCGGATGCGCTTGACGGCTTCTTTCTGAAACTCCTCCGCGGAGGGAGCAAAATCGGTGTACTTGTATCCGAACAACTCATCACTGATTTCGCCGGTCAGCAGGACGCGGATATCCGTCTGTTCATGGATGGTCTTGCAGACCAGATACATACCCATACTGGCGCGGATCGTGGTGATATCGTAGGTGCCCAACAGGGAAATCACTGTTTCCAGTGAAGACAGAACATCCTCTTTGGAGATGATGACCTCGGTATGGTCGCTGCCAATGTAGTCTGCCACTTCTTTCGCATATTTCAGGTCAATGGCATCCTCGCTCATACCGATAGCGAATGTACGGATCGGTTTGTCAGAATACTTCTGCGCCACGGCGCACACCAGAGAGGAATCCAGACCGCCGCTGAGCAGGAAACCCACCTTGGCATCTGCCACCAGCCGCTTCCGAATGCCGGCAACCAGCTTTTCCCGAATATTCTTACAAACCGTTTCCAAATCATCGCTGCAGACACGATCCACTGCCGTGATATCCCGATAACAGACAAACTCACCGTCTTTGTAATAATGGCCAGGCGGGAACGGCATGATCTTTGCACAGATTCCCACCAAGTTTTTCGCTTCGCTGGCAAAAACGATGGCACCGGACTCATCATAGCCATAATAAAGTGGCCGGATGCCGATAGGATCGCGGGCAGC
>SVLJ01000039.1 GCA_015067995.1 Oscillospiraceae bacterium
CGGCCCAATCAGAACGATCTGCGACTTTTCCAGCGGAATTCTGGTTAAAAAGGCCTCCATCCGCTGGGCCACAGCCTGCACAGAGTTGCCCTGCAGCAAATCATTTCCGCCCAGCATAACAAGCAGCATATCCAGCGGCTTTTGATTGGAGAGCATCAGATCGAAGCGCTGCAGCTCCCCTTCCCGCTTGGGAATCTCCCGTCCATTCTCCCCTGCATTGATCGCTGTGCAATTCAGTTTCTGCGCCAGCAGATCTACCCAGCGGTACTGTGCGGGGTACTGGCCTCCAAAATAGGAACGCGGGTCGTAGCCGTAGGTGTTGGAGTCACCGAAACAAAGAATTTTCATACCCTCACCTCTGCTCCAGTCTCGCTTTCAAATCCAGAATCTTCGCTTCAATCCGCCGGATAGCGTCCAGAAATACCTCATCCGGCTGTCCGGTGGGATCATCCAGTCCCCAGTCCTCGCGATGGGTACAAGGCAGCATGGGACACTGGACGTTGCAGCCCATCGTAACGACCACATCGATGGCCGGCAGCTCCGAAAGCAGTTTACTGTACTGCTCCTGCTCCATGTCGATCGTGGACAGCCTTCATCAGCCGCACTGCATCCTGATTGATCTGCGGCTTAGTCTCCGTACCGGCGGAATGGCTTTCAAAGACATCGGCGGCCAGTTTTTTGCCCAAGGCCTCGGCGATCTGGCTGCGGCAGGATTTATGGACGCAGATAAATGCGACGTTAGGCTTTCTCATGGTTCACCTCCGAAAAGGGGCACCGCTTGCCGATGCACTGGTTATTCTGCGCAGAGTGGCTGCAGACCGGAATGGTGCGCGTCATCTCTACGCCCAGCTGCTCCCGGACAAAATCGATGGCGGCAAGGATGGCAAGATAAGAATCCCGCTTGCAGCAGCGGGGGCCTCCCACTTCGCCGATACTGCCCAGCGCCTTGGAAGTCATCTGGTTACTCAATCCCCACGGCTCTTTCGCCAACGGCGTGGACTGGGTGGCGATGGACATAAACTGTCCGGCACTGATACCCGCCCCGCAGGCGCCCCAGAAGCCACAGGCTCCTCCGGGTACCTGTTTGCCTCGGCTGTATATTTCCTGCAGGGCGCTCTCCAGATCCAGTTCGCCGCCTGCGTTTTTGTAGGCGGTCAGCAGAGCTGCGCCCACCATCACATGGTGTTCCGGGCCGTGCATGTGGCAGAAAGGCAGGTCCATCATCTTGCGGATGATCTCAATGGGGTCGGTAGAGGTTTCGGCCAGACACAGGCCGCAAATGCTGTCCATTCCCTCCATGTGGCACTCGCTGCACACATAGTGACCCTTCACGCAGCGGGTCTTGCTCAGCTCTTTCTTATGGCAAATGGCGCACTCCATCATCTCGTCCTGAACGAGATATTCCAGCGGCGCTTTGCAGATCAAACATTCGTCCTTCACAGGGATTCCCCCTTAAAATAGACTCATTTGCGGCATGGTTTTCTCCTCAAACTGGGAGAGATATTGAAAAATCCGGTCATTGTCGTGCAGGATGCCAGCTGACTGACAGCGGCGGTGGAACAGGCCCATCAGTTCCCGACTGCGGGGGCTGTCCAGCATATAGGCATCGCCGTAGCGGCGGATGTATTCCGTTTTCAGCCCCGGAAAATGACGGTCCAGCTGACGGTAGAAATACTCCCGGTTGCCCGCACGCAGGGTCACGCCCATGCCAAAGCAGATGATGCCTTTCACTTGAGCCTCTTCGCAATAATCCAGAATGCCGTTGATGTTTTCCGGCGTGTCATTGATGAACGGCAAAATGGGACACAGCCAGACCACCGTAGGAATTCCTGCATCCCCCAAAACTTTCAGAGCCTCAAAGCGGGCCTTTGTGGTACAGACGCCCGGTTCCAATTTACAACACAGTTCTTCATCATAGGTAGTCATAGTCATCTGAACCACGCATTTTGTCTTGTCATTGATGGCTTTCAGCAGGTCCAAATCCCGCAGAATACGGTCAGACTTGGTGATAAGTGTGGCCCCAAAGCCATAGCGGTGGATCAGTTCCAGCGCTTTTCGGGTGTATTGCAGCTTGTTTTCCAGCGGCATGTAGGGGTCGCTCATGGAGCCAGTGCCGATCATACAGAGCCTGCGCTTGCGGCGCAGGGCGTCCTCCAGCAGTACAAGGGCATTTTCCTTTACCTCGATGTCCTCAAAATCGTGGTCCATGTGGTAGCACTCGCTGCGGGAATCGCAGTAAATACAGCCGTGCTGACAGCCGCGGTAGAGGTTCATGCCGTTTTTTGCGGAGAGAATGCCTTTTGCAGTGACGTAGTGCATCGTCAGCCCTCCTGCTCCGCTGTATAATGCTCAGCGGCGTAGAGGTACCGCTGCTCAAAAGCAGCGACAGCCTGCCTGCTGATTTTGCGGAAAGGCAGCAGCATATCAAATGCATGAAACCCGGTTGGATATACATCCACATGAGCGGTCACGCCGGCTTCCTGTAAACGCTGAATATATGCCAGCGTTTCGCAGTAAAACGCCTCCTGATCGCCTACGAAAGTATAGGCAGGCGGAAGATCACGATAGTCCGTCTCACGAGCCGGTGCGGCATAGGAAGGAACTTCTCCCGTAATATCCCGGAGATACAGATTCCAGGCTGCGTGGTTGCGTTTGGTGTTCCAGGAGATGCCGTGATTGTCCCGGGAGGACTCTGTGTCCCTGTCGTCGATCATGGGATACAGGGGCATTTGGAAGGCGATGTTGACCTCTCCCCTGTCCCGGGCGTACATACACAGCGCCGCAGTCAATCCTCCACCGGCGCTCTCTCCGCCTATCATCAGCCTGTTGCGATTACAGCCGAGCGTGTCGGCATTGTCTTTCAGATAACATAGAGCCGCGTAGCAATCCTCCAGCGCCGCCGGATAGGGCGCTTTCCCGGCCAACCGATACTCCGGTGTTACCACCACAGCGCCGAATTTTTTTACAAGGTCAATAGCTCGGGACATATAGATCATACCGGCCATACCGGTAACATAGCCGCCTCCGTGGATCCACAGGATACCCGGCGTCTGATCCTGTGGTTTCCGATTCGCAGTTGGGCACAGGATCAAAAGCTTCATTTCTCCACCGGGAGATGGAATATTTCGTTTTTCTACGGTGTATTCCTTCATTGTGACACCTGCTTTTCGATGTAGACGTTTTACTTCTTGCTTGCCGAAAACTCCGCCGCTTCACGAATCCAACCCATCAACTCATCATCGATCTCTTCCCCGCTGCCCACCATTATGTGATGCGTCCAGCGGTTCGGGTAAGGCTCTGTGGCCACGTCAATGCGTGGCGATTCATTCCAGTGGCTCAGTCCAAAGGAAATTGTCATCCAGACGCTGGGGCACTATTTCGCCCTGCGGCAGGGGTTAAAAGACACGAAAGCAAAGCCTCGCTTGTTGGAAAAGCTGATTTGCGTCTTGGAGACCTTGATTTTCACGTCGGAAATTTGCTTTAGAATCAGCCATTCCAGCCGCTCATAGAGAGGCAAAGCGTCCATGTGGTCGTTGAAAAAGAAAAGAATATCTGCGTTCATGGCCGTCTCCCCTATCGTTCTTCTAATTGCGTCTTACTTAATTTCTAAACTGGTGATGGAATGATACAGCATCACAAAACCCGCGCTGAACAAAGCACCGCCGATGATATCGGTAAACCAATGCACACCCGAAAGGAGTCTGCCAATCACCATGAAAAGAATAAAAGCGGTGATGCCAAATCCAACCCATCGTTTGAGTGTTTGGCTCTTGATGCGGGCATTCAACTGCATGAGCGTGGTCGGCATCACGCACAGCACGAGCATGGTGGTCGAAGACGGATACGATGCTTCCAAACATCCGTTGATCAGCACAGGTCTGTAATTGATCACAAACACTTCAAAGAGGACATACGCCGCCATCACGAGCAGATAGAATCCGCCAAGAACGAGGATACTGAAATCGACCTGTCTGAGGTGTTTTCTCTTTACCCATTGGATCAGCCCGAGCAATGCAAACCCTATTGTAAAAGCAATCGGCACCAGTCCCAGCCAATCCGTAACCGTATAAAGGGACATATGCACACCAGTCAGGTTATGAACCCAGCTATTCACCGTTGCAAATCCAACCGTCGATCCCTGCGGTCCAATCGGTTGAACGTCAACAAGTTGAACTGCTGCCGTCCATACTACGAACGCTCCAAGCAGGATCGCCGCAATGCCAAAATTCTTTTTCGTTTTTTTCAATTTCGTTTGACCTTCCTTCTGTGTATTCGGGTTTTACCAAAACACACTTTACGGAAAAGGTCGAAAACTCACAAGAAACGGGGTGTCACACCCATGATACGTTTCGTATCATGGCTTTTTGATCAGCATAAGCACCTTAATTGCCAGAAATACGAACAAAAACGCCGCCGCATAGGGCTGCAGGCTGATCATGAAAAGGAGCGTTCCAACCGTATTGAGCAGCAACGATATTTGATTTTTGTTCCGGTCCCAAAACGCCTGACGGCAGTTTTGCAGAGCAAGCGTTAAAACGCCACACAGAATGATTCCGATTACGACCGCAAAATAAG
>SVLJ01000005.1 GCA_015067995.1 Oscillospiraceae bacterium
TTCTGCCAGGAACTTATCTGCCGTGGCATAACCGATACCGCGGCTGCCTCCGGTGATGATCGCCACTTTATCTTTCAGTTTCATGGGAAATGCCCCTTTCTGTTTTGATTTTATGGTCATATTTTATTCAAAGAAGGCTCACTGTTCCGTGATGACATCACACTTTGTCGTTGCGTGCTTTGCAGATCAGTTGGGTCATGGTCCCCATGGGGCAGTAGACACACCAGCTGCGGGGTTTGAACAGCGCCATGGTGATCAGGCCGAGAACAGTGGAGGTCAGCATCACACTGTAGAATCCGAAAGCAAACTGGGCCACGCCGGGATGGAAGAATGTTCCGTGATAGGCCCACTGCCAGGGGAGCTTAAATGTCCACAGCAGCGTTACAACCTGTTTCAGGTCCTGTGCTTCCGCAAACACCAGATAGGTGTTCCAGAGCATCACAAAGAACATGGCAAAAAAGAAGACCAGAAATCCATAGCGAAACCATTTGCTTTTCATCCACTTTGGAATATCCTTCCTCCGGGAGAGGCCGAACCGGCCGCCCAGAAGGCCAAAGAGCTGTCCTCTGCCGCAGTAGCGGTTACAGTAGCCTTTTGTTCCCTTTGCAACCGAGATAATCAGAGGAATGAAGAAACAAAACAGGCCCAGCCACGCAAACAGGATATTGAAAAAGCCCAGAATCAGATAGGTCAGGGACACAATCCAGAGATAATCATACCAATGTTTCTTCATGCATCCACCTCCCGAATCTCGATGACGCTGGCGGGGCATTCCTTTGCGCACTTCCCACAGCCTACGCATTTGTCCATATTCACCTGCGCCATAATGCCTTTTACGACCTGAATTGCGCCCAGAGGACAGACTTTCACACAACAGCCGCAGGCAACGCAATCCCCCTGCGCAACAAAGGCTTTTCTCTTTTTTCTGGCAACGACCATATACATCCTCCCTGTATCAGATTGGCTTTATGATAACAAAGGGAAGACGATTCTTCTGTGATGACATCACCTTTTGGAACAGCAGAAAAGCCACGCTTTCCCGATGGAAAGCGTGGCTCTGTAAGTTTGCAGTTATTGGTCCATGCCGCAGGAATACGCTTTTTCAATCAACGCCCGGTCATTGACCACCACATCATAGAAGCGGAATCCTCCGGCAAAATTATAGGCTTCATGGCCGTTAGCCTCCAGAATGCGGCAGGCAATGTAGCTGCGCAGACCGCTCTGGCAGATCACATAGATAGGCTTTCCGGCTTCGATCTCACCGATCCGCTCCCGCAACTCATCTACGGGGATATTGACAAACCCCTCAATATGTCCGCTGCTGTATTCGCCAACAGTTCGGGTGTCCAGCAGTGTAACACTTCCGTCACGGGGAAGCTGATATGCATCCTCCAGATACCACTGCTTCATGGTGCCGTTTGCAATGTTGTCGATCATGAAGCCTGCCATGTTGACAGGGTCCTTTGCAGAGGAATAAGGCGGTGCATAGGCAAGATCCAGATTTTTCAGCTGGGTAGCTTTCAGGCCCGCATGGATGGCAGTAGCCAGTACATCGATCCGCTTGTCCACACCCTCGTAACCCACGATTTGAGCGCCCAGCAGGCGGTAGGTCTCCTTTTCAAAGACAACCTTCATGGTCATCAGCTTTCCGCCGGGGTAGTATCCTGCGTGGCTCATGGGGGATAGGATCACCTTATCCACATCCAGACCGGCCTTTTTCGCGTTGGTCTCGTTGATACCGGTGGTGGCCGCGGTCATATCAAATACCTTGATGACGCTGCTTCCCTGAGAACCCAAATAGCGGCTGTCACCACCGCAAATATTGTCCGCGATGATGCGCCCCTGCTTGTTTGCGGGACCGGCCAGAGAGATCAGGACGTCCTCTCCGGTGACATAGTGCTTCACCTGCACCGCATCGCCTGCGGCGTAAATATCGGATACAGAGGTTTCCATCCGGTCATTGACCACAATGCTGCCCTTGATACCCAGTTCCAGCCCGGCTTCCTTCGCCAGTGCGGTGTCCGGCGTGACGCCGATGGCCAGCACTACCATATCTGCGTGGAGGGGAGCATTGTCCTTCAGCAGCACATCCACGCCGCCGTCCTTTTCCACAAATCCCTCCACGGTATAGCCGAGCGCCAGCTTCACGCCGTGTTTACGCACCTCCGCGTGGATAAAGGACGCCATATCCGCGTCAAAGGGGTTCATCAGCTGCTTGGGGCGCTGGACGATGGTAACTTCCATGCCAAGCTCCCGCAGATTTTCCGCCAGTTCAAGACCGATAAAGCCGCCGCCTGCCAGCACAACGGACTTGGGATGATGCGTGTTTATGTACTCTTTGATTCGGAAGGTATCCTCCACGGTACGCAGAGTGAACAGCTTGTCCAATCCAACACCGGGGAGCCGGGGCTGGGTAGGCTTCGCACCGGGAGACAGGATCAGCTTATCATAGCTCTCCTCAAAGTTCTCGCCGGTTTCCAGATTTTTCACGGAAACGATCTTGCGGTTCGGGTGGATGGCCGTCACCTCATGGCGAACCTTCATAATTACACGGAAACGGGAGAAGAAACTCTCCGGCGTCTGAAGTGTCAGCTCTTCAGGATCGGTGATGACATCGCCGATATAGTAAGGCAGACCGCAGTTGGCGTAGGAAACAAAGCCCGAACGCTCGAACACTACGATCTCCGCCTGCTCATCCAATCTGCGGATTCTTGCTGCGGCTGTGGCTCCGCCCGCCACACCTCCTACGATCACAACTTTCATTCAGACCTCCACGTTCCCCGCGTAAGCGGCAATGCCGCCGATGTTATTTACATTACGATACCCCATACGCTGCAGCAGACCGGCAGCCTGACGGCTGCGGGCACCGGAGTAGCAGTAGACAAACAGTACCGTATCTTTATTTTCCGCCACGGAAGAAACCTTGTCAATGGCCTGAAGAGGAACATTTTTGCTGCCGGGGATGTGGCCGCCTCTGTATTCTTCAGAGGTACGGACATCCAGCAGAACAGCACCGGGAGTGGCAGTGTATTCCTTTACACCCTGATTGATATCGGCCTGTTTGAAGAAATCAAAGAATCCCATCGTCACACCTCCTTACAGCATCCCAAGAATTGCATTCTTGGGTCTTGCCCCCATAGCCTGATTGACGATCTTGCCGTTTTTCATGACAACCAGAGTAGGTATGCTCATTACGCCAAACCGGCTGGCCAGCTCGGGCTGCTCGTCCACATTCACCTTACCGACTTTGATATCACTACGCTCTTTGGCGATCTCCTCCACGATGGGAACGACCATGCGGCAGGGGCCGCACCAGGGAGCCCAGAAGTCCAGAAGGACGGGCTTATCGGAATTCATCACTTCGTTCTGGAAGTTGTTCTTGTTGATATTGATAGCGGACATATTCAAATCCTCCTTGTTTTTTCTTTATGGCTCTATCATAGCCGGATGCTGGCTGCGTTTCCGTGATGACATCACCTAAACTGTGCTTACTCGCCATCAGATACAGTTTCGCCCGGCCAGTCGTTGATACCGCCGAACTCCACAATGTTCGTGTAGCCCAAACCCACCAGCTTGTCCGAGGCCTGCTTGCTGCGGTTTCCGCTGCGGCAGTATACGAGAATCAACTGATCCTTGTCAGGCAGTTCCGGGATATCCTCAGTACCGATGGTCTCGTTGGGGATGTTGATTGCATCAGGGATGTGCTTGTCGGCAAACTCCTCAGGAGTGCGGACATCCAGGATAATGTAATCGCTTTCTGACTCCATTATGGCGATGGCCTCGTCCATGCTGACTTGCTGGTAGCTGGCCTCCGACTCCACAGGTGCCGCGCAGCCTGCCAGCAGCAGGAACGAAAACAAAAATGGGACGAACCTATTCATAGCGATACCTCCTTGGATCTGGTACAGCAGTTCTGTTACCCGATCCCGATCATGTTTTGGATTTCTATGGCTGTATAATAACAGAGTTCTCCGGTGTATTCTGTGATGACATCACTTACCTTTTTGCCTTTGGACTAATGAAGACACCTATGCGCCTGTGAAATAAAACGAAACTGAACAACACAAAAAAGTTTCCACGGAAACCTTCTTGTTAGATTCCATAGAGTTCAAAAGCCTTCTGACCACTTTTTACTCGATGGAAGTACAATAGACTAACGAAATTCGGCCCACTTCGCTAAAAACGAAGTGGGCCAAATTGTTCTAAAAACTCTGCAATAACACAAGAATTATACCATAAATTACACTTGCCGTGACCCCATATACAATCACAGGCCCGGCGATGGTAAACATCTTGACCGCCATGCCGGTGACATACCCTTCACTTTTGAAATCCACCGCCGGAGCCACCACGGAGTTGGCAAAGCCGGTGATGGGCACCAGTGTTCCCGCGCCGCCGAACCGTGCCAGTCGGCAGTACAGGCCCAGTCCCGTCAGCACTGCCGACAGCAGCACCATGGAGCAGGAGGTAGCCGTACCGGCGTCCTCCTGATTCAATCCGGCGGCGCTCCATCCGTTCTGGATCAGCTGTCCCACGGTGCAGATGGCGCCGCCGATGACAAAGGCCAGCAGCAGATTCTTCAGCAGCGGCGATTTGGGCTCCACCTTCTTCACGTAGGCCTGATACTCCTGAGGCGTCATATCCATTTGCATCCCTCATTTCCATGATTTGTCCCTATTTTGTCCCTTCGGGGCGGAAATATGCCTTGCCAGCACCGTCTGCCGGAGGTAAAATGACAGAAACAGCAAATACCGCATCATCAGGAGACTGCCATGAAACGATCTGACGCGCCCTTGCTGGGACTGTATATCCACATCCCCTTCTGCAGGGCAAAATGCATTTACTGCGATTTCTATTCTCTCCCCGGCGCCACGGAAACCCGGATGGACGCCTATACGGACGCACTCACCGCCCATCTTGCCGAAGCGGCGCCGCAGGCCGCTCACCATCGGGTGGACACGGTGTATTTCGGCGGCGGCACCCCCTCCCTGCTGGGTGCAAAACGCCTTGTCCGCATCCTGAAGGTCATTCAAAAGCACTATTCCGTCACCCGTGACGCGGAGATCACCTTCGAGGCCAACCCGGATTCCGCCGGTGACTGGCGGGAGCTGCGGACACTGCGCAGAGCCGGGTTCAACCGCATCTCTCTGGGAATGCAGTCGGCCTGCGACGCGGAGCTGCGGGACATCGGCCGCGTCCACACCTTTGATCAGGTACGCGCCGCCGTGGGGGCCGCCCGGAAAGCCGGTATCCGAAACCTCTCTCTGGATCTGATCTACGGTCTGCCACGTCAGACCATGGAGCAGTGGCAGGCTACGCTGGAGGCCGCCGTATCTCTGGAGCCTCAGCATCTCTCCTGCTACGGACTGAAGGTGGAGGAGGGCACGCCGCTGTTTGCCCGCCGGGATACCGCCGCGCTGCCGGATGACGAGGCGCAGGCGGACATGTATCTCTACACCGCGGAGTATCTGACCCGCTGCGGCTATCCCCAGTATGAGATCTCCAATTTTGCCCGTCCGGGCTTCGAATCCCGTCACAACCGGAAGTACTGGACACTGGGGGAATACGCCGGCTTCGGCCCCGGCGCCCACTCGGACTTTGGCGAGGTTCGCTACGCCTACACGCGGGATCTTGACGCCTATATCCGCGGCGTAACGGAGGGCACGCCCATGCTGTCGGAAAGTCAGCAGATCCCGCCTGCAGAGCGGGACACTGAATATCTGATGCTGGGGATGCGGACCGTCAGCGGTCTGCAGCCTGCTGATTTTGAACGCCGTTACCGCCGCCCCTTCCGCTGCTTTGTGCCCTTTCTGGAGGACTGCCGCAAAGCTGGCTACGCCGTGTGCGAGGCCGACGGCAGCTGGCACCTGACCCCCAAAGGCTTTCTGCTGTCCAACCAGATCATCGGGCGGCTGCTGGAGCTGCTGGCGGAGGACAAGCAGTCACGGGCGGACGCCGCGGCACGGGGCGACTTTCGCATCCGGCTGGACTAAGCAAATATATAGAAATTGCCGCCGCAGACATCCAAAGTGAAGTCTGCGGCGGTCTTTTCATAAAGTTACCCCGCCGCACTGCACCGTGCGGCGGGGTAACAAAAAGGGAGAGAGGTATTTACTTAACGCCCAGCTTGTCGGCGCGCTTACCGCCGTACCACAGGGCAACAGCCAGATAACCCAGTGCCAGAGCTGCGGCAACGATGTAAACGATGGTCCAGTTCTCAACACCGAAGCCGATCTTGGCGTTGATGATGTAACCGAAGGTCACGAAGGCATAGAAGGTGCCGGGGATCAGGGGGATCCAGGCGAACTTCTTCTTGCCGTTCTCGAACATCCAGACAGTGATGGCCAGGAAGGCGAACAGGGACAGGGTCTGGTTGGACCATGCGAAATAACGCCACAGGATGTTGAAGCCGGTGGCATTGGTCTTGGCGAACACCAGGATGCAGGCCACCAGAGCGAAGATGATGGCAGACAGACCCAGACGCTTGGAGTTGGTGCTCTGGTCGATGTGCAGAACGTCAGCAACCGTCAGACGCAGGCCGCGCAGAGCGGTATCGCCGGAGGTGATGGGCAGGACAACGACGCCAGCCAGGGCGATGATGCCGCCAACGGGGCCCAGGATGTCCTTGCAGACAGTGATGACGGTGGCAGTGGCGCCGCCGGTGGCCTCAACGAGACCCAGGTTGATGACGCCCATGGCAGCAGCAGCCCAGACCATGGCGATGAAGCCTTCCAGGATCATCATGTTGTAGAAGGTCATGCGGCCCTGCTTCTCGCTCTTCATGGTGCGGGAAATGATGGCAGTCTGCGTGCTGTGGAAGCCGGACAGAATGCCGCAGGCCACGGTGACGAAGAATGCGGGGATGAACCTATTGGCAGAGAAGTAAGCGCCGTAGTCGAAGGTGGAGCTGGCCCAGCTGCCCCAGACGTCCAGCAGGGGATAACCCTTCAGGAAGATGCCGCCGAACACGCCAATGGCAGAGAACAGCAGGATGCCGCCAAAGATGGGATAGATCTTGCCGATCAGCGCATCAATGGGGAACACGGTAGCAGCCAGATAATAAGCAAAGATAGCGCCGTAGACGACCCAGGTGGAGACGGAAGTGGCCTTGCCGTCCAGGCCCAGGATACCGGTGGCCAGGATGTCACCGGGGGTGTAGATGAACACAGCGCCCACCAGCAACAGCAGCACACACAGGAAGGCGTTGTAAACGCGATAGACAGCCTTGTTGGTGTACTTGGCGATCATGCCGGACATCTGGGAACCGCCGTCACGCAGGCAGATCATGCCGGAGAAGTAGTCATGCATGGCGCCGGCGATGACGTTGCCGATGGGGATGGTGATGAAGGCGATGGGTCCAAACAGGATGCCCTGGATGGGTCCAAAGATGGGGCCGGTACCTGCGATGTTCAGCAGGTTGATCAGGGCGTTCTTCCAGCCCTTCATGGGGATGTAGTCGACGCCGTCTTCCTTGGTGTAAGCCGGAGTCTTGCGGTCGTCAGGTCCGAACACCTTCTCGCAGAACTTACCATAAGCGTAAGCACCCACGACCAGGATGACGAGACCCAGGATAAATGTTGCCATAAAAGCACTCCTTTCTCTTCGTTCCGGCATGGTGCAGGCCGGAATCTTGGCAACATTATAGCAGGACGTTTATCCATCCGCTGTTAAAACCGCATCTTTTCGCGTTTATTCCTGTCAGCAAAATGCAGAATCCCGCTAAGATTTCGTAAAGCGTTTTTTCGAAGACAGAAAGCTGCCGGTTCTCCGGCAGCTTTCTGTCTTTTGTATCGAATTCTGATGCCTGCTGCCACCGATGGCGCGGTCACTGTCCCAGTACCAGAGACAGCAATTCCTCCGCCGTGTCCGCCAGATGGACAGCACCGGCTTCCTGCAGCTCCTGCCGCCCCCGGAATCCCCAGGTGACGCCGCAGGATACAAGGCCGCCGTTCCGGGCGGTCTCCATATCCACATTGCTGTCGCCCACATAGAGGGTGGTGTCTCTTTCCGCGCCCAGTGCGTCCAGCACCAGCTGAAGACCGGCGGGGTCGGGCTTCACCGGCACGCCGTCCACCTTGCCCCGGATGACATCAAACACACCGGGGAAGAAATGCTCCACGATCTCCGTGCAGAATCGGTCTCCCTTGTTGGAGTATACCGCCAGCTTCATGCCGCGGCGCTTCAGTTCTGCCAACATTTCCGGAATACCGGGATAGGGCGCTGTCTTTTCCAGACTGTGCTCCCCGTAATAGTCCATATATTCCGCCAGCGCCTCATCCAGCTGCGGGTCGCTGTCGCCCGCAGGGTCCAGCAGACGCAGCAGATTCCGCATACCGGTTCCCACCAGCCGGCGGTAGCCCTCCACGGTATGCTCCGGCCAGCCGCGTTTCCGGCATATCCAGTTGCCGGCATTGGCCAGATCCTCCAGCGTATTCAGAATCGTACCGTCCAGATCAAAAATCACAGATCGAAACATGCTATCGCTTCCTTATTTTCATAATTTTCGCCATTGTATCAAAAACAAGTACCTTTTGACAAGGTTTTCCTCGGCTGCGGGCGGATGTCATAACCCGGAGCGGTTTCCGCAAACCGCTCCGGGTCATTCATTCTCTCAATAGGTAATCGTGGGGTCGTCCGGGCCTTCCGGCAGCCGAACCTCGAAGGTCTCTCCCCGGAGATCTGCCATCACCGCAGTATAGATGGATGACCGCAGTGGGCGGTTGGGCGGAGCCAGCACATGCTGAGAATAATAGATGGTGACATCGTTCACCGGATCCACCGAAGCGAATGCGCCTGCCGCGCCGCCCCAGCCGAATTCCGTGCGGCGGCCGCCCTCCCGTGGAGTGCGCATGCCGAGACCGTAACCGATCTCGTCGGTGCCGTAGGTGTACATGCTCCGCTGCTGCTCCGTCAGCCGATCCACCGCCATCATGGCGACGGTTTCTTTTTTCAGAAGCACATCGCCGATGCGCAGGGCCTCCAGAAACTTGATGTAATCCTCCACCGTGGACACGCAGCCTGCGCCGCCGCTGGCATATTCCCGCCCCGGGCGGTACGTATTCTTCCACCAGGGCAGGATCTCTCCCGTTTCCTTGTTATGGCGGTACTGGCAGGCAAAGCCCTCCCAGTCCTCCATGGGATGCATAAAATCGGAGTCCTTCATCCCCAATGGCTGGAAGATATGCTCCTTCACATAGTCCTCAAACTTCTGTCCGGACAGCAGCTCGGTCAGCGCAGCCAGCACATCGTGGCACAGGCTGTACCGCCAGCCTTCGCCGGGTTCAAATTCCAGCGGCGTTTCCGCCAGCTTTTCCACCAGCTCCACCGTGGGGCAACGCCGGTCACAGGCCTCATAGTATGCCTGCAGCGCAGGCGTCTGCAGGTCATAGTTCATGCCGGCAGTCATCTCAAACAGATGATGAATCCGTATGGGCTTGGTTGCCTTACGGACACCGTTTTCCGTTTTCACATACATCTCACGGAATGCCGGAATATAGTCCGACAGTTCGTCCTCCAGCCGGAACAGACCCTTTTCCCAGAGCTGCATGGCTGCCACAATGGTAAACAGCTTGGAACAGGAATAGATATGGTACTTTTCCTTGCCCTGCACGGGAATCCGATTCTCCCGGTCTGCATAGCCGCCCATATGGCGCAGGATGCACCGGCCATGCTGATACACGATCAGGTCAAAGCCGGGGATTCCCATTTTCAGAAACAGGCTGCACAGCGCCTTTGTCTGTTCAAACATACGCATTCTCCTTGCACGAATACACGCTTTGTGGATTTCCGCATCCCGGTCACAGCGGGCAGCTGACCCAGCCGCCTCCGGTGAGCAGCATGCTCTCCCGATAGCCTGCCGCCTTAGCCAGCTCTATAGCCTGATCGTAAGCGTACAGAATGGTTTCCGCGCTGTGGGTATCGGCGGTGATGACGACCTGCCCGCCCATTCGACGCCACTCCTCCAGCAGGAAGGGCGCGGGGTACGGCATTGTCCGGGAGCCACGGGACATGGCGCCGGTGTTGATCTCCAGCAGCGTCGCCGCAGGATCGGCGGCATGGAGGGCCCTCAGTGCCGCGGCACGATAGCGGGCGTCCGTCTCATCAAAAAGTCCGCCGTCCCCGTTGAGCTTGGTAATCAGGTCAATGTGTCCCAGAATGTCCGGTTTCTTTGCCGCCGCCTCTGCCACCGCCGCAAAATAGCCTTCCACCAGTGCCAGCATATCGCCGCCGAACATGGCGTCCCGGCAGGCCAGCAGCATTTCCGGTTTCCAGTCCACAGTATAGTACTCGCCTGTGGCAATGTCAAACAGGTTGTGGACAGAGCCGATCCAGTATTCCGCCCAGTCCGGCACGGGCACATCGGAACAGAGATCCCACTCAATACCCAGGAGAATTTCCATGCGTCCCGCGTACTCGCTGCGCAGCCGCTCCGCCTCTGCACGGTAGGCAGAGAGGTCAGTGCCCATACATACGCCCACATCTGAAGGAGCAGGAGTATGAATATGACCGGAGAAGCCGTAATGCTTCACCCCGGCTTTACAGGCAGCCGCCGCCATCTCCGCCATGGTATGCTTTCCGTCGCAGAAGGTGGAATGGGTATGGACGGAACCGTGATAGGGTGTCAGCTTCATTGCATTCTCTCCTGCTTCACCTTGTGATCCACCACATGGCGCTTTTCCAGCTCACGGGTGATATCCTCCACGGTGATGCTCATCTGTACCATCAGCACCATCACATGATACGTCAGGTCGGCGATCTCGTAGATGGTTTCCTCCCGGTCGTTTTTGCTGCCGCCGATGATGACCTCGGTGCATTCCTCTCCCACCTTCTTGAGGATCTTGTCCATACCCTTCTCAAAGAGGTAGGTGGTGTAGCTGCCCTCCTTCGGATTGCTCTTGCGTCCGGCGATGAGATCATACAGTCCCTCGTAGCTGAAGGCCTTCAGCTCGTCGGAAAGGTACAGCTGGTTGAAGAAGCAGCTCTCCTCTCCGGTGTGGCAGGCAGGGCCGTCCTTTACCACCTCCACTACCAGCGCGTCGCCGTCGCAGTCGGCGGTGATGGACACCACATGCTGCACCGCGCCGGAGGTATCTCCCTTGCGCCACAGCTCCTGACGGCTGCGGCTCCAGAAGCAGGTGCGCTGCTCGTCGATGGTGATGGCAAGGCTCTCTTTATTCATATAGGCCAGGGTCAGCACCTGCTTGGTGTAGTGATCCTGCACGATGGCAGGAATGAGACCCTTCTCGTCAAATTTCAGTTCCATACGTCTCTCCTTCACAGGCGCATCTCCACGCCCTGGGCGCGGAGATATTGTTTCAGGTCACGAATCCCCACCTGCCGGGTGTGGAAAATGGAGGCTGCCAGTCCCGCGTCGATGCCGGGATGGGTGAAAAGCTCCGCAAAGTCCTCCAGCTTGCCGGCGCCGCCGCTGGCGATGATGGGCACATCCACCCGGGATGCCAGCGCATCCAGCATCTCCAGATCGAAGCCGCCCTTCACGCCGTCGGTATCAATGGAGTTGAGGACGATCTCGCCTGCGCCGTTTTTCACACCCTGTACAGCCCATTCCATGGCGTCGATGCCGGTGTCCTCCCGGCCACCCTTGGCAAAGAGGCGGAACTGTCCGTCCACCCGCTTCACGTCCATGGACAGCACCACGCACTGGTCACCGTATTTCCGTGCCGCCTCAGCGATGAGGCCGGGATTACGGATAGCGCCGGAATTGACGCTGACCTTGTCGGCGCCGCATTTCAGCACCCGGTCGAAGTCCTCCAGCGATCCGATGCCGCCGCCCACCGTCAGGGGGATGAAGATCTCCCCCGCCACCCGGCGCAGGATATCGGTAAACAGGGTGCGCCCCTCCACAGAGGCGGTGATGTCGTAAAACACCAGCTCGTCGGCGCCGCTTTCGTTGTAAAACCGGGCCATCTCCACCGGGTCTGCCATATCCCGCAGGCCCTCGAAGTTGGTACCCTTCACCACCCGTCCGTTCTTGACATCCAGACAGGGAATGATGCGTTTTGCCAGCATACGTCTTCCCTCCTCAGAACAGCGCAGGCTCGTCGTCTTCCTCGGTGCGGCGATTGCCTGCTGCATCCAGACACATGCCCAGATCCAGCCGTCCATCATAAACCGCCTTGCCCAGAATAGCGCCGGCCACGCCCATGGCGTTCAGCGTCTCGATCTCCCGTACAGAGCTGATGCCGCCGGAGGCGATGATATCCAGTCCCTCGATCTTCACCAGCTCGCGGTATGCCTCCAGATTGGTGCCGGAGAGTGTGCCGTCCCGGCTGATATCGGTGTAGATGACGGTTTTCACACCGGCGTCCCGCAGGCGGCGGCAAAAATCGAAGCCTTCCTCGCCGCTGGTCTTCTCCCAGCCGTGGGTAGCCACCATGCCGTCCCTTGCATCCACGCCTACGGCAATCTTCTCACCGTATCGCTCTGCCATGCGGCGGGTAAAGGCAAAGTTCTCCACCGCCGCAGTGCCCAGAATCACACGGTTGACGCCCAGCTCCAGATACTGCAGAATACGCTCTTCGGTACGGATGCCGCCGCCCACCTCGATGAAGGCGTGTCCCTGCTGCACCAGTGCCTCGATCTCCACCAGATTGGCAAAACCCGGCTCACCGGCACGGGCGCCGTCCAGATCCACAATGTGGAGGTTCCGTGCACCGGCACGGATGAAGCGCCGCGCCACGCCGCAGGGCTGGGCGGAATAGACGGTCATTTTATCATAGTCACCTTGTGTCAGACGGACGGCGCGTCCGTCCCGCAGGTCAATGGCAGGAAAAATCTCCATAACGTTTCTCCTTCTCACAATTCTCCGAAGGCCTTCAGCAGCCGCAGTCCCGCGTCACCGGACTTCTCCGGGTGGAACTGGGTGCCCCAGACATTGCCCCGGCGTACCACGCCGGTGACGGACACATTGCCGTACCCGGAGGTTGCCAGCGTACTTTCTGCGCAGTCGGCGGCAAAAAAGCTGTGGACATAGTACACATATTCCCCGTCCCGGAAATACCGGAAGATGGGATCGTCCCGCTTCACCTGCAGGCTGTTCCAGCCCATGTGCGGCACCTTCAGACTCTTATCCTTCAGTGCGCTGCGCAGATCAATGACTCTGCCGGGGATCAGTCCCAGGCCGGGATGGTCTCCGTATTCCAGACTGCGTTCAAACAGCAGCTGCATACCGAGGCAGATGCCCAGGAACGGTTTCTTTTCCGCCTCCTCCAGCAGCACCGGAACAAGACCGGTATCCTCCAGCTTCTGTCGCGCGTCGCCAAAGGCACCCACGCCGGGGAGGATAATGCGCTCCGCAGCACGAAGTCTGGCCGCATCGCCGGTGACCTCTGCCTCCAGACCCAGATACCGCAGACTGGAGGTCAGGGAAAACAGATTGCCTACGCCGTAATCCACAATGGCGATCATATCACAGCACTCCCTTGGTACTGGGGATCTCACCCAGATGCTTTTCGTCCATGGCCACCGCCATTTTCAGCGTGCGGCCCATGCCCTTGAAGATGGCCTCCAGAATGTGGTGGGTGTTCTCACCAGCCATCTGACGGATGTGAACGGTGGCCTGACAGTTGCGGACGAAGCCCAGCCAGAACTCCCTGGCCAGTTCCGTGTCGAAATCGCCCACCGTCATGCTGGGCAGTTCCACCGCCCAGCCCAGATAGTCCCGGCCTGAGAGGTCGCAGGCACACAGCACCAGCGTCTCATCCATGGGCAGCAGGAACTGTCCGTAGCGCTGAATGCCCCGCTTCTCCCCAAGCGCCTCAGCAAAGGCACGCCCCAGCGTGATGCCGATATCCTCCGCCGAGTGATGATAGTCCACACAGGTGTCACCCTGACAGCGCAGCTTCATATCAAAATCACCGTGGCGGGTCAGCAGTGTCAGCATATGATCCAGAAAGCCGCTGCCGGTGGCGATATCCGCCTTGCCGCTGCCGTCCAGATTCAAATACAGGGTAATATCCGTCTCCGCTGTAGTGCGGAGGAGCTTGGCAGTACGCATAATGGCACGCCCTCCTTATGATTCATTGAGTAGATTGCCGATGGCCGTTACCAGCTCCGCCATCTGTCCTCCGGAGCCGATGGTGATGCGGCAGTAGTCGGCAATGCGTTCCGGCGCATCAAAGTGCCGCACCAGAATGCCCAGCGCCTTCAGGCGGCGGTACAGCTCGCCGCCGGGCATCCGGTCAGATTTGGCAAAGACGAAGTTGGCGCTGCTGGGCAGCACGGTGAAGCCCATGCCCTCCAGCTTTTCCACCGTCCATGCGCGGGTCTTCCGGATAGCGGCGGTACAGCTCTGGAAATATGCCTCATCCTCCATGGCCGCCGCACCGGCCACCATGGAAAGGCGGTTGACGTTATAGGGGTTGAAGCTGTACTTCACCCGATTCAGGTCGGCAATGAGATCGGCATGTCCCATGGCGAAGCCCACCCGTCCGCCTGCCAGAGAGCGGCTCTTGGACATGGTCTGCACCACCATCAGATTGTCAAACTCCGGGATCAGCGTCACGCAGCTCTCCGCGCCGAAATCCACATAGGCCTCGTCCACAATGACCAACCGGTTGCGGTTGGCCTCCAGCAGACGGCGGATCTCGCTGCGGGGCAGAGCGATGCCGGTGGGTGCGTTGGGATTGGCGATGACCGCCATGCCGGGGAAATCCATGTAGTCATCCACGGAAATGGAGAAATCCTCCCGCAGGGGGATGACGGCGGCCTCCAGCCCGAACAGCGCCGCCTGCGCCTTGTAAAAGCCGTAGGTGATATCGGGATAGGCCACGCCGCAGCCCGTGCCGCAGAAGGCACGGAAGGCGAAAGCCAGAATCTCATCGGAACCGTTGGCAGAGATGACGTTCTCCGTTTTCAGGCCGTACCGCCCTGCAATGGCACTGTCCAGCACCGCGCAGGTGGGGTCGGAATAGAGATTCAGCTTCTCCGTCTCCCCGTGGGAGATAGCCTCCAGCACCTTGGGGGACGGCGGGAAGGGACTTTCGTTGGTGTTCAGCTTGTTGTACCGCAGATCCCGGGGCTGTTCGCCGGGAGTATAGGGAGCCAGCTTTCCGGCTTCCGCACTGATAAATCGGCTCATGTGTCACCTCGTCATTCCGTGGTTTCGCTGCGGATGGTCACGCTGCGGGCGTGGGCATGCAAGCCTTCCCGTTCCGCGAAGTCTGCGATCCGGGGCGCACATTCCGCCAGCGCCTCCGGCGTGTAATACAGGAAGCTGGAACGCTTCATGAAATCGTCCACGCCCAGCGGACTGGAAAACCGCGCCGTTCCGGAGGTGGGCAGCGTATGGTTGGGGCCGCCGTAGTAGTCCCCCAGCGCCTCCGGCACATGCCGTCCCAGAAAGACGCTGCCCGCATTACGGATCTCACCCAGCAGGGCAAAGGGATCGTCCACACACAGCTCCAGATGCTCCGGAGCGATGGCATTCACTGCCGCCAGCGCCTCACGCATATCGGCGGCAATGAGGATCTTTCCGTTGTCATCGATGGATTTTCGGGCCACATCCTGACGGGGCAGCTGCGCCAGCTGCACCTCCAGCTCCGCCTGTACCGCCTGCGCCAGCTCACGGCTCTCCGTCACCAGTACGGCGGAGGCCATGATGTCATGCTCTGCCTGACTCAGCAGATCCGCCGCCACCCAGCGGGGATCACACTTGCCATCCGCCAGCACCAGAATCTCACTTGGCCCGGCGATCATATCGATATCCACCCTGCCGAAGACCTTGCGCTTGGCAGTGGCCACAAACAGGCCGCCCGGCCCCACGATCTTGTCCACTGCAGGAACGGTCTCCGTGCCGTAAGCCAGTGCCGCCACACCCTGTGCGCCGCCGGCCTTGATGATGGTATCCACGCCGGCGATCCGCGCTGCCGCCAGCGCCTCGGGCCGGATGCTGCCGTCTCTGGCAGGCGGCGTCACCATGACGATCTGACGGACACCGGCGATCCGTGCCGGGATGACATCCATCAGCACCGTGGAGGGGAACGTCTCCGGACTGCCGGGGACACATACGCCCACCTTCTCGATGGGCGTCCACCGCTGACCCAGAACGCAGCCGTCGGGACGGTTGATGGTAAAGTCCTGATGTACCTGCTTTTCGTGAAACTCCCGGATGTTGGCGGCGGCGCGGCGCAGGGTTTCCAGAAAGTCCGCATCCACCGTCTCCATAGCAGTGTCTATTTCTTCCTCCGTCACCGCCAACGCCTCCAGCTCCACGCCGTCAAACTGCCGGGCGTATTTTCGCAGAGCCGCGTCGCCGTTTTCCTGCACATCCGCCAGTATGGCGTCTACCGCCTCGTCGATCTGAGGCAGGCTGTTCTGAATGTCACGATTCAGTATTTTCTCTACCGGCAGGCCGGTCAGTTCCATAATGGAGATCATTTCTGCGTCACCTCCGTCAGCTTCTGCAGCAGCGCTCCGATCTGGGCGCACTTAAAGGGATAGCTGGCCTTGTTGGCGATGAATCGTGCAGAGATGGGCAGGAACTCTGTCAGCACCTGCAGATTGTTCTCCCGCAGGGTAGTACCCGTTTCCACAATATCCACGATCACATCGCTGAGCCCCAGCAGAGGCGCCAGCTCGATGGAGCCGTTGAGCTTGATGATATCAATGTCCCGTCCCTGAGAGGCGTAGTAATTCTTGGCAATGTTCACAAATTTGGTAGCCACCCGCAGACTGCGGCCGGGATCGTCCTGAAACCCGGCAGGTCCGGCAACGCACATGCGGCATTTGCCCAGTCCCGTATCCATCAGTTCATAGACATCGGCGCCGGACTCTGTCAGAATGTCCTTGCCCACAATGCCGATGTCCGCTGCGCCGTGCTCTACATAGATGGCTACATCGCTGGGCTTCACCAGGAAGTAGCGGATGCCCGCCTCCCGGTTCTCCACCACCAGCTTCCGGCTGTCGGCATAGCCTTCGGGGCAGCCGTAGCCCACCTGCGCCAGCAGGTTGTACACCTTGTCGCCCAGACGCCCCTTGGGCAGCGCCACATTCAGCATCACCGGCCCGTCTGCCTGTCCGGCCTCCTGCGGTACACTGTTCAGCCGCTCCAGCTCATCCAGATACAGGGCAAAGCCGATGGCCCGGGCGCCGGGATTGAACTTCTCCACCAGCGGATCGTACCGTCCGCCCTTCAGCACGGCCCGGGGCAGACCTGCCAGATACCCCTGAAACACCAGACCGTTGTAGTAAGTAATGTCGTTGGCAAGAGACAAATCCAGCCGCAGGTTTTCTGCCCGTCCGCTGCTCTCCAGCGCAGCGCACAGGGTCTGCAGTTCCTCCACCGCCTCGCCCATGGCGGCGTTGAAAGCCATGGCGTCCGCCGCAGAGAGCACCGTGCGCCAGTCACCACTGAGGGTCGTCAGGCGGCACAGGGCATCCCTTCCCTGCCGGGAAAGGCCCGCAGCCTCCGCTGTCTTCTGCAGGTCGTGGGCGTTTTTCGTCCGCAGATAGCCAATAAGCTTTGTACGAATGCCCTCCGGCGCACCCACGGCGTCCAGCAGGCCGGTGACAAAGCCCATGTGGCTCAGCTCCAGCGCGTACTCCCCTACGTACCGCAGGGTGTCCACCGCCAGCGAGACCACCTGCTCCGTAGCCGCCGCATCCACTGTGCCGATGCACTCCAGACCCATCTGACTGATCTCCTGAAAGGTGTGGCTCTCCTGATTGGGGCGATAGACATTTTCCGCGTAGTAATAGCGGGAGCACTCTCCCGGCTTGACCTGTGCATTCTTGGCAATGGACAGCGTCACATCCGGCTTCAGCGCCAGCAGCCGCCCGTCCAGATCGGTGAAGGTCAGCACCTGCTCCGCCTTGAGGAAGCTGCGGTTTTCCTGATACAGACCGTACTCCTCGAACCGCCCCATCCGGTACTGCCGGAAACCCGCCTTTTCATATAAAATACGCAGCTGCAGCTCCACACGCTCCTGCGGTCTGAGTACATTCAGATCCAGCTCCATGTACGTTTCCTCCTTCGGGCAGACTTCGCCCATGCTGATGCAGACAGTATACTTTATTTTATTATCATAGTAAAGCACTAATTCGGTAATAAAATAAATTCTGCCATTTGCACAAAGACACTGCCTGCACCCGCACCGTCCTTGTAGCTTTCGCAGCGGAGATCGTCCGTTGACCGGCGGTACGGAGGCGTGGTACAATAGCACAAACCGCATCCTCACAGCTGGAAGGAGGGCAGCTCCATGAAAAACATCTGCATTCTGCGGGCCAGTCCCCGCAGGTACGGAAACACCAACACACTGACGGATCTGGTCTCCGCATGCTGGCAGGAGGCCGGGTGTTCCGTGACGGAGTTTGATCTGTACAATATGGATATCCGTCCCTGCACCGCCTGCAGAGCCTGTCAGAAGGACTGGAGCACAACGGCCTGTGCGCAGCAGGATGACCTGCAGCGCGTCTTTCCCGCCGTTCTGGAAAGCGATCTCATCCTGCTGGCAACGCCCATCTACTCATGGTACTGCACACCGCCCATGAAAGCGGCGCTGGATCGTCTGGTATACGCCATGAACAAATATTATGGCGATGAAAAAGGGCCCTCCCTGTGGAAAGGCAAGTCCGTGGCCATGGTGGTCACCTGCGGCTATCGTCCCCAACAGGGCGCAGACCTGCTGGAGGAAGGCATCCGGCGATACTGCAGACATTCCGGACTGCAGTATGCGGGTATGCTCTGCGAGCGCCATCTGGGATACCGGACAGAGTTTATGGACGATGAAAAGCGTCTTCATGCGCAAGCCTTTGCCCAGCGCTTTCTTTGATCGCAACAGAAAAAATTCACGGCAGGGGAAAATCCCCTGCCGTGTTGTTTTATACGCCCAGCGGACGAAGTGCAATGTCCTTTTCCAGAATGACAACGCCATCCTCTGCCGGTTCCTCCACGGGAAGGAACCCGTGATGTCCCAGAAATTCCAGGGTCGTTTCATCGGTTTTGCAGGCGGCAAGGCGCAGAGTCTGACGTCCCAGCGCACGGTAGCGGAACACCGCCTGTCCCAGCAGCTGGATGCCGCAGCTGTGGCAGCGCAGCTCCGGTTTTACCCACAGGACGTCGACCCAGCCGATGCCCCGCTCCGCGTCCTTTTCCGGCAGCAGTGCCACAATGCCCGCGGTTTCCTCTTCCCGCACGCCCAGCAGCACATCCGCCGCGTCATACGCCGGGTGGAGTCGGCCTTTCGGCAGTGCTGCACGAAGCCATTCCTCCCGTTCCTCAGCCTCCGGCGCTCTGTACCACAGTCCCGGCTGCAGTCCGGTATCCCGCTGATGGTAAGGGCGACCCAGCAGCTTCTCCATCCATACGTTCAGATGAAAGGCGTCATCATAATCCACCACACGCAATACGCCGTTTTTCCACTCCAGAACGGAGACGCCTGTGTTTTGTCCCGTGACGAGGCTGTCCCTGTCCACGCCCTGTATATGTGCCGTCACATACCGGATGGCGACGCCGTGGCTCACCACCGCCACCGCCTGTCCGTCATGGGCGGCGGCAATGGCCTGCAGCGCCGCCAGCATCCGGTCACGCACCTGATCCGGGTTTTCACCGCCCCAGATACCGACGGTGCCCTGTTCGCGGCTGTCAGAAATCGCACCCTGCTGCACCGCCCGGCGGATATCGCCCATGGCCTTTGCCTGCCGGGAACCCACGTCGATCTCCCGAAGAGCCGGTATGCGCTGCAGCGGCAGACCCTTCATGCGGCAGATGACCGCCGCGGTACATGCCGCCCGGTACAGATCGCTGCTGTATACCGCATCCACATGGATATTCCGAAACCGCTCTCCCAACGCCTGCACCTGCAGCTTGCCTGTCTCCGTCAAAAGGGTATCGTACTGTCCCTGATACACACGGTACAAATTGCCCTCCGCTTCCGCGTGGCGAATGAGATAGATTTTTGTCATGACGCAATTCTCCTCAGGCGGCATCTCTCATTTTGTATGATTATAGCAAACACACAGCCGACCTTCAACAGATTCCAGATTTCTCCGGGAATGAACGGAAGCTTTTGCGCCATGCTATGGATATGCCGCAAAGGAGTGACTGGAATTGAGAAATGATACCGTATTTTGGTTCGGTATGGGTGCCGGTATGATGGCCGGCATGGCACTGGGAATGATGATGCCCACAGGACGCACACCGATGAAAACGCAGGTGGGAAAGCGCATCCAGAAGGTTGGGGTCGCCGTAGATCATACTGTGGACAATCTGATTTCCAACCTGCGCTGAAGCGGTGCAGGTCTGAAAAGAAGCGGGGAAATGTATTTCCCCGCTTCTTTTTCAAAAATAATGCACTTTCTTCTTGACTTTGCCGTTTTTTCTGCTATACTAATAACGCTGTCGCTTGACAGCAGACTTGAGCAGCTATGGAGAAGTCGCCTAGTTGGTCGAGGGCGCATGATTGGAAATCATGTAGGCTCCTAAAGGGTCTCGAGGGTTCGAATCCCTCCTTCTCCGCCAGAGAAAACCCTGCATCCCAATGGATGCAGGGTTTTTCTTTTTTGTTGACCCTTATCTTGACCCTTTAGCACTGTTGGACGGCGGTATATCCACGTCTTGAATAAACTGCTCCATGCGCTCGGCAGACTGCTGTCGCATTTTTCTAGATACATGTCCGTAAATATCTAATGTAAACGAGGCAGTACCGTGGCCTAGATTATCTTGGACAGTTTTAGTATCATCACCACTCTCGATGGCTGCAACTGCATAACTATGTCGCAAATCATGGAACCGCTCTTCCGGCATCCCAATTTTTTTGACAATCTGCTTAAAGCGCTTATAGACCGTGAAGTGACAAAAATGTCCTCCAAGTTCATTCGTAAAAACCAGATTCAATTCGTTGTTCCACCGTTCTCCTGCCGTCAACTGCATCTGCAGTTGACGGTCTTTCTGCGCTCTAAGAGCATTCATAACTGATGCAGCAACCGTAATGCGCCGCTTCCGTTTGTTTTTAGTCGGTGCAAGTACATAATTTCCACCGACCTTCTTATCCTTCTTGAGCTGTTTATTGATAAAAATTTCACGAGGATTCTTTCTCTGACAACATTTCACCGAAACGGGAGATTTGCGTTATGTAATCGCTTCTGATTGGCAGGAATGGAAACACACCAAGTGTTGCAGGGTGTATTTTGTAAAGGAAGGTTTTACCCCTTCACAAAATACACATGACTGCGGCTCATTTGTGGCAAAGCGAAAAGCGGTTATGGGAAAGGAGTAAAAAGTCCGTAAGTAACCGCAACCGAAGCTACGAAAGGAGCCTGTATGAAATCTTTATACGAAGAATTGGGCGGCACATACCGGCAAGTTGGAGATTATTTCATCCCGGACATTGAACTGCCCGAAAGAAACTACGAAATCGGCAAATATGGACGTATGCGCCATCGTTATCTCAAAGAGCATCGCAAAATCCAGTACACAACCATGATTCTCAACGGTACGCTGTATGACCACCTGGAAGAAATAGACCGGATCAGTAATGAACGCATGGAGACCATGGTAGCTGCCATGAAAAAGCAGCAAGGCATTACAGAAGAACTGAAAGCCGCAGATCAGCTTGCATGGGTGGGCGCCATGAACAACATCCGCATTGCAGCAGAAGAAATCATCCTCCGGGAACTTGTTTATGAGGAGGACGGCGCATGAGTATTCTGGAAGAATTGTGGTATGGCAATATCGAACCTGCGGAGTACGATATTTCACCCGACAAGAAATATAAGGATATGCTTCAACTCATCAGCCGGAACGAGGATAAGCTGCTTGCAACCATGACGGATGCGCAGAAAGAGTTGTTCACGAAATACGCAGATTGCGTAAGAGAGTATCAGGTTATGGCAGAATGCCTGCTGTTCCAGAACAGCTTTCGGCTGGGTGCCAGAATCATGCTGGAAGTTATGGCAGAATAATCGATCTAAGAAGGCCGTCCCCGGTTTTGGGGACGGCCTTTCTGCGTTTATGGGGTTATTCCTGTTCCTTGTTCTTCTTTCTGCTCTTATACACATTGTACTGGTTCTTACATTTGGGACTGCAAAACAGATTACTCTGTCTGCTTGCGGCAAAGACCTTCTGACAATGCTTGCACAGCCTTAAGGGACTATCCTCGTCCGTCAGCATGAAGCTGAACATCATCTGAATGCCCAGCAGTAGCGAATGGAAATCCCAAACGATGGTAGGCTTGTCAAACAGGGCGATGTGGTAAGTGGGAGCCATGCCGCCGAATGCTGCCATGCTCATGTGCAGTGCCTTTTTCGCTTCGTCCTTCAGAGAAGCGTTGTCCTCGTAGTAGAAGAAGCTGGTCAGTAGATGGAATGCCCAATCCTTGAACTGCGCCGCCAGCCAGTCGTATCGCTCTGCATACTGCCGCTGGAAGCTCATGTTCATAGCCATCGGCTGCTCCGAGAAGGTCAATGCCAAAGCCTGCATGGTTCTGTCCTCGTTGATATTCCAACTGGATTCTATGCCCTTTTTCACAAGATCCAACTTATCAAAGGGATAGAACAGTTCCAGATACTTTTCCGTTGGCATGGATTCTTCCCGGATATACTGGTTCTTGGGCAGATACACCGCTTCATATTCCATGAACTGGTGTGTGGTGGGCAGTGCGGTCATCAGACCCAGCAAGCCGTACTTATGCACGAAATCCATGACACCCTGGCAGATCACTTCCTCAGACTTTCTGCCCATGGAAAGTAGACCCACATTCAAAGCATCCAGTACCAACTGTTCCGGGTTTTCCAAGGGGTTATATACCTCCGGTTTGGCATCCGGTGCTGCTGTCACATATCGGACTCCATTCTTTCCTTCTTTCAATTCGTATCGGTCATAGCGCACCCAATAGGAGCTTGCCCGTTCAAACAGATTCTTCATGGAACACCTCACTGTGTAATCCGTAAATCACAATTTCATATTACTATCTTATCAGCCATCCTTGATGCCGTCAAGGGTGGCTTTTTTGCGTTTTGGGGACTTGTTCTCTTTCTTGACCCTGGCTTGGGTTTTGCCCTTTTGCTCCAAGGCGACTTCATACAAGGATATAAATTCCCGTTCCCGCAGAGAAAGCGATCTTGCTTTTTTATTTTTCAGATGGTCATAGAGTTTTCTCTGCATTTTTCGTGTGTATGTATCCCGTACCTTCCGGATGTTCCGGTCAGACTGCCCTCGCAACTCAGCTAGTTTGGTTGCGCTGTAAAGCCGCAGAGAAAGGAAATACAGAACCTCTTTATGTTCCATCTTCAGATTCTTCACAAGGCTGGAAAGGAAACTGTCTGCCGTCAGTTCGTGCATTTCATAGGGGCAGTCAAAGAGAATGTCCAGAAACTGTCCTCTTGTCAAAAGCCGGTGTTCCGGTGAACACATCCATTCCGGGAATATAAGTGCGTCATAGGTCTTTTTCTTATATTCCAAAGGTACATCACCACGGAGAATTTCGTGATACCGTTCCCTTCGCTCCCGGTTCCGGTCAAGTCTGTCCATCTCACCGATCACCACATCGAAGTCGGTATCTTTCCGGGCAGCCTTGCTCAATCGCTCCACAGCAAACTCGTCGATCTGCTGCCGCAGGGTATCAAAGCCAATGGGCGCATCCGGATCATCGTCATCTTCCGGTATATCATCATCGAAGCCAGCGGGATCTTCGTCCTGCTCCAACTGACTTTCCAGTACCGCTTCAAATTCCGCATCCAAGGCAGCACCCAGATCTTCGTCATAGGGAATCGCATCGGAGGATTCTGCTTCCTCTGCAAATATCGTGAAGTCATGCTCCGACTTCCATGCCGTATCTTCCGCAGCTTCAGATTCTTCATACTCGTCAAATTCGTTTGCCATGACTTCACCACCCTTCTGTTGTTCATTTTAGCATATCGCAGAATATTTTGAAGAATATTCTGTAAAAAACAAAAAACAAATTTTCAAAACAGTTCCGTTTTACATACCCTTTTTCTCCTATAAGTGAGGAAGTAATCTCAAAACACCATTTTTAGATTACTTCTATCTTGCAGAAAGGAGGAAATGCCTATGATGAAACCCATGAGAGAACTGACCCCGAAGGAAATCCGTTCCATCCGAAAGCTGGTCACAACTAAGTGTGCCAACCACGACAAGGAATATGGATGCCTGCCCCTGGACTGCGAATGCCCCATGTTTGGTATTTGTTATACCAACAGCGCCATGTGCAGCTACTTCCGGGAGTCTGTTCTGCCCAACGATCCGGAACTGTCTGCCGCCTTTCAGCCGCTGTCCACCAAGCGCTGTAAGTATTGTGGAAAGCCATTTCCGGTTGATGGGCGCAAGGTGTACTGCTCCGCAAATTGTGCCAATGCAGCCAGCCGGGAGCAGACAGCGGCCAGGGTACGAAAGCACCGGAAAAAGAAAGCGGATATGTAACGAATTAGCCTTGAAAAGTTGTTGTGTGTCAACGACTTTTCGGGGCTGTTTTCATATCCCCGGTGTGTTTGTACCCGGAATTTAGGTTTCGCCCTTATGACCGTTACAAGGGCAGCAAAATGAACGATTACGGAATACGAATTTGGATCTCACAACAGGAGGATATATTTGCCTATGACCAACGCCCAACCCCAGCAGAACTACTACTATATCAACCGACGAATCGGGTCAACCAACTATAAAGTCAAGGTGTACTTCAGCGACACCGAGAGAGAAACCATGGAGGAGAAAATATTGAGAATGGTGAAAAATGATGCTATGCAAAATGCGACTGAGTGTGCTATAATGAATGCGCCACAAATGAGCCGTCAGTCTGAAAGGAGCGTATCATGAGCGTGAAACAGACTGAGGATAAGATTACGGCACTGTACGAGCGCCTGTCCCGTGATGATGACCTTGCGGGAGAAAGCAACTCCATTCTGAACCAGAAAGCATACCTCGAAAACTACGCAGTCCAGCACGGCTACACCAACTTCGCCCATTATACGGACGATGGATGGTCTGGCGGCAATTTTGAGCGTCCCGATTGGAAACGCATGATTGCCGACATTGAAGCCGGAAAGGTCTGCCGTGTAATCGTCAAGGATATGAGCCGCGCAGGCCGTGACTACCTGCAAACCGGCTTTTATACCGAGGTATTCTTCCGGCAGCATGGGGTTCATTTTATTGCCATCGCAAACAGTGTGGACAGTGAAGATCAGAACAGCAACGAGTTTGCACCGTTTCTGAATATCATGAACGAGTGGTATCTGCGAGATCAGTCCAGGAAGGTGTCTGCTGCCTATCGTATCAAGGGAAACTCCGGAAAGCACACTTCCACTCATGCCATCTATGGTTATAAGAAAGATCCGGAGGACAAAGACCGCTGGATCATTGACGAAGAAGCTGCCGCCGTTGTACGGCGCATCTTCCAACTGAGCATTGAAGGCCACGGCGGTTATGAAATCGCACAGATGCTGACCAGGGAGAAGGTGGAGTCTCCCAGTTACTATCTGGCCAGCCGTGGCATCGGCCTGTTCAAAAACCGTAAGGATATGACCCGGCCTTATGACTGGTACGGAAATTCCGTGAATGTCCTCTTATCCAAACCGGAGTATATGGGACATACCGTGAATTTCCGTACCTCCAAGAAATCCTACAAAGACAAGCGGATCATGAATCCACCGGAGGACTGGCTGATCTTTGAAAACACCCACGAAGCAATCGTCGATCCGGAAACATGGCGACTTGCCCAGCGTACACGCAGAACCGTCCACCGGATCGATACCACGGGCAAAGCCAATCCGCTGACCGGCATTCTCTACTGCGCTGACTGCGGTGCCAAGCTGTATAACCACCGCAGCGTGAAAAACAATAAGAACGGCACACAGACTCCCGTGGATTTTTACAACTGTGCAAGCTACACTTTAACCTTGCAGCGGGAAACCAAGAAGTGTTGCTCCCACAGCATTACCACAAAAGCGATCCGGGCGATCATCCTGGAAACCATTCAGACGGTCAGCACCTATGCCATCAGCAACGAAGCGGAATTTATGGAGAAGGTGCTGGAAGCGTCCCGGCTGAAGCAGGAATCGGAAGCCAAGGGACTAAAGCGGAAGATCAGCCGTGCAAAGAAGCGCTCTGCGGAACTGGACACGCTGATCAAGACCTTGTATGAATCCTATGCCATGGGAAAGATCACGGAGAAGCGTTTTGAGATGCTGTCTGCCGACTACGAAAAAGAGCAGGCAGAGTTGGAAGAAATCATTGCTGCCGATATTGCGGAATTGGAAGTGTTCACCACAGATAAAGACCGGGCGCAGCAGTTTCTTTCCATCGCCAAGCGGTACACAGACTTCTCTCAGCTGACCACTCCCATGATCAACGAATTTGTTGATAAGATTCTTGTTCATGCACCGGAGAAGATCGACGGTGAGCGGACGATGGAGATCGAGATTTATCTGAAATTCATCGGCAAGTTCGACATTCCTATGCCGGAGCCTACCCCGGAGGAATTGGCTGCTGAAGAAAAGGCACGGAAGAAACGAGCGGCGGAGCGGGCCAAGTATGAGCGCCGGAAAGAACGAAAGCGCCAGCAAAAGCTGGAAGCCGAACGGCAGTCACAGGCAGCGGAGAGTGCCGATGCACCGGAAGAAGAAACAGCATAATTTACACCGATGGGCGGTTTGCAGAAATGCAGACTGCCCTTTTTCTATTTCAAAAGCAAGGAGATTTATTATGTCAGATATTGAAAAAGAATTGTTGCAGGCGAAGCACCGCTTGGAGGAAGCTCAAGCCAGAGATCGGGCGAAGGAACGCAAGACCCGGACACGGCGGCTGATCCAGGAGGGTGCTATTTTGGAGAAAGCATTACCGCAGACGACCCGTATGACATTGGAACAGTTGGAGGAATTTTTATGGGAAGCATTCAAAGCAGTACGATGATGTTATGCGCTCTGGGAAACCGGGGCGCTTCTTTTTTATCCCGAAGGGCGCACTTACTCACCACCCCGGTGGGGCGGTGGTATTTCCGTTGGAAATCGTGCGCTCTCCGAGGGGGATGCGGCTTCTGCGGAAGCCTGATGGACAATGCCACAGCTCTGCGGATCTACTGTCATTGTCCACGCAGTTGGTGTGCGGTAAACGCTTACAGAATACCGTCGCTTCAGCCGACGGTATTCCACCAACTGCCCGCACAAACCTGCCACCGGCAGCTTTGTCTGCGGTTATGACTATCAGCATTGCTGATAGTCATTTTCTCTTTTACAAAGAGAAACAGAAACTTTACGAAAGGATTGGTACGAACGAATGGCGATCTATCATTTGGAAGCCAAGGTCATCAGCCGAGGTGCAGGCCGTTCCGCCTGCGCCGCTTCTGCCTATCTAAGCTGCTCCCAAATTTTCAATGATTATGACGGCATGCAGCACGACTACACACGGAAATCCGGTCTTGTCTGGCAGCAGGTATTCCTACCGGAATTTGCGCCGCAGGAATGGTCTGACCGGGCCGTGTTATGGAATGCGGTGGAAGCAAACGAGAAAACCAAGGACAGCAGACTGGCAAGAGAGTTCGTGGTAGCCCTGCCCATTGAACTCGGGAAAGATCAATGGAGGTTGCTGCTGACGGAATATATCCAAACCAATTTTGTGGCCCAGGGTATGTGTGCCGATGTGGCGATCCATGACACGGACGGACACAATCCCCATGCCCATATCATGCTGACGGTGCGCCCACTGGACGAACATGGCAAGTGGCAGTACAAGACAGAGAAAGAATATCTCTGTGTCCGGGATGGAGAGGAACGTGGCTTCACCGCAGCCGAGTTCAAGGTAGTACAAGCCGACGGTTGGGAGAAACAGTATCAGTACAAGGTCGGCAAGAAAAAGGTGTACATGACTCCCTCTGCCGCCGAAGCGCAGAATCTTGTCCGAGTGTCTAAACATCCGAAAAGCACCAAGTACGGCAGACAGAACCCCATCGCAGAAAAATGGAACAGCGATGAACAGATACTTGTCTGGCGCAAGGCCTGGGCAGATGCCACCAATGCCCACTTGGAGCGGGCCGGTGCCAATGCAAGGATCGACCACCGCAGCCATGCGGAGCGAGGCCTGGATGAGCAGCCGACGATCCACGAGGGTGTCGTTGCCCGTGCGCTGGAAAAGAAGGGTATCATTTCTGACCGTTGTGAGATTAACCGACAGATCAAGGCAGACAACGCTCTGCTCCGGGAACTGAAAGCTACGGTCAAAAAGCTGATGCAGGCGGTCAAAAATACGCTGCCTGTCATGGCGGAAAAACTGGAAACCCTGCGGCAGAATATGATCATCTACCGCTACCAGCTTCTGCATATTGCTACCGGTAAAAGCAAAATGAACAAGCGCTTGAATGTACTCCGCCCCGAACTGGAACGCTATTTCAGAGTGGCAAAACAGATAAAGGAGAAAACCAAACAGCGGAATCTCCTGCTGGACGAACGCAGGGCTACTCCTGTTTGGAATCTTGCCAAGCGTCAAGATTTGGCAAAGCAGATCGCTACTCTGTCAGAAGATATTGAGGAACTGCGTTCTGAAAAAGCAATGCTGCTACACTCTCTGGATTGCACCGACGATGCAGCTATGGGCGATGTGAAGAAAGATATTGCCGCCATGGAAGCTGCGCTGAAAAAACTGGACGAGCAGGAAGTTAAATTTTCCGCTGAACTGGAATCTGCTTTACAGCAGTACCGGGAACTGGAAGCGCAGGCAGCAGAATTCGATGCAGAGAAACTGATCGATGCACGCTTGGAACTGCGGCAGGGCATGGATCGCACCACCGTTTCCAGAATCCAAACCACTTATGATACGCAATACAGTCCCTTTACCATGGCAGAAGCCAGAAGGGATGTTTCCAAGATACTGGAGGAACATAAGGAAGAACCCCGTTCTGTCCGGGAGCGGCTTTACAAGCACCAGCAAGAGCAAACTGCACTCCGCAAGAAAGAAAAAGAACGGGATCGGTAAATACAACGGGCAGCACCAAATTAACGGTGCTGCCCAGTCTTTTATTATTTTATTTCCTGTTCCAATTCTTCAAATTCCGGTGTTGAGAAGAACTCTCCAAGCGTAATTTCAAAGCCATCGCAAAGCTTCTTCAGCGTAACTGCGCCGGGATTTTTGCTTTCGCCATTCAAAATGCTTTTTACAGTTGCCTGCGGAACAGCAGAAATATTGCTGATAGCATTAGGAGTAATTCCCCGCTCTTTGCAAAGTTGCCGTATTCTGTTTGCAATTGCTTCTCTGGTATCCATAGGAATCCCTCCGGACGATTTATCACTATTATGATAAACTATCCGGAATTTACGCATTAGTGATACTTCACTAATTAAAGAAAATATGATATAGTAGTGATAAATCACTATGTTTATAGAAAGTGATGTTGTTAGCAAACTGACTTACAATTTATCCGGATACTGATAAATTGGAGGTCAAAGCAATGGAATATGGTTATGTGCGAGTATCAACCAAAGAACAAAACGAGCAAAGGCAAATGATTGCGCTGCAAGAGTTCGGGATTGATGTAAAAAGAATCTATATGGACAAGCAATCCGGAAAGGACTTTGAGCGAGCAAACTACAAAAAGTTGCTCAGAAAAGTAAAAAGCGGCGATACCCTTGTTGTTAAGAGTATCGACCGTTTGGGCAGAAACTATGATGAAATCTTGGAGCAATGGCGGATCATTACCAAAGAAAAGCAGGTAGCCATTGTGGTCCTGGATATGCCGCTGCTTGACACACGGAAGAACAGGGATCTAACCGGAACGCTAATCGCAGATATTGTGTTGCAGCTTTTGTCTTATGTGGCTCAGACAGAACGGGAGTTCATTCGACAGCGGCAGGCAGAGGGTATAGCGGCTGCAAAAGCACAAGGTGTGCAGTTTGGACGAAGACCCATGGTGCGCCCTGCTTCCTTTGTTTTTCTAAAAGAGCAATGGAAACAAAATCAAATATCCGCAAGGGCGGCAGCAAAACAGTTAGGCATTACCCATAGTACATTTTTACGGTGGGTAAATGAGGATAATGGATAAAGAAGTACACCTTATCGTCCACCTAACACTTGAAAAATCTTGTGGATGTTTATATAATAAGATGTACATAATTTCGACATATTTCGTGTGGTTAGCAAACTGTACTTTGAAAGCCATAGAATATGCAGGAAAGGATTGATTTATTTTGGATTCTGCTGGATGGATCATTTTCCTTGTTTTGGGACTATTTATATTTATCATATATGTTGCACAGAAAGACAGTAGCTCCGGCAGCGGGTCAGCCTCGCCTACGCCTCCTGCACCAGTACCGAAGCCGCCCGAGCCGACTCCAAAACCGCCCGAACCAACACCACCTAAAAAAGAAGAACAGAAGTATGTTTCGATTTATGAGTACACATCTGTGCAGAGTGTCAAAAAATGTGCCCATTGCGATGGAGAAAATAAATATGGTGCAAAAGTTTGTTGCATTTGTGGCAATGATATCGACAGTTGATTGGAGGAAATCATATGTTTTGCAAATGGTGTGGTAACAGCATTCAGTTAACAGATAAGAAATGTCCAGCCTGTGGACGAGAGACACCCCCAATGTCTGATTGCGGTGGATTATATAACCTGAAACATTCAAACGATGGTCCTACAGCACCCACGAAAGAGAAAGTGATTGTGAAGGAAGTTCCCCACTGTGCTGCCGTAGAAAAAATGGAAGCCAAATATGCGAAAGAACGCAAGGCTGCTAAAAAGCATCATGCAATTACAATGTTTTGCTTGATTACGGTATTGCTTGTAACTGTATGTTCTGTGCTTTTGGTTTTGAGAGTAAATAACCGGATGAGTGTGCTTAAAGAGCAAATTGATAATATCCAAATTGAGATACCTACTTATCCAACTGAAGCTCCCTTAGATAAGCCGAATGATGAGCAAGAGACAGATCCTCCCGAAGAATCAACGCAGTATAGTTTTACAATCAATACGACAGTGGTCAATGGTGGCCCTAATGAAATCAGCAACACCTATGATTTTGGCAATTACGCCAAGTCAGTCAAGGTAACTACAACAACAGCAGCGAGCGAGAATGGCCAGACATTTACAATTTCGTACCTTCTTAATGAAGAAGCATCGGTCGATCTGAATTTGAAATATGTCCAGGAAGATACTGAGTTACTTACTATAGGTGTGAAGTGTGATACTGATCTGTCTTTCTTTTATGATCAGGATTTCTCTTATGAGTGGCAGTATCGTAGCAGCATAGGAAATTGGACTTCAGCAGATGCTGATATCATTACGGTTGATGATGAAAACTATCGTCATATAACATGTACCACAGATTGGCTAAGGAATATCACTATTATGAAGCAACCCATTGAACTGCGGTGTGTCATCCGGGTCAAAAATGCATCCGGGGATGATATGCAGATTATGGTTGATGGAATATCGGTTGCAGCAGACGGAACGATTATTAACAACAACCAGTAAATATCACTTACAAATATATAGGAGGTTTTACTTATGACCAGTAATTATCAGGGTTCTTATCAGGGAAGCTACGGCGGAAATCAGCAGAATGGACAGCAGAGAGGCTCCACTAATTATACCGTAGATATGGTGCTTTGTATTGATGCAACCGGAAGTATGGAGAACCGAACCGGTGGCCAGCAGAGAATCATCAATATGGTAAAGCAGAATGCCCTGAATTTCTATGATGACATGATTAAAAAGATGGCTGAAAAGCATAAGCCTATGGCACAGCTACGCGTCCGTGTGATTATTTTTAGAGATTTTATTGCAGACGGTGCCGATGCAATGAAGGGAACGGGCTTTTATCTGCTTCCCCAGCAGGCAAAGGAGTTTGAAGATTGCATCAATGGTATCCATGCTGATGGCGGCGGCGATATTCCCGAAGATGGTCTGGAAGCTCTTGCATATGCTATGAAATCCCCGTGGACAACCCATGGTGCCAAAAAGCGTCAGGTCATCGTTGTCTGGACGGATGCCGGCACCCATGAATTGGGTTATGGAAAAAGATCTCCTCACTATCCCAAAGGCATGCCCGCAAATTTGGCTGAACTTGAAGATTGGTGGGATGAAATGGATGATTATGCCAAGCGTCTAATCATCTATGCACCCAACACCAACTACTGGAACTACATCAGCGAAAACTGGGAAAAAGTTGTTCATGTTCATTCTTCTGCAGGTGATGGTATGTCAGAACAGAAGTATAGCGAAATTCTTGATGTGATTGCAAACACAATCTAAGCAGTTTAGATGCTTTAGGATGAATGTTATAGGAGGCACCAAAATGAAGAAAACACTGCCCTTGGATTTCCATACAATTGTCTTTTGTGGCGAAGCAAGAAAGGCCTTGGGAGAGGATAATTGGGCATATGGTTTTTGTGAAGATTCAGGAATCATAGCTGTTTTTGATGGTTGTGGTGGTTCCGGTGCACGAAAGCACGAAGACTATAACAATCATTCAGAAGCATTTATGGCAGCACGCATCTGCTCTGGCGCACTGTATGAATGTATCCAGCAACACTTTCCAGTAAATATATCTCCCGATGTTTTTGTCAAGCAGATTGTCGAACCCTGTATTAAGGATGCATTAAAGGCCAATATTCCAGCGGAGAAGAATAATAGTATTAAAATTACGGGCATGCGAACGCTCCCGTCTACGATGGCTGCAGCTCTAATCCAGAAGGGAAGCGGAAATAATCTGCTGGTTAGTCCAATATGGGCCGGTGACTCAAGAGTGTATATTTTAGACTCGACTGGCCTTTCTCAGTTGACTGTGGATCATTCCAACCAACCTGATCCGATGGAAGGTTTGTATGATGATGGAACGCTTACCAATGTAATTTGTGCTGATAAGCCTGTCCATTTGAATTGCAGTACCTTTACTGTCAAAGCACCGTTTATGGTAATTGCAGCAACAGACGGGTGCTTCGGATATGTTTCTTCTCCTATGGAGTTTGAAGGAATGATTCTACATACAATGTTAGAATCCTCAAGTGTTGCACAATGGGAGGACAACCTGCAAAAGTTGATAGCTTCTTATGCGGGTGACGATCATACATTATGTCTGGCATCCTTTGGCTATGGCAGCTTTGCGTCCATTCAGCAGGCATTCCAGACCAGATACGACTATCTCCGTAAAAACTATCTGGAAACAGTGTGGGCAACACCATGGGAAGATCGTGATACAAGACGCAATCTATGGGCAAGTTACCGACAAAACTATTTGAAGTATATAGAGGGTGAAAAACGATAATGGCAATGTTGGGTCGGTATGAAAGAACTACCGCATTATCAAATAAAGATGCCGGAAGTTGCAGATGGTGTTTTGCTATCCGTGGAGGTCAGGAGTATTTTATAAAGGAATTTCTGGAACCAAAGTATCCTGAGAATGATACCACATCAAGTCCTGAAAAAAGAGCTAAGAAAATCAAAAAATGCGAAGCTTTTGAGCAAAGCAAAACAAGAATATACCGTGCGATTAATGAGCATTCTGATGGGAATGCAGTTCGAGTCGTTGATTTCTTCCGTGTGGGCGCAAAGTATTACATGGTTATGCCCAAGATAAATCCTGTCAAAATGAGCGTTGAGGAAATCGCAAGGCTTCCAGAGCATGTCAAACGAAGAATTTGTACAGTAATAGCACATTCTGTAGCGCAGCTTCATAAAAGTAAATTTGTTCACGCCGATATTAAGCACACTAACATAATGCTTGTGCATTCTCGAACAAGTAAGTTGACGGCAAAGTTGATTGACTACGATGCTGGTTTCTTTGAGTATGATCCACCGACGCACCCGGAAGAAATTCCTGGTGATCAGGTTTACTTTTCACCAGAAGCTTGGACTGCGATTCTTGGAGAAGAAGCTCAGCTTACTTGCAAACTTGATATTTTTGCATTGGGAATCTTGTTCCACCAGTATTTAACAGGAAAACTCCCTGGGTACGATGAAGAAAAGTTTAGCTGTGCAGGCGAAGCTGTGGCTGCTGGAGAAAAGTTGAATATTTCTTGGGATATGCCAGCCGATATACATAGAGTCATTTCTCAAATGCTTGCAGCGAATCCATGTGAACGTCCTTCTGCACAGGAAGTGTTTAATAATCTAACGAAACAAGATAAGCTTTCCTACACTGTTCACCATGAAGTAGAGGGCAAAACAAGAGATTCGTTCACATTTGAGCTGAGTGAGGAAAACTATGGAAATCGAAAGATTGCAATCAAACAAGAATCCCTAAAGCCCAGGGAATATACTGGCTATAAATATGACAGACGGGAACCTTGGATAATAGAAGGAGAAACCGTAGATGATGGAACAGTTATCACTGTCAAGTATGTTAAAGATCTGAATCAGCAGAAAACCGTCAGCTACACAGTTCAGCACAAGGTGGGCGGTAAAATTGTGGAGCAGACGGTTCATACTACGAAAGTATGGATCAATGCAACAAATGAAATTCCCATAGTAAAAGGTTCGCTTGAGCCCAAGTCCTATGCTGGATGCACGTTTGAAGCGATTAGTACAGACAAACAGGATGGCGATCGTGTTCCTAATGGTACAATTATTACACTAAAATATACTGAGGCAATCATTGAAAACGATGTAATTCAGAACGAAGGAGAGTTTATAGGCGATGCACCTGCACGGCCTGGTTTCTGGGATCTGGGCGATCTATAAACAAAAAGACAGCATAGAGGTGATGTAGATGTACTGCAAAAAATGTGGTAATAGTATCGGCACCAATGAAAAATGTCCGTTTTGTGGTACAGAGCAGCATAACTTTGATCCGTTTACTACATTGGGAGATATCGAACCCAATAAGAGTTACGGAGGAACGAAGACCTATGTAAATAATCCGGCTATTCCAACTACGAAACCTGATTGCTTTTCTGCATTAGGTGATCTTGAACAGAGCCGCAGTTGCTTTGGCGGGGTGCATTATGCAAACACAGATTCTGTAATTAATTCAATCGATCCGTTTCAACTTATGGGTAATTTGGACGGTTCACCTATTCTGTTGGATGGTTCTGGAATGGATGCGCCCGCCACGGGTAGTTTTAAGCCTATGGATCCGCTAAATGGCGGTGAAGATTCCGATACTGAAGGGGTGGTTAGTCATGGAGATAAGCCTGCCACCGGCGGCTTTAAACCTATGGACGAGTTAGCTCCCTCGAATGATGGTCAGGAAGAAACTGAAGAAACAGAGAATCGAAATCCCACTGTAACCTTTATTTGGAAAAAGTGGATGACAATTGCAGTATGTTGTACAACCATAATCTGTTTGCTCTTATGTGTGGTTTGTTCACCGGCTTTGCGTTTTGCGAACGGCGAATTTTCCGCCGAATCCGCAGCAAATGTTTTAGATGAAGTTTTGGATGTGCCTATTCTTGAGGTGAATACCGAAGAAATTGAAACACCGGCATTTCTCTACTCAATAGAATCTCGTAACGGATATGAGATTCTGTCTTTTAAGAAAACACAAACTGGTGCAGTTGCGACGATGCGAGTATTTGCTCCTGATGTATACGGTGTTGCAAAGAATTTGGATTCCAGCAATACATACATCGATGCAAATACATTGATGGATGCGCTTGACAGTGCATTGAAAACTGCTCCGATAGTGGAAAAGCAAGTGGTCGTTGAATATATCCTGACAGATGAGGGCTATGCGCCTATTCTAACAGCAGAATTTCTGGATGCATACTATGGTGGAATATATCAACTTAGAGATGAAGTAATTGCAAAAGCAGCAGTGGAGGGATGATTATGGCTAAACGAATTTTATCAACAGTCCTCCTTATTGCGTATATCCTATCATTCTCGATTGTGCCTGTTCGTGCAACAGAAGCAGACTACCAGACTGCGGAAATCATTGTAGATAGCTTCGGAAATCAGCATACCGAAAAAGTACTGATAAATGAAGATCATACACTTTTTGCCCCGATAAGCTGGTTCACAAGATATGGCTTAATGGCACGCATGGAAGAATCCAACCGACATGTGTTTTATTATGCGGGTGAGGAAGCTGTTAAGCCATTCACCAAGCGGATCTATATTGACATGAATGGTCGAGAAGTGAGTTGTGGCTGTTATGTTACGGAAACAAAATTCCAAACATATATAACACATAAATTCACTCAGTCTATCATTAGTGAAAACACATTATACCTGCCGGTGGCAGAAATGCTGCCGCTGTTCAATGCAAAAATTGAAATCACAGATGACGGCATTTTACATATTAATGCAAATGCCGTATCGGTATTCAGCGCATTATATGGATTGAATCTACAGGATTTAACTTTTGATGCAGATCGTGATGTTGTGGGACATGAATTTATGACTGCATCAGGTATGCTCATTGATACAATTCTAGGTTTGCGCATTGATCGTCTGGATGGTTTATTTAATACAGGCGAATATAACGACTATAGAGAACTATTCAAAGCGTATTTGGTAGACGATGCAGTATTTCTTTCTGCCTATGATGAAGATCAAACGCCGACAGAGCAGTTCATGGAAACCAAAAGAAATAACCTGAAGGAAATAGACGGACTTCTGAGTGATGCCAAAATCGGGCCCGACTTTTTGGGGTATATATTGGATTCTGAATTGTATCCAGGATTCCATGATTTTAAGGATTTCTACTCCGGAATGAGCGATACTGCAGAGGGAATATTCAAAATTGCTGACTATAGCAATACTTACATGAATCAAGTGGATGATCACTTGAATATGTTGGAAGCTGTATACAGTACCGAATTCTTTGGAGAGACAAATCCTGCCTACAAGGCTGCAGTACAGATTGCTTCTACCTATGGATCAGATAGTGCCAAACAGCGAAAGGAAATTGTTCACTCAGCACTGTATGATTTCATCGTTAGTGAGTTTGGTGGGACAGCCGTAAAAGAATTTGGTCTAACGCCATATAAGATTGCATTCAAGGCTGTGAAGCTGGCCCTTCCGGAAGCTGTGGAAGAAGTAGGGAAAGCAGCACAGTTGGGATACATGGATGATGTGGTGAACCATGCTTGCAGAGTGTTCGATAAGCGTACACAGGACATGCAGTTTGATGCAGAGTCTTTGGATGAATTAAGGCTGTCAGCTATGTTGGCAATGGTAGCCTCCCGACATGCATACAACACATTTTGGGAAGATCACGAGATAATCGAGAAGATAAGTGACGTTCTCATGGGCCTTTATCTGGCAGCGGAAAGTGTAGATTGTGAATCTGTAGATTACTATTCTGCCATGCTTTCTGAATTGAACAGAAGGGTATCAATGTTGGATGTGAAGGTTACTGGTACCATTGATGCACCTGATACGAAAGATATTTTCGATGAAACCTATTGGCATATGAGTTTCGGCCAGTCCCTTGGATATAATTATGTTGCTAGATTCAGTGCCGATGGAACCTTTGTTGCACGAGGGATGGGCTCCGGTGCATACGAAAATGGCACCTATACATATTCCAATGGAAAACTGGTGATAGTCTTTGATATTGATGGATTCGGCTATCCGTCAACTATCGAATACAGTGGAAATAAAGATGGCTTCGCTTCACTTGATAAATACCGAATGCAGGTAGGTGAAGATTACTATACTATCAGTCCGGACAACGGTGGAAGTCAGTTCTTCAATGAGCCTATTGAAACAGATCCACCGATACAGACAGAAGATCATTCCTATATTGGTACATGGCTATTTGATTATTGGCTTCCCGTTGGTGAAGGAAAAATTGTTATAACGAATGATTCCATTTCTGTATATACCCCGGAAGGAGACAGTGGTGGGCCGTACTTATACAATGTTTCGAATGATGGTATTTATACAAATCTAACATTTATAACCGAATCCGGAGAACATGGTGTTATTGTATACATCAATCACGATATGATCGGACTATATATCGAGGAATACATAGACGATGATTCTGGCGCAAAACCTTCTTTTGGCATGACCGGAGATGGCGATGTTTTGTATCGTCAGGGAGCAGGAAAAACAGATATTGATCTTCCTGATTCTTACTATGGGATGTTTGCTGAAGGCGATGTCTATGAGTATCTGTATTTCCCAGCGGCAAAGGTTCTCTATGTCTGGAATGCGGGCATTGGTTTCTTTCCCATGTATGTAAACAATGATGGTTCTTTAGAGTATATGGAAGCTATATCATTGCTGAATGCTGAGAAGCTACCAGACAATGCAATCTATACTGAGAGCAATTTCGTTATCACAGATAATAAATAATGGGGGGGACAACTGATGCAGTGTCCAAAATGTAAAGCGACAGTTCCTGGTGATAGTAAGTTCTGCCAGATTTGTGGCAGTGATGTGAGAACTGTGATACCTATTGACCATGGAACACCCAGATATGATCCGTTTTCAACTTTAGGAGATTTGGATCAAGACACGACTACCAATATTCAGGATGATAATGTAATTGGTTATTCACACAACGGCGGTAGAAAACGTGTATATTATGTTGGCGAAGACGGACTGTGGCGCGATAAAGAAGTGGATGAAACGGCGCGAGATATCCCGGCAGCAGATCCTAAACGGCATACACTTTTCTGTACTGGTTGCGGAAAACCCACTCCCGCAGACTCCGTTTTCTGCGAGCATTGCGGAAAACAGCTTCTCACTATTCCAGCACAGAAGAAATTCCAATGGAAGAAGTGGATGACCGCTGTAGCCTGTGGCGCAGTGCTACTATTGGTGATGTTGGTTATACCATGGAGTAATAATGGAAATGCAGCTTCTGGGATACCCAATCAAAACAATACACAGTCCTCGAACGGCGCCAATAATGTCGTTGATGAATTTACACCCCCGTCCGGATATGATGAGGGTTATTCTATCACAAAAGAGTATATAGCTTCTTCAACTGAAGGCATATACAAAATGAAGGAGTATAACGGGAACACTTGGTTCTGTAGAGTATCCGTTCCTTCATGGTTCACACCTGTGAGTGAAGAAGTAGATACAGGAGACATATGGAATCCGTATTATCTTTACATTGTCAACACAGAGAATTACGAGGATTTTACATTCCAGTCTGTGGCAAAAGGAGAGGATCAGCTTGCTCTCGTTGGAATCACGTCTGTATCTTGTGCTCCGATAATCGAAATGGATTATACAATTCCATATTATTTAGGTGCATATAGTGGTTCCATCCATTACAAGAGATCTATCGGATATCTTGTTGGTGGATACAATGAGGACTTTGAGGAGATTAACGGTCAAGAACCCAGTGCATATCTAAATCGCTTGTCTGACTACTACAATGTGTTTCGTGCGAATAAAGGAGAATCTTTTACATTCTCCTACTTCTCAGGTACAGATTATCTAGAGGAAACTGTAACCGCAGATCACTTTTACTACATCATCGAAGACCACAATTCCTATATTTCCTTGCCTGTTACAAAAACAACAGAAGGATATTTTATCGTTGATTACTCTGAACTGTCTCCGGGATATTATTGGTTCAGTGTAGGTGGGGACGATACTATTATCGAAATTAAAGGATAAGTGCTATGCAAGAATGAAAGGAGAGCATATTATGCCTGACACCAAAAAGCAATCGTCGCTCATGTCGGTTTTGACTATTTGTGCTATATTTATTGCACTTCTCAGCTTCCTTTTGCCCTATGTTTCCATAAACTTCTTTGGGACTCATACAATGTCCGGTATAGACTTTATCATTGAAGCTATTGATGACGAAGAAATGCCTGCGTTGTTAGCTGTAATCTGCCCAGTGCTCAGCGTAACCGGGTTGATTTTTGCATTTGCATCCATGAAATCCAGTAAGGCATCGGTTGGCACCATTATTTCGTCCGGAATCGGTATGCTTGTTATGATCGTAGCAATGTCCGATGGAGATTGGGATATCATCGTTGCATTAGATTATGCAGCAATAGGCTTTTATTTGTACGAAGCAATGAGTTTCGCTGCGGTTGTTCTGCCTGCAGTATCGATGTATATGTCCAAAAATACAGTTTCAGGCGAAGTTAATGGAACACCAACTCCTGCGCCCAAACCTACACCAAAACCTGTCCCTCCGATACCCGGGCCAATTCCTCCAAAAAAGGCCATCTGTCCTAAGTGTAAAGCGGAACAAGAGAAGGATGCTGCCTTTTGCCGATTCTGCGGTACTCCAATCAACAATAGCAAACCTATTCCTCCCAAACCTACTCCGGCACCCGAACCGGAGCCGAATCCTGTTCCAACACCTACACCTACGCCTATAGCCAAAGCAAAAGATGGTAAGGTGATGTGCCCGCATTGTGGCGCAAGACACGTGGCAGGAACAACAAGCTGCAAGTACTGCGGAACCACAATGTCAGGAGCAAGTGGTCCTAAAACCGATCCTGTGGTTATAGAAGAGCCTATTCCTGTGCCGGTATATAAACCTACCTCCACAGGCAAGCCCGGAAGAAAGGCTGTCTGTCCTCACTGTGGTGCACGTCAAAGTGAGGATGCCATAAACTGCAAGTATTGCGGAACTGCAATGAAATAAACAATATATAATCTAAGTGCCACCCGCTTTTGGGTGGCACTTGCTATAAAAAAGTGAAAATTATCCTTGACAAATCGCGTGCCACTCTGTTTGACCATTCGCTTTCAACCCATTGCGATTATCAATACCATCAATGGCGGAACCGTATTCTATCAGGCCCAGTGGGGCTTCTCCCACAGAGAGAGGGTCTTGCCCAGACCCAGCTCCTTGGCACGGGTGTAGACGTCATAGCCCCAGGCCACGTCCTCGGTGCCCATGCCGCCGGTGAGGAAGATGAACACATCCTTGTCGCTCTTGCGGCCCAGCTCTTCCGGCTTGGCCAGCACATCACCGAAGCTCACCATGTGGTTGGGATCCACCTCGCCGCGGGCCACCATCAGCAGCAGCTTGGCAGAGGGATGACCGGCGTTGACGCCCAGCAGACGCTCAGGCTCATCACGCAGCTCGTCCAGCCAGTCCTTGTGCATCTTCCAGTTGTCGAAGACCACATTGTGCTGCAGCAGAGCCTCCTTGGAGAACATGGCGGCACCGGTGCAGATGATCACCGCGCCGGGCTTGATCCATGCGTCGTCGATATCCACAGGCTTCAGGCCGGAAGCGGCAACACTCACCACGTCGCAGCCTTCCACGGCGTCCTTCATCTCCGCAACAGGCGTGATCTTCACGCCGATCTCCTTGCCCATCTCCTCGGCGAACTTGGCAGCCTTCTCCGGGAAGAGGTCATAGGCGCGCACTTCCGCCAGGTCGGTCATGGTTTCCTTGATGGCCAGGATACAGGAGCGGCTGATAACACCGGTGCCGATGATGCCCAGCACGGATGCGCCCTTGCGCTGCAGATACTTGGTGGCAACGCCGGGGATGGCGCCGGTGCGGATGGAGCTGAGGAGGTTGGCAGACATCAGTGCCAGCGGAGCACCGGTTTCGGGATCATTCAGCATCACCGTCAGAATGGAGCGGGGCAGGCCCTTCTTTTGATTCTCGATGTTGGAACCATACCACTTGTTGCCGCAGACATTGAAGCGTCCGCCCACGTAGGCGGGCATAGCCATGAAGCGGCGGTCGGGACCGGCCACAGGCATCTTCTCGGAGCGCTTCTCCTCCGGGAACCAGAGCATCATGCCGTGATGGTTCTCGCTGGGGCTGCCCATGATGTAGTCCTTCTGACCCATCACCTGGAACATATCATCCATGGACTGCACGCAGCGCTTCATGTCCATGACGCCGGCCTTGATCATATCCGGCTCATCCAAATACAGAAAATCCAGACTCATAACAAATTACCTTCCTTTTCTTATTTACATGATACGGTCCCGAATGGGGATCATAATGCGGTTGATCTTCTGAACGATATCGTACACGGGAACATCCAGATCGCCCCGCAGCAGCTCCAGGATCTCCGTCTGCTGCTCCGCGGTCATCAGCGGTGCGGTGATGCGGCGGAACTTCTTTTCCTCCCAGTCCATATCAACGTGATCCATTGCCTCGCCGTCGGGACGATACCGCTCGGAGGCATAGGTTTTACCGTCCTTTGTGCAGATCTCGATGCGGCACAGGCGCTGGGCCGGGAACAGAGCCTCCAGCTCATCATCTACAAGGAACTCCAGACGGGGCAGCATGTCCAACACAGCAGGATCGTTCAGGGCATCCTCGCAGACCTGTGCGTAACCGCAGTCGCCCTTGACGATCGCCGCCGCCACGGGATAGGCGATGTTGTACTGGGCTTCGTCGGTGTTGCGGGGGCGCATCTTGCTTAGCTTGGTGGCAGCGTCGAAGGTGTAAACCTTCACGGCTGCGATCTGGTCGGCAGTCAGTCCGTTGGCCCGCATGGTATCGGTGCAGGCAGCAATGGCGGGATGTGCCCAGCGGCAGCAGGTGTAAGGCTTGAAGTAGAGATTCAGGATCTCATAATCCTTGCCCAGAGAGTCCACATAATGCTGATACTGGGGCATTTCCAGCAAGTTGCCGATGCCGGTACTGCCCGCCATGGTATCGAGGATGGCCAGCGCACCCACCATCGCGCCGAAAGGAACGCCGTCCTTGTTCATGGAGGGATATTCCACCGAGCGCATGGAGGTCACCAGCGGGCCGTGGAATTCCGCGATGGACAGTGCGTTGTTCAGCTGTTCCCGGCTGAGTCCCATCAGCCGTCCCGCGCCTGCCGCCGTGCCGTAGCCGCCGTAAGCGCCGGTGCTGTGGAAATACTGATAATAATCATGGAGCGCCAGTGCGCAGCGGATGGTGGTTTCATAGGAGACCACCATCGTAGTCAGATACTCCTTATAGCTGACGTTCCGCTCCAGCGCCGCCGCCAGAACACCGGCCACAAAGGACGTTCCGGGATGTCCCTTGATCATGTTGTGACCGTCGTCAATGTCAAAGGAGTTGGACGCATGGCACATAGCCACCGTAGCGCCCCAGAAATTGAAGGTATCCTTGGTACCGATGACAGGGATGTTTCCGCAGGAACCCATACCCCGGGCCATCCGCAGTCCGGCCTCGTACTGCTTGCCGCAGCTGCCGAGGATCAGTGCGTGCATCAGGTCGATGCTGCACACCAGTGCCCGCTTCTGAACCTCCTCCGGGAAATCTTCCCACTTGGTGTTCAGCAGGTAATCCTCTACACGGTAGTCAATGTTGAACTTGACCGAATCGATCTTTTTCAAAGGCTCGCCTCCTGTTCAATGATTTTCAGCAGTTCGGGAATCTCCCCGATGGACTGAATGGTATAGGGCGTCGGCGCAATTTCCTCCGGCCAGACGCCGACGCTGTTGATCCAAACGGGGATCATGCCTGCCCGGCGGGCGCCGTCCACGTCGTTGATGGGATTGTCGCCCACATAGACCGCTTCTTCGGGGCGGCAGCTCATCTCCCGGCAAATCGTCTCAAAGGGCAGGGCATGGGGCTTCTGCCGCTCCAGATCACCGCAGAGCACCACGGCGTCCACTGCCTCATACATATGGGTAGCCACCAGCTTGGCACGCTGGAAATTCGAGGGGCCGTTGGTCAGAATACCGGTTGCATATCCCTGTCTGCGCAGCAGTTCCAGCGTGGGCAGCGTATCCGGCGCCAGCACAATGGTCTGAGGAAAGTAGTTCTCAATGAAATCGTAGTAATATACATCATAGCCGGGTTCTCTGGCAAAGATGCCGGTGGCCAGCGTGGCGTTGTAGATTCCCATCCAGTGCTTCCCGGGATCCACACTGCCGCTCTTCTCTTCTGCAGTCCGTTTCCGCCCGAAGCTTGTGCGGTCTGCCCGTTTGATGGCATCCAGCACCTCCGGACAGGTGATTCCGGGCCTGAGATAGTCGGTAAAGTAGGTAAAAAACGCATTGGCCAGATTATCATAGGCCTTGATGCGCACATCCAGCGTGTGGTCAAAATCGAATGCAATCGCTTTGATCAACGGACATCCCTCCTTTATAATGTAATATAACAGGCACAGCCCAGGCCTTACAACAGAACATATCGTTATCATTAACCGATTTTACCGATGATTCTTCTTTACATTCCTGCTTTTGTGTAGTATCTTGTTGCAAACAGCTTACGTTTTTCCGAAATCATGGAGGAATTATGGATCTGAGTTATATTCGAACCTTTCTGCACGTTGCGGAAGTGGGCAACTTCACCAAGGCCGCCGAGGATCTGGAATATGCCCAGTCCACGGTAACCTCGCAGATACAGGCGCTGGAAAAGGAACTGGGGTTTCCCCTTTTCGAGCGGATGGGGCGAAAATGCTATCTGACAGATGCTGGACGGGACTTTCTCACATACGCCAATGACATTCAGTACATTCTCCAAAAGGCATCCAATCTCAAAAGCCAGTCGGAGGACACCCCCATTTCCCTGCGCATCGGGATTCTGGAGTCCCTGCTGTTCAGCACAGTCATCGACCTTGTACCCCTCTTCAAGGCCAAATACACCAAAGCCGATCTGTTTCTGCGGATCGGAACCGCCGCAGAGCTGACGGAAATGCTGAAACAGAATCACCTGGATATGATCTATATTTCCTCCAGCCTGAATACCGATAACACGCTCTCCTGCTGCTACCGGCGGGAGGAGCGCATGTCCTTCGTGACCAGCAGCGGACACCCTCTGGCCTCCCGGAAAAAGCTTTCCCTGCAGGAGATCTTTGCCTATCCCCTGATTGCCACGGAGTCCTCCGGTTACTGCTGCCAGACCCTGCAGAACCTGGCAGCCAACACAGGGCTGGAGATCCATCCCACCATCACCATCAACGACATCGACGCCATCTCTCTGCTGCTGCGGGACGAGCGATCCTTCTCTTTCCTTCCGGAATGCTCCGTATCCAAGCACCTGCAAAATACCAGTCTGACAACACTGGATGTGGACATTCCCATCCCCACCTATTACAGTCAGGTGCTGCTGCGGAAAAGCAAGTGGATCTCTCCGCCCATGGAGCATCTGATCTCGCTCATCGACGCGCTGAAGCCTTCCAAAGTGGCGTCCATTGGCAGTGGACAACAGCAGGAATAAATGCCACAGGGCTGCAGATCTACGATCTGCAGCCCTCAGTCTGTCGCAAGAGAGACCTTGACCACAAACCTTTTGCAAGATTTTCCCTACATCTGCCTTGATTTTCCCATACACTACCCGTCTTCGATACTTGGGCGCAAACACGATGTGATACTTGCTCCGCCACTTACTGTGTGATAAACTTTTGATGTCATCCATTGACACGAACCTCCTGTGTTTTTGAGTGTGGTTGCCAGACCGCTTTCATTCTAACACAGGAGGTTCTTCTTTTTACTAAAAGTGTTTTTATCGACCACCAGTTGAACTGGTGGTTTATTTGCGCTAAAGCTCCAACCAAAAAAATGCTCTGGCGAAATTTTGCCAGAGCATTTTTTAAATAAGTATACTCCCCTGTCTGCCAGTCAAGTTGTTCCTTATGTTCAAAACAAAAAAGCCGCAAAACAAGCACCATATGTAAAGTAAGGAAGAAATTTGCAACTTATTTCTTTTTGCTTTCCCAGACTTTTTTATTTTTCATTTCGTCTCATCTTTGCAGCTTTCCAGAGGACGCTGTACCCGGCAGGGGTTTCCAAATGCTACCACATTGTCCGGAATATCCCGTGTGACCACTGAGCCGGCACCTATAACCACATTGTTGCCGATGGATACTCCGGGACATACGGTGGTGCCGCCGCCGATCCATACATGGTTACCCACTGTAATGGGTCGGGCATACTCCAGGAATTTCGCCCTGAGTTCCGGCTCAAGTGGATGTCCGGCGGTGTAAAACCCGCAGTTTGGTCCGATAAAGACATAATCACCAAAGGTGATCTGCCCCGGATCCACAAATACACAGCTGTTATTCGCAAAGAAGAAGTCGCCTACATGGATATTGACACCAAAGCCGCAGAACAGATTCGGCTCCACATAGGGCTGTTTTCCCACAGAACCGAAAATCTGCCGCAGCAGGGACTCCCGGGCGGAGGTGTCTGACGGCCGGGTGTGGTTATAGTCATAACACAAGTCTGCGCATCTCAGATGTTCTTCTTCACGACCGGGAAAAGTTGTATCGTACAGCAAGCCTACAGCGCATTTTTCTTTCTCTGTCATAGTACGATCTCAAATTGCTGTTCCGGGGGCAGGTCGACCACAGTGCAGTCGTTGGCATAGGTACACTCCGGAAGGATGATCATTGCTGACAGTTCCTTTGCATTGGCAGGCAAGGGTGCCAGATGCCAGATTGCGGCATTCATTTTGATCAGGGTGTTTTTAGGTACAAGGAACGCCTTCGTTAAATGGGTCACAGGGTTTCCGGCGGAAGCAGGGGCTACATGGAGAATCATGTCGTCATTCAAAGGCATGATCATCTCCCAGGTAGTTGTATGATACTCAACAGCGGTAATGACCATCTTCTCCGGCTTTTTCACCAAAATAGGGGAATAACCAATCCGGTGCCGGCTGTCTGCAGTGAGCCGGTCCGGGAAGAACTGATGGAGTTCTCCGCAGAGGGCATAGCCTTTGGGGACATCCATGGTATAGAACTGACCAAAAGGTGCAAAGGCTTCGTGGGTAAGGGCTTCTGCTTTTACCTCTCGCATATCCGTCCCTCCTTACGCAAAATAGAAAATCTGCTTCATATCCGCATAGAACTTGCTGTCAGGGCGGATGGCAAATGTTTCAAAGCAAGGCTTGGTGAAGGTCCACCAGCGCCGGGTGGTTTCATCCTGAGCCATCTTCTCCATATCGGCCTCGTAATCATCGCCCACATATTCAAAATAAGCAAAAACCAGATCTTCCTCACGGAAGATGGAGTAGTTCCGCAGATTGCAGTCGTGGATGGTCTGCAGAACCTGAGGCCAGGGATTGGCGTGAAGTTCTTCATACTCTTTGATTTTCGACGCTTTCAGACGGCCTACCTGTCCGAAAATGACCTTGCTCATACAATAACCTCCCGCAGCCACTGAAGGGCATAATCTACCATGTGCTTTCCGGTTTCGGCGTTGGCTTCCCGGGCACTTTGGGCAAACCATTCATTATTCTGTTCGCAGCGGTTGAGGTCAACCAGCTCCGGATAGGTACCCATCAGCAGGGATGTTTCCCATCTGCCGGCATAGTCAAAGCCGCCGCACTTGAGCTGAGCATCAGCTCCGATGAGGGGAACGACCTTGATGTAGGAGAATGGATCATCTCCACCGCCAAGGTTTTCATAGTAGGCAGCATAGTTGTCGCTGCCCCACCAACCCTTGCCAAGACGCTCTTCCATGTATTCCATGGTGCCGATGGGGATGACAAAGGGTACACGGTGATCCACAGCGTCCTGGAATTGATCGTAAAATAATTCAAGCATCTGCATAGGGCATTCTCCTTAAATTAAAACGGAGAATCAGAACATCAGTTCAGGGCAAAGCTCGGGAATTTCGGGACTGAGCAACTCATAGCCGCTTTCCTTGACAACAATGCCCTTTTCCCAACGGGTGCCGAAGGTATCGCAGGAAATGTAGGTGTCCACCTGGAAGGTCATGTTAGGCTTCAGGTTGTAATTGGAGCTGGTTTCTACCCAGGGCGCTTCCACTTCGATGATGCCGGTGCCATGGAGAGGTCCGTAAACGAAGTTCTTGGCATATCCGTTGTTAGCATAGTACTGATAGAAGTTCTTTGCAATATCAGCGGCAAAGACACCTGCCTTGACCTGCTTTTCTGTCCATGCGTGAGCCTGACGGCAGAACTGCACGATATCTCTGCGTTCACCCTCCAGCTTGCCCAGGCAGATGGGGTAGCCGATGGCAGCAGAATAGCCGTCGATTTTGGCGGACAGATTCAGCTGTACGATGTCACCCTTGCTGAATTTGCGGTAAGAGGAACGGGAGATGGCGTGGCGGGTGGAAGCCTCGGAGAAAACATACATAGGCAAACCCTCATACTCGGCGCCATGCTCGTATACGGCTTTCTGGGCCACACCGACCATCTGCAGTTCGGTCATGCCGGGGCGAATGGCATTGATAACTTCCTGAGTGGCAATGTTGGCAATGCGATAGCCTTCCCGCAGGCAAGCAAGCTCGTTCTCAGATTTGATGGAACGGAGCTCAACCATGATTCTGCCTGCGTCAACAATTTCAGCTTCGGGGAATGCTTCCCGAATGGCATTAAAAATGGTAACAGAGGTGTCCAGATAGGAGGCAACACCGATGCGGATCTTTTTGCCGGTGACGCCAATGCCCTTAAATACATCGTGGAAGGTGTCGGGCTTCAGCTCGGGATAAGAGGGATCTGCGCCCTCACGGTAGGCCAGCAGCACATAAATTTTATCCAGCTTGTTCCGGTCAGCGCCAAATACGGCAGACTCGGGGCCTACCATCAGTGCGGCCTCGCCGGCGGCAGAGATTGCCACACCGGAGCGCTCAAACAAAGGCCAAAAGCCGGAGAAATAGCGTGGATTGGCGTAATCGGCCTCATTGCCGTTGACAATGAGAACATCCAGCTTTTCCCGCTGAAGAATCGCAGCGCAGCGCTGCACTCTCTGCTTATACTCATAATCCGGAATACAAATTCGTCCCATAGTTGCATTCTCCTTTTCGTTTTTGATTTTTATTCGCAATATCCTGCCGTGGTATAAAAAGCTACCTGTCTGGGTTCAGCGCGTCCATATTGTGCGACTATGGGCTCGCTGCTCTCCAGCATGATAGCATATTGCTCTTCCATACGCGCGGTATAAGGACCAAAGTCCTTTTCCTCGTTGGTGCGCAGGCAACGCACACGCATCCCCGCAACCTGAACGGTAAAGCTGACGGGTTCTCTGTCGGTGTAAAGCAGGGTGATTTTAATATCTGCCGGCTTGTCCGTTACATTGGTGATAATGATAGACTCATGGCCGGGAATTACATTTTCTCCTTTGGGGGGCAACTCTGCATCCGGGAAAATCCAAACTTTTTTGCCGTAATTCATAAGCACTCCTTCTTAAATTGCTTTGGCGTGGGCCAACAGATATTTTTCTGCCTCAGCGCACCAAAGTCCGTTGTTGGCTGCCACGATCTTTGCAAGCTCCGCCAGCATGGGGTCACTTTTTCCCTTCTCTTCCAGTTCGGAGAGAGATGTCAGAGGCAAGGTGATCTGGGTATAGATCAGCTTTTTGCCACCGGGGATCCCGGGCAGATTCAAGGTGGCCTCAGCAGCTGCATCCAACCCGCCGATGTGGGTGACCATTGCGGCGGGATTTACCACGCCGGCATTGATCAGCCGGATCGCTTCTTTCAGATCGTTTGTGTTTCCGGCATTGGTGCCTACCACATGGGTGGCATTGTAATGCACATTGAAGAAATTAAATTCAGCCTTAAACTGGCTGTCTGTGGGTCCGGCGAAGAAGTTCAGGCAGCCGTCGTAGCCCAAAATGGCATCTGCCTGCTCAACCACCGCTTTCACAGGGGCAAAGCAAATCACATCATTGTAGCCGGTGCCGCCGGTCAGGTCCCGCAGCGTCCCTACCGGATCGGTCAGGTTGGCTGTGTTGACATAGTGCAGCTCTACGCCCAACCGGCGGGCGTGCTCCACAGTAATGATGCTGGCAGCCCGGGCAAGACGCTCTTCGTTGATATCTGTGACGACCAGCAATGAGGGCTTGCGGTCGCAGTGCAGAGCGTAATCAATGGCGCCAAGCCCCATGGGACCGACAGATGCCAGCAGTGCCATTTTGCCATTTTCCACAATACCCATCTCATGGGTGTAACTACCTGCTTTTGTGTGGTACATGGCCTGGAAGGTGCCGACGATGCAGCTCATAGGCTCGGCCAGAGAACCGTAAAAATAGGTATCGGAATCATATTTTAACAGACAGTCAGATAACAGAGTTTCCAGAGGAATGTTTGCGTACTGGCTGTCACCGCCGCACTGGGAATAGGAATAGCCAGGTGCCAAAAGGGATCCTTTATAATAATGAGCGGGCTGAATGGCAAAGCCGTCGCCGGGCTTGTACCGATCCTTCCAGTTCTCTCCCACCTCCACAATTTGTCCACAGAACTCGTGGCCGACAATGGTGGGGTTTTTCTCCACATCATCGGGTACCCGCTTGTGATTTCCGCCCTCTACTGCGGCCTTATAGGTACTCATGCACAGAGAGTCGGAGATGATCTTTACACGCACTCCGTCCGGCCCGATGGGCTCAAGGTCAATTTCATCCAGGCGCAAATCCATCTTTCCGTGAATACGTACTGCTTTTGTTTTCATATAAAATTCTCCTTCTGTTTGGTTTCATGTTGGATCAGTTTCCATGTTGCGTCTATGAGATTCTTAAATTTGGGGTCTTCCATGGCCCGGATAACAAAACTCTGACGGGGAGAGTTGATGTCTTCGCCGGATATCTGAAGCATGCCATACTGATCGCAGAGGTTACGCAAGCGATTCAGCTGACGGGGGGTGTTGCGGGTGGGCATGTAAGTAACTGCTCCAACGCCTTCTTCCTTCAGACATTCAAACACATCCTCCAGATAGTCGTCCTCAAACTTTTGCGCCTTTTTATCTCCTGTAACGCTGTTTTCCACATCCCCCAGATAGGCGTAACACAAAAAGGCATCTATCTCTCTGCACAACGCTACGATATCAAAAAGGGCGGGACATTCGTCTGTGGCATCCACAAAAATTTTTGGTATAAATGCGCTTTTCAGGATACCCAGCAAATCGTACTCGTAGAAAGGGTAGTCCACATCCAGCATCTGGGATTGCTGTCCGGGAGACAGTTGGATGCCCAGCGTTTCCAGTTTTTCGATGACAGCAGCACCTTTTCCGATTTGACCGGTCAGCTTCCTGGCCAGGGCATACATCAAGTGTCGCTCTGTCACGCCGCCGCCTTCCGCAGTGTTGGAAAGAGGAAGCACATCCAAGTCGTAGTCCATCTGCATTTCCGGCAACAGTGCATTGATTCTACTGACCATAATGCGGTTGCGGGCATGCCGCGCTTGCCGATAGGGGTGGAAAAATGCATTGAGTTCGTCGATTTTATGGTGGGGGACAGACTGGATGGTCATATAGCTGACGCCTGCCTGATCTGGGTTGTTGGTTCGCAATCCCGCCAGTCGGGTCCCGGCCATTGACACGCGGCATTCCATGCCGACGGTCACAGGCATGTCTACCAGCCGGGCTGCTTCCAGAAACTCCCGGGCGCCGGAGATGGAGTCGTGGTCAATGATACCTGCGGTACATAGCCCCTCCGTCCGCGCAGCGTACACCGCTGCTGTGGGGGAGTAGGGAGAAAAGGAATAGGTGGTATGGATGTGATTGTTAATGTACTGGGGTACTGCAGGGGGGAAAACGGTATGCTTCAGCACAGCTTCAAGGTTATGCAGCCGTTCCTCCCGGGTGGGAGCGTTCAGCTTCTCCAGTATGCTTCGTTCAAGCATTGCCCCACCTCAGTTCAGCATGACCTGACCTCCGGTGACGGGAAGGGCCTGTCCGGTTTCGTAACACTGCTCAACGCAGTAGATCAGCGCCTTGGCAACATCCTCCGGCGTGCAGCCCCGACGGATAGGGGACTTGGACAGATAATAATTCTTGACATCCTCTACTGTCTTGGCGCCGGGTACTTTTCCTGCCTGCAAATATTGGACAAAAAGACCTCTTTCCGGGTCAGACCACAGAGGACCGTCGTAGAAATTGCCCGGACATATGGCATTAACTTTGATCTGCCAGTTTACCAGTTCCAGAGCAAAGCTTTGTGTCAGACCGATTCCTCCAAATTTTCCGCCGGCATAGGCAAAGTTGTTTTTGGATCCCTCCAGGCCGGATTTGGAGTTGATCTGAACAATATCAAACCATTTGCTGTTGTCTGCTTCGTACTGTGCCTTCATAATTTCGGCGGCGTACTTAGCGCAATAGAAATAGCCCATATAATTTACCTTAGTCACAAACTCAAACTGGGCAGGAGTCAGTTCTTCCAGTCTACCGGCTTTCAGCACACCTGCGTTTGATACCAGAATATCCAGTCCTCCAAAGATCTCCACGCAGCGGATCATCAGCGATTCTACGGAGGCGGGGTCGCTTACATCTACCCACATGCCCACAGCACGGTCACCCAATGCCGCTGCCGCTGCGCATGCCTGCTCAGCATTCAGGTCAGCCAGCACTACGCTGGCGCCTTCACGATACATTGCCGTTGCGATACCAAGGCCAAAGCCCTGAGCACCGCCGGTCACAACGGCAATTTTTCCGCCAAGACGACCTTGGGTATCCGGACGGTTGTGAATTTGCTGTTTGGCAAGTTCCTTAGCCTGCATCATATCCATGACTGTTTCCTCTCCTTTATCTTATCTGTTCGGCAAGCATCTGAACCAGCAGGTTGCCTATGGCAGAGCCTTCTATGGGCAGGGCGATTACCTGCTTGCCGGTCACTTCGGCGGTGAGTCGATTAAGAAAACCATTTTTTGCGCCGCCGCCCACGATATACAGTTTGTTATAAGTCCTTCCGGTGTTGTTCTCCAAGGCATGGATGGCCTCCCGGTAACAAAAAGCCAGACTGCGATATGCACAACGGAAGTAATCTTCCGACGTATCCAGCGTGTGGCCGATCACCCGGTCAAAGGCCCGCTTCATGCTTTCGGGGGCAAGAAAGGCTGGGGCGTTGGCATCTACTAAAATATCGCAGGAGCTGCGTTCCGCATCCAGAGCGATTTGTCCGAAATCCTTTTCAGGGCAAAGCTCTTTTCGTAGCTGCTGCACCAGCCATAGACCCATAATGTCTTTTTGGTGACGGTTATAACCGACGCCACCCTCGTTGGAGCAGTTTGCCAGGCGGCTGTTTTCGTGGGTAATGGGGCGGGAGGTTTTGGTTCCAAGGAGCGACCATGTGCCGGAAGATAAGTACAACGCCTCGCCCTCCATAGGAATACCCTCCACTGCGCAGGCCGTATCGTGACCCGGACCCAAGACTACCGTGCATGTTCCTCCTGTCTCCCGGGCGATATCGCCAAGCAGCGGCCCTATCTTTGTACCTGCCGGGGAAATCTTGCCGAACAGATGCTCCGGCAGCTCCAGCCGTGTCAGCAGATCCTTGTCAAAGACGCCTGTTTGGGCGCTGATCAGTCCGGTGGTGGTGGCATGGGCATATGCCTTCGCTTTTATTCCGGTCAATCGATAAATCAGGTATTCCGGGATCATTAAAAAGTCCGTGACACCGTCCAGACGACCGGACAGCTTGTCCGCATAGAGCTGATAGATGGAAGTAAACGGCTGGAATTGGCAGCCGGTGCGGCGATAGAGTTCTTCGAAGGGAACAATTTGATGCACCTGATCAATGACCGTCTCTGTCCGGTCATTCCGATAGGCAAAGCAGGGATAGACGGTCTTATTCCCGGACATGAGCACATAGTCTACGCCCCAGCTATCAATGGACAGGCTTTCCAGCGCGCCAAATTCCGAAAATGCTGCACGCAGTCCGGCAATTACTTCCCGCAGCAGCCGGTCAATATCCCAGACCACCCCATGTTCTGTAAGCACAGGCTCGTTGGCAAAGCGATATACTTCCTTTGTTTTTATTTCGCCGTCCTGCTTCCAGCCTACAATATGGCGTCCGGAGGACGCACCCAAATCCACGGCCAGGAAATATTTCACCGCAATCCCCCCTATATAGAATCCATCATTTTAATACTATTATATCATTGACATGCGGATTTTTCTTATGCTATACTCGCCTATATTGGTAATTTCGTCACTTTTTAGAAGGGAAGGAAATCATGTATTCACTGGCGCTGCATGAACAAAAACAACACGGAACACCAGAGTTTCCGGCGGAGTATCACTATGTAGATTGTTCGCACCCGCGCTATCAGATGCCCTTTCATTGGCATAGAGAATGGGAATTGCTGCACATTATTGAAGGCAGCTTCCGCCTGCACATAGAGGATGACGAATACCTTGCCCAGGCAGGAGATGTGCTCCTGGTGAACGGTGGCGCGCTTCACGGGGGAATGCCCACGGACTGCACTTACGAATGTTTGGTCTTTGACCTGCGGGGACTTTTTCGGGGAATAGAGATCGCAAAAAAAGATCTGCGTCCTTTTTATCAGCAAACACTGATCCCCAATCGTTTCATTTCTTCTGCCGGAGAGCCTGCGTTCTGTCGGATGGTGGAAGCGTATATGTGCGCCTTGCGCAGCGGGCAATACCGGGAGCTGGAAACCATAGGCTTTCTGTGCCGCTTCTTTGCCATGATCCATAAAGAGAGATTGTATGTCCGGGTGCAGGACAGTAAGCTCACCCCTGCTAACCGCATCCACCAGATCAAATCCGTGCTGGAGTATATTGAGACGCATTACAGTGACCCCCTGCAGTTGGAATCCATGGCCCGAATTGCCAATATGAACCCAAAATATTTTTGCAGGGTCTTCCATTCCATTATTGGCCGTTCCCCGATGGACTATGTGAATTATTACCGGATCGAGCGGGCTGCTTATTTGCTGATCAATTCTTCTCTTCCCGTTACAACAGTGGGCTTGGAATGCGGATTTTCAGAGGCAAGTTATTTTACAAAGGTATTTCAAAAATACAAAAATATTACGCCCAAGCAATACCGCGTTCTAAACGAAGCATAACAAGCCGAACGCTTGATCATTCATGGACGGTAAAGCGCTAAGCAAAACAGAATATAAAGACTATGAGGTCATCGATCTGGCGGGATAAGTTTACTACATAGCAAAAAAGTGGAGCTGTAAAAAAAGCCCTAAGAGAAAATCGGTGGGTCTCCAAATGGAGACCCACCGCAGTCTGTCGAGAAACCCAGTTGCGCATCAAGCTGCAACCGGGTTTCTCATCATTATGGTGGAAAAGATACGCTCACACAAGGAAGAATGTGTGTTCTTCCACTTCCATTTAGCCAACCTTTTTAGGTTCATGGCAGCAAATTCAATCTTCACCCAGTTTGTTACCTGAGCCAAGCCTCTGTATTGTGTATAACGCATGGCGTGTTTCTCTTTTGCATCGGCAAAGACCCGTTCAATTGTTTCTCTGCGTTGCTTATACAGGTCACGGTACTCCGGAGTATACCGAGCATCATCTGCCAGATCTTCGTAATCCTTCCAGATATGCCGCTGAACCGTTTTTACGCAGTCTTTCCCACTTATTTTTTTGTAAAAACTTTGATAAAAACACATCCATCAAGAAACTGAAACGCCGAACCCCCATGCCCTGCAATTTGGAAGGCATGGGGGTTCTCTGCATATCATCAATCAAAGGAAGACTGTTTCACAGAGGTCAGGCGCATACACCGGGATCTCCCAGTGCAGCATTTTTTCTCTCTCCATCATCTGCCAGATCCCCTCCGGGTCATTGTCTCTGGCAGGGGTGTGCACCACCACAACGCTTTTCGGGGCAAATTGCATCGCCGTCTGCCAGCCGAACCGGGTGGTCACATAGGGATACGGCACGATCAGCACATCCGGCTGCAGGCGGGCAACGCCCACCGTTCCCAATATGGTGCGACGGGTCTTTTTATAGAACCGGGCGACAAAGCCCGCTTCAAAGTGATTGGGATGCGCATGTGTAAAAGCCACCGCGTCCGGCGGACAGGTGGGCGGGGCCGGGATAGGTATGGTCGATGCCGTTGTAGGAGCCCTGGGTCTTGATGAGGTTGAGCATAGTCTCAAACTCACGCAGGATGGTCATATCCCGGAAGATCCGGATCAGGTCTTCTTTGGTATACTTGCCGGAAGCCAGTTCCTCAGCCACGGTCTTGTTGTACTGGTTAACGGGGATCTCGTTGAAAGTCACCTTACCGGAGGCTCTGACCTCGGCAGGATCCACAAACAAACTCTTAGGCATTTCGATGTACCTCCTCTATCAAATCTGGAACAGGGCTTCGCGGATGACCTCACCCACAGTGGGATGGGGGAACACCAGCTTCTGCAGACGGCTGGGAGTCAGCTCGGTATCCACCATCATGGTGGCGGTCATGATGATCTCGGAGGCATAGCTGCCCACCATATGGCAGCCCACCAGACGCTTGCGGTCGGTGTCCACCACCAGCTTGATGAAGCCCTTGCCGTTTTCATTCTCGGCAACATAGCGGCCCGCATAGACCATGGGTACCTTGACTTCTTTGATGTTCATGCCCTGTGCCTTGGCAGCGTCAGCGCTGAGACCCACGCTGGCCACTTCGGGATCGGAGTACAGCACGGAGGGGATGGCGTTGTAACGCATCTCATCGGGACGGCCCAGCATGTGGTTGACAGCCACCTCCGCCTCACGGTAGGCGGTGTGGGCGAACATGTGCTTGCCGTTGCAGTCGCCCACGGCGTAGACGCCGGAGACGTTGGTACACAGATGGCGGTCGGCCACGATGGCGGCACGGTCCATCTCCAGGCCCAGCTTCTCCAGGCCCTGAACGCGGGACACGGGACGGCGGCCTGCGGCCATCAGCACCTTGTCGCACTTGATCTCCTTGCGCTCACCGTTCTCTTCCCAAATACCGCCCCGCAGCCAGGTAACGACGGGAGCCGGAAGAGATACATAAGATAGGGCGGCTCGAAGGAGGGATAATACGGAACGAATTGTATCACGCTCCGATAACCTTCGCAGCCAGCGCCTCTCTTATGGCGGTTCTTTCGGCCGTTTCTTGCCAAGCACAAGAAATGGCCCCGCCGGAGGCATGTCGAAAATTTGCAGTATTGTACCAAGAGATTGCCACGGGCCTAGAGGCCCGTGGCAATGACGCGGACGTTTGAGGGATCGTGCCAAAAATTACCGTTATTTCATTTCTTCTAAGTAGCCGTACTTTGCCAGGAACCGGAAGTAGGCCAAAATATGGCGGATCCGTTCGTCGGTGGTACAGGCGGAATGGACCGCGTCCCGCAGGCGGATAGCTTCCAGCACGCTCCGCTCCGGAGAGAGCAGCGCCCAGATCAGCTCCGGGATCTCACCCCAGCACACCTTCTCTTCCGACGGGACCCGTGCCTGGGAGAAAGGCACGCCGGGGGTCAGAATACGGTAACGGACGGCGGCAGCCTCCTGTTCCGCGGGGGTCAGTTCCCGGTCGGAAAGGGTGGCGTAGAAATCATCCGCCCAGTGTTCCGGCAGTTTCGGGGTCACAAGCCCGGGATAGAAGCGGTTGAAGGATTCCATCCGGCCTAAGTACAGCATTTCCATGGCCTTGTTGCGCCATTCCGCGTCGGTTTTGGATATCTTTCCGGCAGCAGCACAGCCAACCGCGAAGTTCTTTTCGGTTTCCAGCCAGTCGGCCGCCACCTTTTCCAGCTCCGCCGCCAGCGCTTTGTAATGTTCCCGGTCGCCGCAGACCATCACAGCGGAATACGCCGCGATCATGGGCACCAGCTTTTCCAGAATATCCGGCAGGACGGCATCATAAATGGGATTGTCACAGTGGTGATAATCACCCCGGGCATCCCGGGAGGTGCCGTGGACCCAGTTGGTGGGGATACCCATAGAGGGCTCACTTGCCCAGCAGTCATCGGACAGAGTGCCCCGGGTAAACCGCCATTTCACATCGGGGCAGAAGGTATCCATGGCCACCTGCACCAGCATATCGCCAAAATACGGCAGGGACAGGGGGGATTCGGTGATCAACGTGCCGCCATTCAGGATCTTGGAGGAAAGGCAGGTCACAGTGTCGATGCTCATGGCTGCAAGAATCTTCTTGTCATGGTTGGCAAAGAACGCCGCAAAGCCGTACCGCTCCATGGAGAAAATCAGCCGCAAGGTCTTTTCCGGCTGGGGCAGAACGCCCTCTGCGATCAGTTCTTTCAGCAGCAGAGCAATTTCCACGCCCGCCGCAAAGCCCTGGCAGTCATCGGCGCAGAAAGGCTCATACAGGTGGGCCAACAGGGCAAATTCCTCGTCGGATTTGCCGGGGATGGTGGCAGTGACGGTGTAGATCTCGCCATCGTAGATCTTGGTGTTCATCTCGCCGTGGAGCACCACATTACCCTTTGCCAGAAGCATGGAAAGCTCCACGCCCTTTTTGGGGGTAACGCAGAAGACGGGAACCACCGGATCTTCCTTCTGATGATACCAGCCGATACAGCCGTGGCCGCTGGTCCAGGAGGGAACATCCGGCTCCAAGGTGGTGGTCTCAAAGGCGGCGTACACGATACCGGCGCAGCCGGCAGTGGCCAGGCGGTTGTAGAAAGTGCTTTGCAACGGGATATAGCCCCGGCAGAAGACGAATTTGCCCTTGCAATCGGGGTTTTCCATATCCAGCTTAGCCGCGTCCACCAGCTCCGCGGTCACGCCGCCTTCCGGCGTGGGAGCGGAGTAATCGGAGACATGGATGGTAGTAATGTCCGTATCCGCGATCAGCTGGTCGCAGGGTTCCACGATCCGGAGGGTAGAACGGCTCTCAAGATCCCACGCCTGGGGCATGATAAAGTCATAGGAGGCCGTTTCGCCGTCGGCTTTGTGGGCGATGCGGCGCACATCGGAGAAGCCTGCCTCCTCCAGCACCTTCATGCACCAGGCCGTGGAATCCCGGAAGGCGGAATAGCGGCGGGGGCGCTCCAATGTCCGCAGGGTTTCCATGGTCTGCATCACCCGGTCAGTGGAATACAACTTGGAGAGGATGTCGTACAGGTCGGGTCTGAAAAACAGATTCATATGGGCAGCTCCTTTTCTGTGTTTTTTGAATTCATGTGCACTGAATAAATCAAAAATCCTTGCAGCACAAGATATAACTGTCTATTTGTGGTATAAAAAAGTGGAAAATCAGGCAAAAAGCCTTGCACTTGGAGGACAACTATGTATCGCTACAGCAACGGTCAGATCAGCCTTTCGGACTTCAAGCAGCCTGTAGGTATGAATCTGAAGGCAATGGCAGAATGGGACACACCCAATGATAAATTGGCTATTATTCAGCAGCCATTATATAGAATCCCTTATTCCGATATTATTGTATCATTGGCATGCTGGTTTTTCTTATGCTATACTCACCTATATTAGTAATTTCGTCACTTTTTAGAAGGGAAGGAAATCGTGTATTCACTGGCGCTGCATGAACAAAAACAACACGGAATCCCAGAGTTTCCGGTGGAGTATCACTATATAGATTGTTCGCACCCGCGCTATCAGATGCCCTTTCATTGGCATAGAGAACGGGAATTGCTGCACATTATGAAAGGCAGCTTCCTCCTGCACATAGAGGATGACGAATACCTTGCCCAGGCAGGAGATGTGCTCCTGGTGAATGGCGGCGCGCTTCACGGGGGAATACCCATGGACTGCACTCACGAGTGTTTGGTCTTTGACCTGCGGGGACTTTTTCGGGGAATAAAGATCGCAAAAAAGATCTGCGCCTTGCGCAGCGGGCAATACCGGGAACTGGAAACCATAGGCTTTCTGTGACGCTTCTTTGCCATGATCCATAAAGAGAGATTGTATGTCCGGGTGCCGGACAGTAAGCTCACCTCTGCTAACCGCATTCACCAGATCAAATCCGTGCGTATCCTTAAAGATCACTAGTTTACTTGTCCCTGCACAAATACACAGACAAGTCTCTGGCAGAAAATAATCGAAAAGGGTCAACCTTGTCGGTTGACCCTTTTCATAAAGATAAGGAAGGACCAATGAAAAGAAACACTTCTTTCTCGAGTATACTCTTTCTTAACGTTTATCTCATCATAAATTGCAGGATATGAGATGCATTATCACGCACATGTGGCACATGGCAATCTGTGTAATCCGTAAGTTCCACTTCTGTCCACACTTCTTCCCTAATATATGCAAGAACAGCAGCAAAACAGGCAGTTAAAATCATCAGAATCCGTCTCGGCGTGGTACGGCCAGACACTCACCGTTTCGTGAATTTAGGTTAGCCTCAGTCTTTGCACCGGCCTCCTACACAGAACTTTCAGTAGTGTCTTTATGCATCGATATCAGACGTACTTCTCGTCGAACAGCTTGCGCAGCTTCTCGGACTCGCGCAGAACGTTCAGGGTGATCTCAGCGTGGTTCTTGGTGTAGCCGTTGCCGATGATCATCTCAACGTCCTTGCCGATACCCTCGGCGCCCAGAGCGGCCTTGGTGAAGCTGGTGGCCATGGAGAAGAAGTAAACCTTGCCGTTGTCGCGGACGGGCAGGATGGCGGACATCTCGCAGGACTCGATGTTCACGCAGCAGATGGACAGATCATACTCCTCACCGCCGTTGGCAGCCAGAGCAGCCTCCATAACGGCCACGGGCTTGGTGCAGTCGGCCACGATGACGTCGGTGTAAACGCCCAGCTCCATCAGATCGGGGATCTGCTTGGGGTTGCGGACAACGCCCACGACCTTGCCGTTGGGGCCGACCTTCTTCATGGCCTCATAGCCGCACAGAACGCCGGACTTGCCGTTGGCGCCCAGGATCAGAACGCTGTCGCCTTCCTTGGGCAGCTTGCGGGCCTGAGCGGGAGCACCGGCCACGTCCAGAGCAGCCAGAGCCAGAGGCTCGGACATATCCTCGGGCATCTTGGCGTACAGAGCGGACTCGAACAGAACAGCCTGACCAACGATGTCAACGCGGTCGATGTCCTTGTGGACAGCCAGGATCTTGTCGATCTTCAGGGGAGTCATGGACAGGGAAACCAGGGAAACGATCTTGTCGCCCACCTTCAGGTCGAAGTCGGGCTTGGCCAGCAGGTCCTCGCCGATGTAGGCGACCTCGCCCTTGAACATGCCGCCGGAACCGGTGACAGGGTTCTGCTGCTTGCCGCGCTCGGCAACGATGCTCATGATCATTTCGCCGATCTTCTTCTCGTCGCCGCTGCAGGCCTCTTCGATCTGAGTGAAGGAAGCGGAGTCAACGTTCAGAGAGGTGACGTTGCAGATGATCTCGTTGGAATAGAGCTTGGTCATATCGTTGTCGATCTTCCAGGCAGCCTGAGTCAGAACGCCCTGGGGCTCGATGACGCGGTGAGTGCCGTACTTGTTACCCTTCATTGCCATAATCGTTTTCTCCTATCATTAAAAATAAGGTTAAATAAAGTTGGGATCACTCAGAAGGTCAGCCATGCGCCGCGTCCCTCGTCATAGACCACAGCCTGCTTGTCCATGCACAGGGCGTCGATCTGGGCCAGATATTCCGGGATGGTGGGATAGTCCTGACGCCCCTCCGACAGAATGCGCTTGGCTTCGGCACCCTCGTTCTCCAGCAGACGTACCAGAATGGCAGCCTGCACCTTGGCACTGCCCACGCAGGCAGTCACAGGGTCGGTGATGTAATAGTCCTTGGAGTGGTCGGGGCCGGTGGCACCACCGATCTCAGGATGCAGGGCGGGCATGACGCAGGACACATCGCCCATGTCGGTGCAGCCGGTGCCCCAGGTGTTGCTGAATTTCACCTGCTCTTCGCCTAGCACTTCCACACCCACCTGACGGACCAGTTCCTTCAGATTGGGGTCATGCATGAGGGGAGCATAACCGTGGTGATCCCACAGGTGCACCTGTGCGCCCATAGCGGCGGCACCGCCGGCAAAGGCGCGGTTGACCTTGAGATTCTCACGTGCTATAGCCTCCATGGAGGAGGCGCGGAGGTAGCTCTCTGTCACCACGCGGTCGGGGATGGCATTGACGGCATCACCACCCTTGGTGATGATGGGATGGAAACGGATGTGGTCAGCGTCGGGGAAGGTCTCGCGGACGCAGTTGGCTGCCTGCATACCGCAGTTGGCGGCGTACAGGGCGTTGACACCGCGATGGGGAGAGCCGCCGGCATGAGAGCTGACGCCCATGAAGGTAGCCTCCTTGATGACGCAGCCGTTGCTGCCGGCGTTGCAGTGCAGGCCGGGAGAATTGGTTGTGTGAATTATGATGGCGATATCCACATTGTCCAGCACACCGCGGGCCATGAATTCCTGCTTGCCGCCAAAGTAGCGGATGACCCCCTGTTCCTTCAGCTGCTTGCGGAAGCCCAGCTCGATGAGTTCCTCGGCGGGAACGGCGATGAGACGGACGAAGCCGGAGAGGTTGTCCAGTGCGCCGGGTGCTTTCAGAGCGGCGGCAACACCCAGCAGAGCGGCACTCTGGCAGTGATGGCCGCAGGCATGGACAGCGCCGGTTTCCGGATCGCACTCGGGATGGGTCGGAACGATGAGAGAGTCCAGTTCGCCGAACACGGCGATGCGGGGGCCGGGACGGCCGGTGTCAATATCCATCCAGAAACCGGGGATATTGCCTGCCTCGGTAACGGTGTATCCCAGCTCTTCATACCTGGCCTTCAGATAGGCGTGGGTCTTCCACTCCTTATAACCGGACTCGGGATTCTTCCAGATATGCCGTTCGGCGGCCAGAATGGTATCCTGATAGGCTTCCACAGCCTGCAGGACAGTATCAAGCGATGTCTTCATGTAGTACCTCCTCACACAATGATCAGCTTGCTCCGGGAATGTTTATCTCCTGCAGAGATCAAGACTTATTCTGATACCTCCACAGTAAAGAAGCAGTGACAGGCAGGGTCTCCCACTCGCTTTCGGCTCTTCATTATCCGTCTTTTCGGGCCAGAACTGCCAGCAGCAGATCCCAGAAGGGCTGGACCTCGTCAACATACAGGGTCTCCGCAGGCGTATGGAAATCCGTAGCTGTCGGCTGTATAGCAACGGCGTCCATGTCCGGAATGCGACCCAGGATCACATTGACTTCAATACTGGCATGCTCGTGCAGGCCGCGGATCTCGCTTCCGAAGAGCCGCCTGTGCTCCTGAGCAAACCGGGACTGCATCACGCAATTCCCGCCGATGGGCCAAGCAGGATATTCGTGTTCCAGGGTGGATGCGAAGCCAAGCATACGCACCAGCTCTTCCATGCGGCGATGCCACAGGAGGCCGACGGAATCCTCCACGCTGCGGACAACATACTTTCCGGTAAACATTCCGTCCACCAGAGAAATGGCGGAAAATGTAACGGATGTAATGATGATATCGAGATCCTCCGCGTCGCTCTTCCGGACGCCGGTATGTATCAGGAACATGACCCGGATGATATTCACCGAATCCTCCGGCGAAAGCGCGGCCTTGTCTCCGTCCTGTACGCATGCCGCAAATTCCAGATTGGGATCGGTCACTTTATACCGTTCTTTGATCACGCGGAACTGCGCTTCCAGCAAAGACGCAGCCCGTTCGGCATCTGCGGCAGGAATCCGGATACAAGCCTCGCAGGAGCCATGGATGGCGGGGCCGTCTGCGGTGATCTCCGCCAACGCCACCGGAATTTCCTGACTGAGAAGGAACAGCAGTTCGCCCATTGCATTGATGCAGCAGGCTCGGTTTTTGTGGGCCAGAATGCCCGCGTGTCCTCCGAGACCGCCCTGGATGCTCAGGTGCAGCAGTGCGGTATCATCCGCAGTCTGGCACGCATACTGCTTTTCGAAACGCACGATCCTTCCGCCGGCTGCGCTGAGGCACATCTCGTGGGTGCTGCCGGCATCAAGGTTGACCATGCGTCTGGAGCGGATCAGCCCCATGTCAAAGTTCCGGATACCCACAAGACCCACTTCCTCCTGCACGGTACAAAGAAGCTCCAGTTCCGGATGGGGAATGGTGGGATCATCCGCGATGGCAAGCATGGTCGCGACGGCAACGCCGTCATCGGCGCCCAGGGTGGTTCCTTTTGCCTTCAGTTTGTTTCCCTCAAGGCACAGCTCCAACGGGTCTGTCAGCGGATCGACAGTGGCGGTGTCATCTCTTGCGCCCACCATATCCATGTGCCCCTGCAGAAGGATCGGCGGTTCGTTTTCATATCCTTCCGTCGCCGGGACCCGGATCAGGATATTGCCCATCTCATCCCGTACGCAGGCCAGTCCCCGCTCCTTTGCGAAGCTCTCCAGAAACAGCGAAATCTGTTCTTCATGCCCCATCACGTGAGGGATGCGGCAGATTTCTTCAAACCATTTGAAAAAGCCTTCCGGCTTCAGTCCTTTCAAAGAGTCGCCCATAATTTTATCCCTTTAAATATAGTATTTATCAAATTCATTCTCACAGGGATTTCCGTATGCCAAATGCATGCAGTTCTCGGTGAGATCCATGATGATGGCAAAATCCGTATCATCCCGCACTGCCACCGGATATTTGGGATCTTCGTGATCGCAGATAGAATAAGGATATCCCGCATGATCGCTCAGCATCCGCTTGATATCCTCAAGGGTAATCTTTCCGTGGCACTCTTTGACCATTGCCTGCATGCGCTGCAGCCGAATGTAGCTGCTGCCCATGTGATTGACATCGTTGGCAAAATACATCTTAGGTCCGAGATAATGATTCGTATGCATCAGAACGCCGTCGACCGGAATCATAGGCTCAACGCCTCTTGCATCCATCTCAAAGTCGATGGCCACACCATCTTTATGTGTTGCGATCAGGTTTCCTACGGAGGTGGGTGCATGGCTGCCCTTCACATATGCCTCACTGAGGTTTTCGGCTTCCAGCATGGCTCTCAGACGGACCTCGAACGGAATTCCGTTGCAGGTCGCTGTGGTTTTCAGTGCATTCAGCGTCACCGCGACGCCGCAATCATTCATGCCGATGCCACCGATCATACCTGCACCTTCTACCACCATCACAAAATTAGGCTTATCCTCCTGATAAACATGCACGATGACCACGGCATCTCTCATCAATCTGGTATAATCCCAGTTCTGTGCAGCAAAGACGCGGCCGCCTTCTGTGGCAGGCGCCATCACGCTGAGACAGGTGCAGGCAGACGCATCGATCATGGAGGGCTGCGAATACATGATTTCCGTACGGTTATTGATTGCAGCGATGTCCTGCAGATCCACACCGGCGCCGTCGGCAATACCCTGCATTTCCTCTACATAGGCAGGCTCAAAGTCACGGATCAGGGGCAGATAGTTTTCCGAAATCTTACGCGCCTCTTCCCAGGAAATGCCCTTTGTTCCTTCATACAGCACCGCATAAGCCTTCATTGACAGGGCAACTTCTTCCCGGCACAGCTGGCCATAGGTGAGGCCGCGTTCGTACGGGGTACCACGAACTGTGATTTCTTTAAACTTCATCGTCTCTTGTCCTCCTGATTTTAAATATAGTATTTTTCAAATGCATTCTCACATGGATTTCCGGGCGCCAGATACATGCAGTTCCCGCTCAGATCCATGATGACGCCAAAATTCGTAGCATCCCGCTTTACCACGGGATCCTTCAGGTTTTCGTGATCGCAGATGGACTGCGGATATCCCGCATGATCCCGCAGCATTCTCATGACATCCTCGACGGTGATCTTTCCGTGGCATTCCTTGACAAGCGCTTTGATTCTCTGCAGCCGGATGTAGCTGCTGCCCATGTGATTGACATCGTGGGCAAGATACATGTTCGGCCCGATGTAATGGTTCGTATGCAGCAAAACGCCATCCTCCGGGATCATGGGCTCAACGGTCTCGGAATCCATTTCAAAGGCGATGGCCACACCGTCCTTATGGGTTGCGATCAGATTTGCAACAGAGACCGGCGCATGACTTCCCTTCACGTACGCATCGCTGAGGGTTTCGGCTTCCAGCATGGCTCTCATACGAGCACGCAGCGGAATGCCCTGACAGGGCACCTCGGCTCTGAGGGCGTTCAGCATCACCGCTATGCCGCGCTCATTCATACCAATGCCGCCGATCATTCCCGCCTCTGCCACCATCACAAAATTGGGTTTATCCTCCTGATAAACATGTACGATGACCACGCTGTCTCTCAGCAGCCCACTGAAATCCCAATTCTGTGCGGCAATGACACGCCCGTCTGCCGTAGCAGGCGGCATCAGACTGAGCGTCGTACACTCCTTCACCTCTTCCTTTGCGGAATACATGATCTCCGTACGGGCATTCAATGCAGCGATGTCCAGCAGGTCCACACTCGCGCCTTCGGCGATACCCCGCATTTCCTCTGCATAGTCGGGTTCAAAATCACGGGTCAAAGACAGGTAATGCTCCGAAATTTTACGTGCAGCTTCCCACGAAATTCCTTTCAGTCCATCAAAGAGCATCTGATAAACCCGGATGGATACGTCGATTTCTTCCCGGCACAGCTGGCCATAGGCTCGTCCGCGTTCGTACGGTGTTCCGCGAACTGTGATCTCTTTAAACTTCATCGGTTTTTTCCTCCTGATCAATTAATACAGCTGATACAAATGCGCTGATACAATCGACGACTTCGATGGCAGAGGACAAACGAACCCGTTCATCACTGCTGTGGAAGTTCTCGCCGTCAGGGCCAAATAAAACGGTTGGTATCCGTAATTTACCGCCAATGTGGTTAAAATCACCAATGCTCTGAAAATATGCGATATTTGCCGGACTTCCGCACACATTCACGATGCTTTCCTTCAGAATATTCAGCATCGGATGATTTTCGTCGATGCAGTATGCGTCAAAACCGCCGTCGAATCCTTCGGCCGGAGACTGCCGGAAGACCACCTCTGTCCGGGAACGGACATTGGATGCTTCGATGGCCTTGTCCACTCGTTCCCGGAGGGTTGTCATCGTTTCTCCCCTTACCGTGTGGTGGAAAATCTCCACCTCGGCATAATCGGGAACGCTGCAGGCGGCACCGCCGCCGTGCATTCGAATGACGCAAGGAGTGGACTCTCCAAGCTTTTCATCCTGCATAAGCGGAATCTTCTCCAGTTCGGAAACAATTACCGCCGCGTCCACCATCGCATTGATGCCCAGACGAGGTGTTGCCGCATGCGCTGACTTGCCGCGAACCTTTACAGTGTAGTTGTATCCACCTTTCGCGCCAAGGCATATACAAGGGTGCGGAACACCCGTAAATCCTGCTGAAGGTTCGCAGATGATAGCAAAGTCTGCCTCTTCGGCAATATGATGAATCTGATCGTTGATGATGAATACCGTGCCCAGACCATACGGGCCTTCTTCGTCGGAAACCAGGTGATAAACCAGCTTCCCTTTGAACTTACCCGGCTCAAAATATTCTTTCGCAAACTTCTCCAAAACCAGCATAATGGCCGCACACCCCGCTTTCATGTCGAGAGTGCCTACGCCATACATATAGTCCCCTTCCACAACGCCCTCAAAAGGAGGTTTTGTCCATCCGCTGCACAGGGAAACCGTGTCAAGGTGGCCGCCCAGATAGATGACCGGCCCCGGCTTGCCGCTGTCCATGACGCCTACCACGTTTTTCCCATGGAACTTCGTTTCCTTACCTTCATAGAAAGTATGGATTTCTGCCGGAACGCCCCTTTCGTTCAACCAGTCGTTTACGAAAGCCATCACATCGTCTTCATGAAAATACGGACTTTCGATTTGAACAAGCCGCCGCAGGAGCGTGATAAACATTTCTCTTGAAATTCTCATCTTCCGTCTCTCTTTCTCGTGCCTGTATCGTCCGGTACATCTGCGGTCCCTTCTGTTTATCACTTTATTCCAACAAAGTCCAAAAAGCAACTGATCACCCCGTGTGCGTATACTCCTATATTTACTTTCCGCTGTCCGCGATATTCCCGAAAATGCACTCCGATGAGCGCATTTAAACACAAGCAGACCTGTTATCCCGGGCAATCGGGTGCAACGCCCTCCCAAAAAAGTGAAATACAGGACTATCTGATTGCGTGTTTTCTATTCCCCGCGGGCGGGAAGTGTGGTACAATCATGACGATCTGCAAGCAGGAGGCGCGTATGGGGAAAATACAATTCATCTGGAGCGGAGAAACGGAGCTGCCCGCCGGTTGGGCGCTGCAGACCCACTCACACGATTTCTTTCATCTGGCCTATGTCCAAAAAGGCCGGCTCATCTTTCGCGCCGACGATGTGGACTATCCCCTCTCGGATGGCTCTCTGATCCTGATTCCTCCCGGCGTTGTTCACGCCGTACCAAAAGACACCCACAATCTCTGCACACAGTATGAGGTCATGTTCCGCGTACCGGATCCGCAGTTGCAATCTCTTCTCGAAACAAAAGAGGTTCTCATATTGCATGGGGCCGCCCACCTGGAACACCTGTTTTCCTATATCCGTATGCACTACAATAGCGTCGATCCGCTGTGCGCTCCCTGTACGGAATCGTTTCTGTGTACGATTCTGTTTTCCCTCCTGACGGGTAGCCCCGGCTCTGAGGGCAGTTACGCCGGGTATGTGGATTCTAGCCGGTATTCTCCGCTGGTTCAGCGCATCCTTTGCCATGTTGAAAAAGACTGCAGCGGAAAATACGACCTTCCGGGGCTTGCGCTTTCTCTGGGGCTCCATAAAAGCTACCTCTGCACCGTCTTTCGCCGCGAAACCGGCATTACCATATCTGAATACATCAACTATCACAGGATCCGCGCAATACTGATCACACTGCAGTATAACGGCTACAACAGGGAGGTTCCCATCCATGAGCTTGCGGATCAGCATGGATATGTGAACGCATCTTATTTCAACCGTGTGTTTAAAAAATACACGGGAATAACGCCCACAGAATTCATGACCGCCCTTTCAAAAGGCTCTGACAACCCGTTTCAAAAATACTATAACGAATATCTGGATTTGAAGCGCTACCCGATCAAAGAATCTCTGGAGTATATGAGGGGACTGAAAGATGTGTCAGAGAAAAGCGTACTTTCAAATAATGGAGCAGCGGAATGAAGCAGCTATCTTTGCACGCCACTGTATCAGTTTCGAGATAACTTATACAACAAGGATGTCAGCCGCAACCACGGCTGACATCCTAAAATTATTCTGTCATATCATTGTTGATTTCTGTTCCAGAAATTTTAACGCAGAGGTTACCAGTATCTCTACCCCCAGCGGGATAATGTCTTCGCCGGGATCGAATTCCGCGTTGTGCAACGGTATCTGTTTCCGATCAGGACGACCACAGCCCAACCAAAACATAGCGCCAGGTACCCGTTCGCAGTAGAAGGAGAAATCCTCGCCACCCAGAGCTGCTGTCTGGGGTATGACAAGAGCATCCTGTCCGCCTGCCTCCAACACGGCATCCCGCACCAGACTAAACATATCATGGTCGTTTACCGCAGGAGAATAGCCTCGAACGTATCGGAATTCATAACTGCCGCCCATGCTGTCCGTGACACCACGCACCACACGCTCGATCTGCTCGGGCATGGCATCCCGAACAGTAGGATTTAGATTGCGGCAGGTACCTTCCATCTTCACTTCGTCGCAGATTACATTGTAGGCGCCGCCGCCATGGATATTGCCTACAGATACCACCGCGTTATCCAACGGACCCACATTACGGGAGACGATGGTCTGCAAAGCGCACAGCACATGACCTGCAATGACGATGGCATCCACACCGTTCTGCGGCTCAGAGCCATGGGTGGAGGAACCCTTCACCGTAATGAAAAACCGGTCAGAGGCCGCCATCATGGCACCGTCACGAAGGCCTACCTTGCCCGCATCTATGGAAGGCCAGACATGCTGAGCCACAATGGCATCAACCCTGGGATCTTCCAGCACGCCGTCGGCGATCATGCTCCGGGCACCGCTAAGAACAACATTCTCCTCTGCAGGCTGAAACACCAACTTTACGCTGCCCGCGAAAGAGTCCTTCCATTCATTAAGCACATAGGCCGCACCAAGCAGCATGGCCGCATGCATGTCATGGCCGCAGGCGTGCATGACGCCGGGATTCTGGGATGAGCAGGCCAGCCCCGTATTCTCCGTGATGGGCAGAGCATCAAAATCTGCCCGGAGGCCGATGCATTTGCCAGCCCCCTTGGTGCCAGTGATCACCGCCGTCACACCGTAACCGCCCACATTCTCTCTGGGCTCCAGCCCCATTTCACGCAAGGCGCCAGCAATATAGGCGGAGGACTCCACCTCATTTCCGGCCAGTTCGGGATGCGCATGCAGATAACTGCGGTACACACAGATCTTTTCAAAACACTTCTTAACCAGAGCATTGACTTCTTTCATGGTATTCTCTCGCTTTCAGAATGTCAGCACTCCATCATCTTTTAACTGTCTGATCTGTTCAGCGCTCATGCTCAGCAGTTCCGTCAGGATCTCTTCCGTCTGCTGTCCGAACGCCGGTGCAGCCTCCAGCGGTACTTCGCCCCGTTCCGGGAACCGCAGCGGCAGATTCGTCACCTGTACTGTACCGACTTCCGGCTGCTCATAACGCGGGAACATATTCCGCGCCTCAGTGAAATGCGGATCGCGCGACACCTCCCGCACGGTATTCACCGGTGCGTTGGGAATTCCTACGGCATCCAGTGCCGCGCAAACTTCTTCCACAGTGCGCTGTGCAGCCCACTCGTTCAGCCGGTCCTCCGTCAGATCACGGTGATGGATCCGGGTATTGTGCGATGCACATCGTTCATCTTCCAGAAGCTCCGGACAGTCCAGCACATCCCGCACCAGCGCCTTATAAAACAGTTCGTTGCCAACACCCAATGCGTAGTATCCGTCCTTTGCGGGATAGAGACCGTATGGACTCCACTCCCGGTATCGGTTTCCTGTGCGGACGGGCAGTTCTTCGTTATAAAGATATTTTACATGATCCATCAGCAGCGCAGAGATCATGGCATCCACCAACGCCACTTCCACACGCTGCGCCTCGCCGGTACGCTCTGCTTCCCGCAGGGCTGCCAACACACCGATAGCCAGATTCATACCTGCGATTACATCGCCGATGGATGTTCCTACCTTGACTGGTGGTGCGCCCTCGTCACCGTTCATCATGGCAATGCCGCTGATTGCCTGCGCGATGGCGTCGTAAGCAGGACGGTTGCAATAAGGGCCCGTGGAGCCAAATCCAGAGATGCTTCCGTATACAACTCTGGGATTTGCCTTCTTCAGTTCCTCAAATCCAAGCCCCAGCCGCTCCATGACACCGTGGCGGAAATTTTCCACCACAATATCCGAGCACGCCACGAGCCGGAGACACAATTCCTTTCCCTCCGCTGTAGACAAATCAACGGCGATACTCTTTTTATTGTGATTGAGCGTGCAGAAACGCAGGCTGCACCCGTTTTCCACCGGTGCTGTCCGACGGTTGATGTCTCCACCCCGCCGCGGATTTTCAATCTTGATGATCTCCGCGCCCAACATTGCCAGATATAAGGTACAGATGGGCCCTGCCACCACATCGGTCAGATCCAGCACGCGGACACCGGCCAGGACGCCTTTATGATTGGTATCGTTCAAGTAAGCTCCCTCCAAAAGGATGTTCCTTGTTTGCGGTCAACTGCGCTTCACGCAGGATTGTTTTGAATACAGTCGCAGATGCTCTTATGCACCGCCTCAAAATAATGGTCAAATCCGGCATCATTGGGGTGCAGTCGCAGATCTCCGTAATACTGTTCCTCGTGGGGGATCGCATGGAAACAGGAGATCACAAATACATTGGAAAATTCACCGGCAATCTCCCGGATACGGTCTTCCACGTCCAACAGCACACCCATGGAACATACTGCGTCCGCGTTTTTGCGCCAGACCGGCGTCAGGGCAAAGACCGGCGTGTTGGGATAATGAGTCCTCAGGCTTGCCAACGTAGCCCGATAGTCAGCGCAAAATCGCGGCGTCGTGGAATAGCCCCAGTCATTGGTGCCGTAAGCCATGACGATATAGTCCGGCGTGAAGGCTTCCGGTGTACGAACCAGTTCCGGGAACGTATTTGCTCCTCCAATGGCCTTGTTGAATTCCTGTGCATCCAGCGCTTGCGCCAGTCGGGCAATGTATCGGTTGGAAGGCCGTTGCGCATCATAGCCTTGCGTAATAGAATCTCCCAGCGCCAGCAGCTTTTTGGCTGGAATCAGCGGTTCTACCCGGGCTCCGTCATCCAGCGTCAGTTCCTGCAGCACAGCGCAGACAGACCACGGCAGATGGATACACACATTTTTGACACCCTCGCCCAGCACAAATTCCGCCGCTTCCATCCCCGGTTCATAGGGATGCTCCGCATAATTCTTCGGAAGCTCCAGATGAGAGAAGTTGTCCAGCGCACCGACGAATTTCCCATTCACTGTTACATCCAGCGAATAATACCTGCGGCCTGAACCGGGCAGCATCTTGGCCCGCACTCCCGCCGTTCTGCTATTCGTGCGGAAGGACAGCTTGATGCCGGCGGTAGAGACTCGTTTTGGCTCAAGATTCTGAATCTGGGGCTGGCTGAAGGTCATCTGTTCCCGTGTCAATCGATAGAAATGGATTCCATCCTCTTCCCGGGAAACTTCCACAGCACCGGTCGTCACAGCGCAAATCTGCTCAAAAGTCAACTGCATAAAGGCACCAGCTTTCCTTTGCGTCTAAACAGGGGGATAACTCCCCCATCATTATTTCTGCTGTTCGGTATAGTCGTACCAGCCCTTGCCGGTGCGGCGACCGTAATTACCATCCTTAATCAGCTCTTCCAGCGCAGGGATGGGCTTATACCTGTCATCTCCGGTCAGATCACACAGCAGATTCAAGCAGGTATAGGTCAGTTCCAGATTGCCGTCCATCATCTCGAAGGGGCCCATGGGATAGTTCAGGCCCAGCTTAGCAGCCAGGTCGATGTCCTCCACAGAAGCAACGCCCTCGTTCAACAGATACATGGCCTCCACCTGGACAGCCTTGTTGAGACGATTCACGATAAAGCCGGGCACTTCCTTCTTCACGCTTACAGGAGTCTTGCCGATGGTGGGGGCAAAGGCCAGCGCCGCCTCAAAAGCTGCGTCGCCCGTCTTCTCGCCGCGAATGACTTCCAGAAGCTTCATGGCATACACGGGATTGAAAAAGTGCATACCCAGGAAACGCTCGGGATGCTTCATATCCGCCGCCAGCGTGCTGATGGGGATATAGGAGGTGTTGGTACCGATGATGGCATCATCACGGCAAACTGCCTCCACCTTTGCAAACAGGTCCTTCTTCACCTGAATATCTTCCAGTACAGCTTCCATGATCAGGTCCGCGTCCGCAGCACAGCTGATGTCGCTGGTGGGATGCAGACGATCCAGCAGTTCCTGCTTGGCTGCCTCGGTGATCTTGCCACGGGCAACCTGCTTCTCCAGACCGGTTGCGATTTTGCTCTTGCCGCCCTCGGCAAACGCATCCGTCAGATCATACATCCAAACTTCATAACCGGCGTTGGCACATACCTGAGCAATTCCGCCGCCCATAGTACCGGCGCCGCATACAACAATTTTCTTCATAACAGGTTCCTCCCTTGCTTAAATCACATGATTTTCCTGCAGCTGTCGAATCTCTTCCGGAGTCTTGCCCAGTGCTCCGTAGATCTCCTCATTGTCAGCACCCACTTCCGGTGCAGACTTCAGCGGTGCCAAACCGGATCTGGAGAATCTCACCGGGATATTGGTGACCTTCAATTCTCCGATCCCTTCCTGCTGCAGCGTGGGGAACATCTCCCGTGCGCCGGCAATGTGCTCGTCTTCTACCAGTTCCACGATGGAATTCACCGGGGCACAGGGCACGCCCTTGGCCACCATGCGAGCAATGATATCCTTGACGTTCTTGTCCGCCGCCCACGCATTGATATATGCGTCCAGCTCCTCACGATGCGCCACTCTGGCATCATGTCCGATAAAGCGGGGATCCTTGGACAGCTCTGGCTGTTCAATGACCTCTGCAAACAGCGCGAAATGCTTCTCCGTACCGACGCCCAAATTGTAATAGCCGTCTTTTGCCTGATATGTTCCGTAAGGAGTCCAGGTTTTATAGATATTACCCATGCGGGTCGGTATCTGTCCGGCCGCGAAATAACGGATGTAATCCTGAGTGCTGAGGCTGATGAGAGAGTCCACCAGGGAAGTCTCCACCTTCTGTCCCAGTCCGGTCTGACTGCGGTCATACAGGGCTGCCAGAATTGCCAGCACGATGTTAACGCCCGCAGTGGTATCACCGAAGGAAGAACCCACACGGGTAGGCGGCGCATCCGGGAATCCTGTCAGGAACATCAGGCCGCTCATGGCCTGCGCCGTGACGTCATAGCCCGGGCGCTGGCTGTAGGGACCATAGGTGCCGTAGCCGGAGATGGATGCGTAGATGATTTCAGGGTTGATCTTCGCCAGATCCTCATAGCCCAGTTCCAGTTTATCCATGACGCCGGGCCGGAAGTTCTCGATGACCACATCCGCATCCTTCACCAGCTCCCGCAGCAACTCCTTGCCTTCCGGTGCTTTCAGATTCAGCGTAATGGCCTTTTTATTGTGATTGACCGTGGGAAAATACGCACTCTTTCCGTTGATGCCAGGATGGTACGTACGGGTTACATCCGTATCACCGGGGTTTTCCACCTTGATCACTTCCGCACCCATGGTGGCCATCCACATAGTTGCAAAGGGGCCGGAGAGAACACGGGTCAGGTCGATGACCTTCAATCCGGCCAGCGGCCCCTGTCTGCTTACGTGCTTTTCTTCCATGACATTTCCTCCGTCAACCCAGATCAGCGCCTACGATGATAACGCTGCTGACATTGTTCCACGGCTTACCGCCCAGACAATGGGCCATACCCAGACGCACATTTTCCAGCTGACGCTTGCCGGCTTTCTGATGGTACTGCAGCCAGCTCTCATAGACCATACGGATACCGCTGGCTCCCACGGGATGTCCCATAGCCTTCAGGCCTCCGTCCGTGTTGACAGGCAGCTTGCCGGTCAGTGCATACTTTCCTTCAATGGAATCCCGCCAGCCCTGACCGCGCTCACTGAGGCCAAGGGTCTCATACAGCACGATCTCTGTAATGGTGAAGCAGTCATGCAGCTCCACCAGGTCCAGCTGCTCCGCGGGATTGGTAATGCCGGCCTTCTTATAAGCACGGGTCACCGCAGCTTCTGTCTCCAGCACAGTGGTATAGTCATAGCTGGTTTCATACAGGCCGGTGCCGGAGCTGGCCACGATCTCCGCCGCCTTGATGTACATGGGATCGGGACGATACTTCTTTGCATCCTCCGTGGAGGTTAGAATAGCGCAGGCGCAGCCGTCGGACACGCCGGAGCAGTCCATGATGGTCAGATAGGGCTCGCAGATCATGGGAGATTTCCGGATCTGCTCCATGGGGATCTCCTTGCGGTACAGTGCCTTGGGATTCAAAGAGCCGTTGTAATGGTTCTTGTAGGAGACACAGGCCATGGCCTCGCGCATATCCTCGTAGGCAACATTGTACTTATTGGCATATGCCGGCACCAGCAGAGAGAAGCTGGCAGGCCCGCCGAAGGAAGGTTCCGTGTTGTCACGGTAAGTATGACCGAAGGGGTTACCGCTGTAGCCGTGATCCTTCAGCTTATCCATACCGATAGCCATGACCACCTTGTACTCGCCGGAAGCGACCGCGTAGGCCGCATTGCGCAGTGTATCCGAGCCGGTGCAGCAGTTGTTCTCAATGCGGGTCACAGGCTTGAAGTCGGACTTGATCACGCTGGACAGAGACGTACCATGCATCTCATAGAAGGAACCGAACCAGAATGCATCAATGTCCTTCAGTTCCATGTGGGCATCTTCCAGAGCCTCCTGAATGGCCTCCAGAATCAAATCTTCGCGGCTGGTGTCAAACCGCTCACCGAATTTGGTGCAGCCCATGCCGATAATGGCTACCTTATCTGTAATACCGCTCATGCTTCTACCTCCTCTGCGGGGACTACCTTCCAGAAATACGTCTGGACGCCGTTTGCTTCAAACATCTTGCGGAATGTGGGCCGCACAGGCATACCCACATACACATCTTCCTTCTTGCAGTCCACCAGATACGTCATCAGCTTGCCGCCGCCCTCGAATTCCAGAACCACCAGAATGTTGGGAGAATCCAGCGACAGGGACAGACCGTCAATGGTAAAGGTGCGAATCTTGCCCTGCTTATCCAGGAAGCAATAGGGTTCCATTTTATCAATGGCGTGACAATGGACGCACACACGCTGGGGCGGGAACACTGCCGTGCCGCACTCGGTACAGCGGCAGCCGTACAGGTTGTTGTTCTTCTTATAGTTGCGGAAATAATCCGGCAGAGCGGAACGCTCCTGGGCAGGGCGCTTCTGGGGCTCACAGTCCACCATGCCCTTCCACTTCAGATACTTGCCGTAGGGCAGTTCCTCATCCTTGTGAGCCAGCAGCTTTTCCACCGTTCTGGCAGGCCGATAAGTCTCCGCCTTGTCCGTCACGGTAAAGACCATGGCGTCACAGCCTTCGCCATAGGTCACCACCAGGATCTTGTCGCCGGGCTTGGCCTTATCCAGAGCGGAGCACAGCATCAGACCGGTCGCAGCGTTGCCGGTATTGCCGATCTCGCCGTACATACCGGCCACTACCTGCTCGGGCTGGAATCCCAGCTTGGCAGCCAGACCGCTGCGGGTCTTTTCATCATGGCCATACAGAACCACCTTGGTAATATCTGCTGCAGTCAGATCCAACTGGCCCAGAACAGCCTTCACAGCCTTGGTCACCAGCGGCGTATACAGCTGGGTGTTGGCATAGCGAACATCCCAGTCGCGGACATAGACATCATCGTCTGCTCTCCACTGGTCCACCACATCCTTGGTCACGCTGACGCTGCCGTTCAGCTCCGCCAGCAAATTCTCATCGCCCAGCACAAATGCGGCAGCCGCATCGCCCAGATCACTTTCAAATTTTCCGTCAGCGGCACCCAGACGACAATCGCTCATAGTCACCATCACCTGTCCGCCGCCAGCCTTGACCGCATCCATGGCAGCCAGCATAGCCGCTGAACCGGCACGCAGCGTATTGGCAAAGTCGCCCGTCCGCAGATTCTGATTCACATCCAGTGCTGCCACGATCTGCGTGGCTGCCTGTTTTTCCTGATACGGAGAGGATGCCGATGCAAAATACAGCGCCTTCAGCGCATCTCTGTCACAGCCGACTGCCGCATCCAGCGCAGCCGCCACAGCCATCGTAATGCTGTCCTCATCGCAATATGCAACAGCCTTGGCTCCTTTACCTGCACGCTTTCCATACGCCTGTGCAATGGTGCTTTTTTTCAGACGGTAATATGGAATGTACGCGCCATACGAAACAATTCCGACCATATTTGATCACCATGATTCCTTTCTAATGCAAATATATGTGAGTTTATGTGCGTGTGCATTTTTATTTTCAACTTGATTCTAATCTCTTTTTCGTGTTATAGTCAATGTAGTCGTATGCGCGAATTTTTACTTGTTTACTACACCATTTTTCTTGTCTTTTCCGTGGTTTTTCCCTTTAAAAACCGGCCCTCAGGTGACTACCACCGAAATCCAGCGCAATTTCAGTTTATTTTTGTGGTTTTATTTCGTTTTTTGCCTTTGATTTCACACACAAGTTTCAGTGCCTATCTGTGAGGTGCATTTTTTCACGCAAACGCCAGGCGAATATTTGTTAATTTCGCAGTCATCAGAAAGGAGCCTTGCCATATAGACAACATAGAATTGATGTGGATCAATCGTCCTTCTGCTCCAGCAGGGCACGTTCAACAGCCTCATAGTCATAACTGCTATCAGCTTTACTATGTTATAGCCGGAGAAACTGCGCCTGTTATCGGCTCACACAGTTTCCCCGCCGTCAAAGGATGCTGCTTTCTCATTCCACCTTTTGTGGAGCATCACACCCTTCCAGTATCTCAAGCCGCGCAGCTCTATGAACTCAAAATGATCGTTCATGATCCCTTTTTGAATCAAAACCTGTCCGGCATGCTTTTATCCACATGTACCATGCAGGATGACGGTCAACTGCAGCCCGCGTTCGATTATATTTATGAAAACTGGCTTTCTGCAGATCCGCAAAACGTTCGCAACATCAATCACATTCTGAACTATTTGCTCCTCCGTTTTTTTGTCAAGGATCTGCATTATGCCAACATCACATCGCATTTTATTGACACCTCCAGCTTTTCCCCCACGACCTGCAAGATCCTGCATTATATCGAACATCATTTTGCAGAAGATCTCTCTCTGGATCATCTTTCGCAGGCATTGAGCTACAACAAGTCTTATCTTTGTAAAATCTTCCGTCAGGATACGCAGTACACAATTGTGGATTATATTCACTTTGTAAGGATTCGGCAGGCGATCATCCATTTTGTTTTTTACGGTGACGACCTTTTCTCCGCACGGGAATGCAGCGGACTTTTCGTTCCCGGACATTTCAGCCGCATTTTTAAAGCATTGGTTGGGATGACGCCCCAACGCTTCCGCAATGCGGTTATCCAAATCCCCCACGATGAGCTTCACTCCCTATTTGCCAATGAGCCCATCATTACCTACCGCATCTGTTCAATCGACGATGCATTCTGTTCTCTTCGTTCCATCGGTCAAATCGTTTTGGCATTGAAGTCAGAGCAGGAATAGTCATCTTCTATCTTGTTGTACTTGGTCTATAACGGAACTGAGTATCGAATGCCTAATATCCGTGTTTCCACAAAGCGATCAATACAAAAAGACATGCCCACGCCGACCTATTTGATTGGCGTGGGCATCGTTTTTCATTAATTTAAATAGAACCGGACACACAACGGGAGACTCTGCTCCATTTTCTTTTCAAATAATTCTTCTTCGCCCCGGTTTATACCCCGGTTAAAAGGAGGCGGGCCGCCGCAAAACCTGCATGGCACTATATGCAGACTTCACAGCGGCCCGAATGAAAAGAGGCTTATTTACTATTCACAATCATGTCATACGTATACTTCAGGTATCATTGTCTTTGATGTGATTGCTGATGCTTTTATACACTGCCTGAAAATAGCGCTCAAAGCCGGCATCATTGGGGGTGCAGCTTTAGATCTCCAAAATATTCTTCTTCATGCGGGATCGCATAGAAACAGGGGATCACAAACACGTTTGAAAACTCTCGGGCGATTTCTCGGATACGTTCTTCTACATCCAAAAGCACACCCATGGCACAGAACGACCACGGCAGATGGATACATACATCCTTGATACCTTCTCCCAGTAAGAATTCTGCCGAGTCTGCCCCCAATTCGTAGGATTGTTCCGCATGGCTTTTGGGCATCTCCAGATGGGAGAAATTATCCAGTGCGCCGATGAATTCTCCGTTTACCGTTACATCCAGCGAATAATATTGGCGGACTGAACCGGGCAAAAACCAACCTGCAGTCCAAGCGTCCTGCTGTCTGTCCGAAACGACAGTTTGACACCGGCAGTAGCGATTCGATTTTTTGCAATGTTTTGTAAATGCGGCTGGCTGAAGGTCATCTGCTCACGGGTAAAGCGATAGAAGTGGATTCCATCCGCTTCCTGTGAAATTTCCACAGCACCCGTTTGTTACGGCGCAAATCTGCGTAAAGGACAATTTCATAAAGCCTCGATCAGTGTGGAAACACCCAGTCCACCGCCGCAGCAGGAGGAGATCAGTCCATAGCCGCCCCGCCGCTTCAGTTCTTTCATGGCAGACATGGCAATGCGGGTTCCGGACGCACCGTTGGGATGGCCAAATGCAATGGCACCGCCATGAGGATTCCAACGGTCCAGATCGATGGTACCGCCCATCTGATTCTCCATCTCGCGGATTACGGAAAGATTCTGGGCAGCAAAAGCCTCGTTGCACTCAATGACACTGATGTCGTTCAGACTCAGGCCGAATCTCTTCAACAGTTTGACATTGGAATACGCCGGTCCGATGCCCATGTAGCGGGGATCCACGCCGGATTCGGCAGAGCCGACCCAACGGGCAATAGGCGTATAACCAAGCTCCTTTGCCTTCTCCATGCTCATCATCAAAACAGCTGAAGCGCCGTCGTTTCTTCCACTTGCATTTCCTGCCGTGGTAACACCGGTTCCTTTGACCGGAGCAAGTCGGGCCAGTCCTTCCAGTGTGGTGACACGGGGCTGTTCGTCACTGGAAATAACGATCTCGGGCGTTTTCTTGGTGGCAGGAATCACCACGGAGAAGATCTGGTCGTCCAGCCAGCCGCTCTCCATGGCTTCCTTGGCCAAAGTCTGGCTGCGCACCGCAAAGCGATCACATTCTTCGCGGGAAACGTCCCAGCGTTCTGCCATCAGATTGGCAATGGTCACCATATCGATGCATTCATCATCCACCGGAGAAAGGCGATTTTTGATGGCTGTGGGTGCGATCAGCTTATAGGGTTCCACTGCCATGGAGAAATGGGCGGCACGCTGGCTGTAGGACTCTCCGCCTCCGGCGATGACCACATCTGCATAACCGGTCATGATCTTCCATGCAGCGTGATTCATGCAGTCAATGGCAGATCCGCACTGCATTTCAATGAAGCTGGCCACCGTATCGTGGGGCAACCCGGCATACAGGCTGGCATAACGGGCCATGTTGCAGCTGTGGGCATCTCCGGCAGCAGATCCCATAAACACGCAATCTACCTTGCCGCGCTTCTGGATCTCCGTACGCTCCACCAGCTCACGAATGACCATTCCGCACAATTCCGCCGGATAAAAACTGCGCAATCCCCCTCCCAGTTTTCCAAAGGGAGTACGCACGCCATCTACAAATACAACTTCCTTCATGTCGACACCAGTCCTTTCTATCAAGAACCTCCGGTTACAGAAATCACCTGACCGGAAACATAGCTGGCATCGTCGCTGGCCAGGAACGAGACAGTATTTGCAACTTCCATAGGCTCGCCGAGTCGTCCGAACGGTTTGTTCTTTGCCACGGCATCCCGGATCTCCTGCGGCACGTTCATGTACATCTCTGTATTGGTGGCACCCGGTGCAACACAGTTTACGGTAATGGTCTTTCGCCCCAGTTCTTTTGCAATCGTCTTTGTAAAGCCTATCATACCGCTCTTGGCTGCCGCATAATTTGCCTGACCCGGATTTCCCAGAATGGACGTAGAGGAAATGTTAATAATACGGCCGGAATTCTGTGCACGCATCCGCTCCACGACGCAGCGGCAGGTATAGAACACGCTGTTCAGGTTGATATTGAGTACCTGATGCCACTGCTCTACGGTCATCTTGTGGAAAATCGCATCGCGGGTGATGCCGGCATTGTTCACCAGAACATCGATCCGGCCAAAATCCTCGTAGATCTTCTCAAACACAGCCTTTACATTGTCATAATCGCCCACATTGCAGACGTAGGCAAACGCTCGCTCGCCAGTAGGATCCAATTCGGTGGTATCGATTTCATTGATATCCAGCAGAGCTACTTTTGTCGCACCCTCTGCCAGAAACTTCTTAACAATACAGGCGCCAATGCCTCTGCCTGCACCGGTCACGACCGCATATTTTCCGGTTAACTGTCCCATAATAACAACCTCCTATACAATCATTATCTTCAGATCACGCCCCGCTCGCGCAGTCGTACCAACTCTTCTTCCGAATAGCCCAAATCGCCATAGATCTCCGCATTGTGGGCGCCGAGATCAGGTGCAGCCTTGATGGGCGCCAAGCCGGTTCCGGCAAAGCGAAGCGGGAGATTTGTGACGCGGAATGTGCCAATCTCCGGTTCGTTGATGGTGGGGAACATATCACGGGCGCCGGCAATGTGCTCATCCTGTTCCAGTTCCCGGATGGTATAGACGGGGGCACAGGGAACACCAGCTTCATCAAGAACCGAGCACACTTCTTTAACAGACCGACTCATGGCCCATTCGTTGATAACCGCATCCATCGCTTCGCGATTCTCCACGCGGCCTTCATGGGTAAGGAACCGCTCGTCGTCAATCATTTCCGAGTGACCAATGGCCCGGGCCAGTTTGTAGAAGAACTCATCCGTACCGCAGCCGATGTTATAGTAACCGTCCCCTGCCTGATAGGTACCGTAAGGTGCCCAACTGCGGTAGCAGTTGCCCATGCGGACAGGCGCCAGCCCTTCAACGAAATAACGGACGTAATCCGGAGTACTCAACGCCAAGAGAGAATCCACCAGCGCGATCTCCACCTTTTGTCCTAACCCAGTCCGGTTTTTACAGTACAAAGCCGCAAGCAAAGCCACCAGACTGGACACCCCGCCTACCGTGTCACCAATGGAACTTCCCACACGGGTAGGAGGTCCTTCCGGGAAACCGGTAATCGCCATAAGACCACTCATCGCCTGTGCAACTACATCATAGCCGGGCTTTTTGGCGTAGGGGCCATAGGTACCGTAGCCGGAGATGGAAGCATATACGATGCCGGGATTCACCTTTTTTAGTTCCTCGTAACCGACCCCCAGTTTGTCCATCACACCGGGCCGAAAGTTTTCAATGACGGCATCGGCATCTTTCACCAGTTCCAGAAAGAGCTTTTTACCTTCCTCCGCTTTCAGATTCAAGGTGATGGAGCGCTTGTTTCGGTTCATTGTGGAATAATAGGCGCTCTTGCCGTTGACGACCGGATAGTAGGCGCGGGATACATCAGGATCCTTGGGATTCTCGATTTTAATGACATCCGCACCCATGCTGGCCAGCCACATTGCTGCGTAGGGACCGGAAAGAACGCGGGTCAGATCCAAGACTTTTAAACCGACCAGAGGGCCGCTGTTGGGCTGCAATTCATGGCTTCCTGTCACAGTTTGATCCTCCTTACACTTTTTCATTATTTTTAACTTTGGCTCAATTTCTGTCCGCTGCTCACATGCGCAATGAGTATTTTGAAAATTATATATTTTCTGTTTCCTACCTTGAATTGTAGCCCTCTTTAGCGGTATAATCAACGAAAGATATTTTCATTATTCTATGCACTTTTTCATATTGTCCCGTTTGATTTTTCTTAAGAATTCTTTGATTTAAGGGCAATTTATTTATATTCCATCGTTTTATTTCCATACTCCGGCCCGTTTGTACATGAGTATTTTGAAAAACATCATTAATCATTTTGTTCTTTTAAACTCGCAGGAGGAAATTATGAACAATCGGATCACTCTACTTTGGGCAAACCACGTCAAGATGTCGGCTGGCCAAAAAATGCAGCTGCACACCCACACTTGTCATCAAGTGTACTATATTCTCTCCGGAAGCCCCATTTTCATCATTGATGAGCAGCCCATCCACATCAAGGCAGAATCATTTTTTTCCATTCCTGCCGGAGTTCGACATGGAGCTTTTCCGTTCAATCAGGATGGTTTTGAAGCCTATGAATTTAAAATCCTCCTCAACGATGTATTTTTCCAGGAGCACCTATGCACGTTTCTTTCTCCTTTAGAAAACTGCAGTTTCATGCAGCCAGCGCTGTACCATATCATCCAATACTGGCATTTTCAGAATCCTCAAATCATCGACAACACTGATTGTCTTCTTTCGCCTCTGCTTTTGCAGCTTTTCCTCAAAGACGTCCATTACAACAATCCCGGATCACGATATATACAAACAGATTGTTATAATGCGACGACGCGTTCGATCCTTGCCTATATTGACAATAGTTCCACAGGCAAATTTTCCATGGAGAACATGGGAAACGCTCTTGGCTATCACAAAAATTATCTAAGCACTTCTTTTAGCAAAAATACCGGCTTCTCAATTATCGATTACTTGAATTTCGTACGTATCCGACGTGCGATTCATGTCCTTGCTTTTTACGGACAAGATGTTTTTACTGCCTATGAAAGCAGTGGTTTTTCTTCTCTGAGTTATTTTAGCCGTACATTCAAATCCATGGTAGGCATACCCCCCCGTGATTTCCGTCGGGCATTTTCATCCGGTTCCCCTGAAATCGAGAAAAGTTTTCAAAATGAACCGATCCTGAACTACCAGCCCTGTACAATGGAAGACATGTTCCGCTCCATGCAGGCTCTTGGCAAATGTGCTTTGGCCTGTCTGAACACAGCGTCAAACGAACACGGCCCCCGCTCCCAACATAACAGCAGCGGATAGGCGCTGTAAAATAACCCCTGGAAGAAAGTCGTTGGGGCTCCAAATGGAGCCCCAACGACTTTCTTCCAGGAAACAGCAGATGTGGAAACCTTTTTTACAGAAATAGGCAAAGCAAATACACCTCGGGATTTTCTGCAAAATCCCGAGGTGTATTTGCTTGCCTTCGTCATGCGGCGTTTTGCATAACCTGCTGTTTCAGATGATATTTATGCAGGTTAAAACCACAGGATACGAGGCCTAATTCCAAAATCACACCATCTGCGATATATCCTGCTGCCTGTCAATTCTCCGTGCGAAACGTGCCTGCTCTTTTTTTGCCATGGAAAACATCAGCAAATATACTGCAAGAACTCCAAGCAAGACTACAGAAGTCACTCTGTAGACTGGGGTATAAACCCCGGTCACATCGTAGCACATGCTACTGATGGGGCTGGAGAACAATGATGCCGCCACCGCCAAACCGACAAAAATGCCATTTACGCTCAGGGATGCCTCATACCCAAACAAGTCAGCTGCGATCAGCGGGACCATAATGGAGGACATGCACAGGCCAGCAGCAAGGAGTATTACTGCAATCCAACACAATACGGAATCATTGGTATATGCCAAAATACCCTGAGCCACCACAGCGCACAGCATACAGACGACCATCACCGGTTTGGATCCAAACCGGTCATACAAGAAACCCAGCAGCAGTTTCACCGCCGACAGCATCAGCATATACACACTCTGATACATGGCCGCCTGATCCGGCGTAAAACCCTGACTGATAAAATGCGGCACCATAAAGCCGCTGGTGGTGAAGATGCACACGCAGCTGACCAACACACACCCGCACATCAGATAAAACATCGAATGCCTGAGCTGCTCCTTTAACGGATAGCCCGAGAAGTCCGTCCGTCCCTGACGCGCATGTTTGCTTTCCACGGCCTCCCCGTATCCATATAGCTGCAGCCCCACTTGCTCTGGCCGATCCTTAATCAGGAGATACAGCGCCGCAATGACGGCAACAATAACCGCTGTCATCATGTAGGAACTGCGCCATCCTCTTGACCGGATCTCGTTGGTCAACAGCATCGTCATCAGGCTTCCTCCTATCCCCGAGGACATGGAAACTGCACCCAACACCAATCCCTGATGCTTCCAAAACCAACTTTTAATGATCTGCACAGAACCTGCAGTAAAACAGGCACCGTAACTCATGCCGAACAGAAATTTGCCGAAGGCAAACTCAAAGATATTGTCCGACGTTGCCGATATCACCAACGCCAGGGACAAAAGCACCAGTGAAACCGTGGCTGTCTTTTTATAGCCGAAGTGTTTAAATAAAAATCCGCTCAGGCAGGTGCTGATAAAAGCGACAACGGTATAGGGCATATCGGCAAGAGCATAGGCCGTTGTATTGACACCCAAACCATTGCTGACAGGTTGAATATACACACCGCCGCTGTTGATCAGCCCTCCGTAGACCAACATCTCCAGAAACACCAGTACCGCAATCAGCCAGTGATAATTCTCCTTTATTTTCCGGTTCATATATCCGCGCTCCAAATCTCGCAACTGTAGTTTTTTGCTTGCCGAGCCGCAGGAGATCGCTTGGAGAAAATGCGGTTCTGCAGCAGAATGGCAATTCAGATGAGGATATGATACCCCTCGCTGTTCAGGTGTAACACAGAGAGTCCATCCATATCCAGTTCGTACTTGTTTGAAAAGCCACTCTGCGCCGTGAGACAGGCCTATCCGCTACTGTCCATTTCTGCGCACACAGCGTTTCTTTCACCATGTATATTAGATTGACATCCGAATTCCTATACAAGGAAAGGTTCCTTATGCTTTTACTATACCCGCCGCATAGACGCAATGTACTTATCACCGTCTTCGCTGCACTCCAGTTCCGACTCCATGACAGAAGCTGTTTTTTCCACATTGGCAAGGTGTTCCTCAAAAGAGTTCGCCACAGGAACAAAGCTCTCCATCACTTCATGAGCAAGACGGCCATTATCGGAAAGCAGCCGATCTGCCAGCATCAATTGCACCTTTGCCGCGTTGACACAAGCACGATCAGGATCCGCAATCGCAAATGCGGTGGAATGTACCGAAGCAGAGCCGCCGCAAACGAACGGGTGAATACAAGGAATCACATGGGCCACATCGCCCATATCCGTGGCGCCCTTATTGACAACTTCACGGAACTCCACTCTCTCTTTTCCCACGAGATCTTCCATACAGGATCGCATCACAGAAAGCAGCTTATCATTGGATCGCATGGGCGCATAACCGACCATCTGATCACTGATTTCCACCGTAGCTCCGATGGCGGTGGCTGCCGCAAACGCAGCTCTGCTGATCTTTTTGTTTGCATCCTCAATTGCCTGCATTGAAGCTCCCTTGATTTTCACAGCCAGAACCGTTTCACCAAGAGTCGTCGCCGGTGTATTCGGGAAATTATAGCCGATCATGATACAATCCTCACCACGGAATGTCTCATGCAGCGTATTGATCGCCTGAATAGCGAGGGTCGCCGCGCTCAGAGAATTCACTGCCAGATAGGACGTTGCTCCGTGCGCAACGGATTTTCCGAGGAAGCGAATCGTTTTGTTCATAATTCCGATACTGCCCCTTGTATCGCAAGCGAAATCAAACGGTTCTCTGTTATTCGTATGAAGCATACAGCCAATATCGACGCCATCCATATAGCCCCGGCGCATGAATTCACGCTTACCGGTTTCAAACCGAAGAGTCCCCTGTTTGATCAGCTCTTTGCGAAAACCTGTAGGATCACTTTCTTCCGCCGGCACCGCCATCAGACGAATGGAACCACACAAGCCGTCCAGAACGCCCGGTTCCGTCAACGCAGCAGCCACGCCCAGCACACCGCAGCATTGTGCATGGTGTCCACAGGCGTGAACACACCCATCTACATTCTCCGGATGAGCGGGAATACGCAGCGCATCCAACTCACCGCAGAACAAAATCTTAGGTCCCGGCCGGCCAGTGTCGATATCCACATAAAATCCGGGAATATCTTCGGGAGCAAACACCGTATATCCGAGTTTTTCATATGCTTCCCGCAGGATCCGCGTGGTTTTCCACTCTTTAAAGCCAACCTCCGGACACCCCCAGAGGGTCTTTTCCATTTCCACAATGAGATCCCGGTGCAGATCCACCGCTGCGATTAACTCCCGGTCTCTGCTGCTTAACATATGTTTTTCCTCCTTATCGTGCTGTGTCTGTTACTTTCTCATGATGATTGATACAACTACTGTAACCTATAACGACAATTCTCCACACCAGAGGCTTCCTATTATCTTGGAAACAGAATCGAGCGGCCTTCCATCACTCCGGTCAGTTCATTATCTACCACTGCCGCTTTTCCGTTTACAAATACCATGTGAATGCCTTCATTGGGAATATACGGATCGATATAAGTAGCCTTTGCGCCAACGGTATCTTTATGAAAAAGAACCATATCTGCATCGTAACCTTGCCGGATATAGCCCTTCCCCTTTAATCCATACACATTTGAAGGCATACCCGTTATACGGTGAATACCCTCGGCAAAAGGCAAAATTTTTCTTTCGCGGATATAATGTCCCAGATACCTGGGGAATGTGGCAAATGCCCGAACATGAGTCTTTGCAATACCGCCTCTGAACAAACCGTCAGAACCCACCATACAACAGGGATGGGCATATAGTTGCTCAATATTCTTCTCGCTCATGGCAAAACGGATATCCTGCACATCTCCCCGATTCAGCCGGATCACTTCGGCGTATGCCGCGATGTCATCCAGGCCCTTTTCTTCTGCATAGTCGGAAATACGTTTGCCAACCAGTTCCGGAGTGTTGACCGCGGTGGCGATCAGCATATTTTTGATACCGATTTTAGCTACAGGATTCTCCCAAACTTCCGTGGGATCATAAATTGCCTTACGCAAAGCCTCAATATTCTTTTCCCCAGTCAAATGCTCTACCATCCAGTCTCTTCCATTTGCAACATAACTGGGCGGCAGCGTGGACATAATGCCTGCCGAGCAGGCCTCATAGGGATATACATCGAAAGTAATGCACGCCCCTCGGGCATTTTCCTTCTCAATCATCTCCAGCACAGTGTCGATCTTCCGGTAATTATCTGGGAACATTGCTTTCATATGGGAGATGTTCACAGGGATGCCTGCCTCCGCGCCGATGCGGATGGCCTCTTCTACAGATTCAATCAGACGATCACCCTCGTCGCGCATATGGGTGGAATACCTGCCTCCATAGCGGCCGACCACCTTGGCGATGGCTGTCAGTTCTTTCGTATCGCAAAACAGGCCAGGGCCATAAACCAAACCTGTGGAAAAGCCAAATGCGCCGGACTGCATAGCTTCTTCCGTCAGGCCACACATACGGTTAATCTCCTTGGCCGTTGCAGGCGTCGCACGCATACCGACAACACTGCCGCGCAAATACAAATGTCCAACAAAATTAACCTGATTGCAGCCAAATTGTTTATGTTCCAAGGCTTCCATAGCCTCGCCGAAAGTAGCGTAATGATACTTCGCTTTTTCAGGGCCAATGTATTCCTGAAAATCCGCCGGAGCATCCGGGAGATACGGCGCAGGAGACCAACCGCACTGACCACCGATCTCGGTGGTCACGCCCTGCTTCAGTTTCTCCCAACGGGAGGGGTTGTCATAGAGCTGGGAATCCGAATGAGTATGAGCATCGATAAAGCCCGGAGCCAGAGACAGTCCGGTTCCATCGATCACGACAGCTGCTTCAAGATCGTTTTTGCCGGAGACAGAAACGATCTTTCCATCCAGAACGCCCACGTTCTGTACGGCAGACGGTGCCCCACTTCCGTCAAACACTTCCACACGTTTGATCAGCACATCCAGCATTTTTCCGCTTTTCTCCCTTAATTAAAGAAAATGCGCACCTGCGCAGAGCTTGCACAGATGCGCATAAAATCCAAACGACTGCTATTGCGATTTCAAGGGAGCAGACTCGCCCGAATCGCTTTTGTACCGTTTTCTCAAAGCATGTTCCCACGCATTTCTTTTGACATAATCGTTCCGCAATCATCCCCTAAGAGATTCATCCGATTTCAGCAAGTCGACTACAGGCAACAAAGTGTCCAGGCTGTACTTCCGTCAGTTCCGGCTCCACCTCGCGGCAAGCCGCAGTGGCAAACTCGCAGCGATTTGCAAAACGGCAGCCAGGCTTGGGGTTGATGGGGCTGGTGACCTCACCCTTGATGGTCTGAATCTTCGCCTCACGCATGGAAATATCAGGGACAGGGATGGCGGAGAGCAGTGCCTTGGTGTAGGGATGCATAGGATTCGCAAACAGCTCATCGGAGGAGGCACGCTCCACGCACTTACCCAGATACATGACCATGATATCATTGGAGATATGCTTGACCACGCTCAGGTTGTGGGTGATGAACATATAAGTCAGATGATACTCTTCCTGAAGATCCATCAGCAGATTCAGGATCTGAGCCTGAATGGAAACATCCAGTGCAGAAACAGGCTCGTCACAGACAATAAACTTGGGGTTCAGGCTCAGGGCACGAGCCACACCAATGCGCTGGCGGCGGCCGCCGTCCAGCTCATGAGGATAGGCGTCTGTCAGTCGCTTGGCCAGACCAACCGTGTCCATCAGTTCATCGACACGCTTATAGATCTCCGCTCTGGTCTTGTATGTCTTGTTGATGATCATGAATTCGGCGATCAGATCTGACACGCATTTACGGGGATCCAGACTGGAATAGGGATCCTGGAAGATCATCTGCATGTTCTTACGCATATCCCGCATCTTCCGCTTGGAATAGTCGGCATAATTCTCGCCCTCAAACATCATCTCGCCGCTGGTAGGCTCAATGAGACGCAGAATCGTGCGGCCCAAAGTGGACTTACCGCAGCCGGACTCTCCTACCACGCCCAACGTCTGTCCGGCCATGATAGTCAAATCCACACCGTCTACCGCGTGGAGCAGACCCTTGGAGACCTGAAAGTGCTTTTTGAGGTTTTTTACTTCCAGCAAAGGGGCATTCATATTCTGTTCCATTATACGACCTCCTCTGCATTATTCGCATACAAATGGCAGCGGATCTGGTGTGTACCGTTTTTGTAGACGCCCGGCTTTTCCGTTTTGCAGATTTCCATGCACTTGTCACATCGCGGAGCAAACGGACAGCCCTTGGGCAGATTGGTGGGATCCGGCATCAGTCCGACAATGGGGCTGAGCCGTCTGGTTTTTACCTTCAGGTTGGGAATGGAGCCAAACAGACCCACGGTGTAGGGATGATGCTTCTCTGCGCAAAAGATATCCACGGAGGTACCGGTCTCGATAATTTCGCCGGCATACATAACGGCCACATTGTCACAGGTCTGAGCAACAATGCCCAGATCATGGGTGATCATGATCATAGCGGTGCCCAGTCTGTCACGCAGGTCGCGCATCATGGACAGCACCTGTGCCTGAATGGTGACATCCAGCGCAGTGGTAGGCTCATCCGCAATAATCATTGCCGGCTGACAGGACAGAGCCATGGCGATGATCACACGCTGCTTCATACCGCCGGAAAACTGATGGGGATAGTCGCTGTAGCGAGTGGCCGGGATGCCCACCATCTGCAGGACCTCCTCGACGCGCGCCTGCAGCTGTGCCTTGGTGATATCAGCGTTGTGCAGCAGGATCGCCTCGCCGATCTGCTCGCCAACGGTCATGACGGGATTCAGTGCAGTCATGGGATCCTGGAAGATCATGGCGATCTTGCCGCCGCGCATCTCGCGCAGTGTCTGGTCATCCATCTCCATCACATTCTGACCTTCCACGCAGATGGTACCATTCACCACTCTGCCGGTACGGGGCGGCAGCAGTTTCAGCAAGGACAGGGCTGTGGTTGTCTTACCTGCACCGGTCTCACCCACAATACCGAGGGTCTGGCCCTTTTCCAGAGTAAAACTGATGCCATTGACGGCATGGACCGTCTCCAAATCCGTTTTGTAGATAATCTCCAGATCTTTGACCTCGATAAACGGGGCTGCATTTACTTCTTTCATGTCCATAACCCCCTTCTCAAGTCTTCATTTTGGGATCCAACGCATCGCGCAGACCATTACCCACCAGATTGATGGACAATGCGGTCAGCATGATGGCCAGACCGGGGAACATCATCAGATACGGCTGTGTGCGGAAAAACTCGCGTGCGTCATTGACCATGGCGCCCCATTCGGGAGCGGGGGGCTGTACGCCCAGACCCAGGAAGCTCAGATTAACCGCACTGAGGATGAAGGTGGCAGTGTTCTGGGTAAATTGAATGATCAACAAACTGGAAGCATTGGGAACTGCGTGGGTCAGAATATTTCTCAGGCTGCTGGCACCGCCGCCTCGTGCAGCCTCCACATATTCCTGGGAGGAAATCGTCAAGGCTGCAGACCGGGTCAAACGGGCAACACCCGGGATGTTACAGAATACAAGGGCGATGATCATATTGGTCAGACTGGGCCCAAGGACAGACACCATAACAATGGCCAGCAGCGTTCCCGGCATTACGGAGATCATGTCTGCAAGGCGCATGATAATCATGTCAAATCGCCCGCCGAAAAAGCCGGCGGCGAGACCCATGAGTCCGCCCAGAATCAGACAACCGACAGAAACCGACAGGCCAATAAAGATGGAAGTCGGTGCACCATGGATGACACGGGCAAACACATCACGGCCGCGGCCATCGGTACCAAACCAGTGCTCTGCACTGGGGGGCTGAAGTCTCTCAGAAGCATGCGTTTTGATCGCCAGATCGTAGGGAACGATAGCGTGACGAAACAGGGCAACACAGATGATGCCGATCAGCAGGCACAGGGCAAACACCGCCAGCTTGTTTTTCTTGAAGCGGCGCCAGGTTTCCTTCAGACGCGCAATACTGCGGGCGCGCCGTTTTTTATTATCCATATAGCACCTCTTTCACTTAGAGTATCTCGCCTTGACACGAGGATCGAGGAATGCAGTGGCCAGATCCGTCAGCACAAGGATCGTGTTGAACAGTACGGACACAAACAGCGCAGAAGCCACCACAGTCGGCGCATCACGCATATTGAGTGCAGTAAGGGTCAGGGTTCCCAGACCGGGGAGGGAGAACAGGCTCTCCATCACGATGGCGCCGCCCAGCATGGCACCCAGCGTACTACCAATACTGGTAACGACGGGCAGCAAACCGTTTCTCATGGCATGCTTCCAGATAACCACCCGCTCCTTGGCGCCCTTAGCGCGGGCAGTGCGGACATAGTCGGTCTGCAAAATATCCACCATGGAGCTGCGGGTATAGCGCTGCAGGCGTGCCGCACTGCCAAAGCTGTTTGCAAAAACCGGAAGCAAATACCCCAACGGATCCTCCACGCCAAAGGATGGCACCAGATCCAGTTTGAACGCGAACAGATACAGCAGCAGCATGCCCAGCCAGAAGCCGGGAATGGCAGGGATCACCATGGACATGCTGGTGGGCAGAGTATCCCACAGGCCGCCCTGCTTCACTGACGCCAGAACACCCAGCGGAACGCCAACCAGGGCCGCAGTGAGCACGCTCAGGCATGCTATGGTTGCCGTCACCGGCATACGGGCAAGAATTTCATTCATAACCGGCTGCTTGGTGCGGTAGGAAATCCCCAAATCTCCGCGAAGAAGATCACTCAAAAAGTTACCGTAACGAACCAAAAACGGCCGATCAAATCCCACCGCATGATTATAGGCCTTGATCTCCTCCGGCGTGGCGTCGGTTCCCAGGATGGCGGTTCCGGGATCACCGGGAGCCAACGCCATCAAGCCGTAAATCATAAAGGATGCCACCAGCAGCACAGGGATCAATAACAGGAATCTTTTTAACACATAACGTCCCATGGAACAGTGATTCCTCCCTTTTCAGTATTTTGTGAACAAACAGCGCGGGGGGGCGGATTCCTCCTCCCCCCCGCCAGTAACAAAGCTTAATATCCGCTGATTGCTTTACTTCCAGCTCCAGTCATAGAAATAAGGTCTCAGGCTATAAGTCACAGCGTTCAGATCCTTGTTCCATACCTGATTGTTGATCGTATTGTACAGAGGAATGATAGCGCAGAAGTCAGTCAGATACTCGTCAAGCTTGGCCCAGCCGGCCTTACGTGCTTCCAGAGACTTGGCAGCCAGCGCATCAACCTTCATGCTGTCAACCAGTGCCTGATCGAACTCCTTGTTCTGGTAGGCATGGGGCAGATGCTCCGCATCGGACCGGTACCAACCGGCATACTCGTTATAGCTGACACCCCAGGACCAGCCAAAGGGGAAGGTGTCATAGACGGTCTCGGGATTGGTCTGGGCATCACTGAGAAGACTGGCCTTTTCACCATTCTGAATGGTGGCCTTGATGCCGATCTCTGCCAGATTCTCCAGGAACACCTCGGAAATGGGGATATAAGTGCCGCCGCCGCAGGAGATGGTCATCTCAAAGCCGTTGGGATAGCCGGCTTCCTTCAGCAGAGCCTTGGCCTTTTCGATGTTGCGGGTATAACGGAGGGGCATCTCCTCGTTCTTGGGTGCATCGGGAATAGAGGGAGAAACGAAGGTATCGGCCACCACGGCCTGACCGCTCACCGCGATTGCAATGATATCTTCCTTGTTCACGCAGTAAGCGATGGCCTGACGCACGCGCTTATCATACAGGGGACTCTTGTCATTGCGGGTATTGAGGGCGATGAAGTAAGTAGCTCTTGCAGTAACGGGCTCCACCACGAGATTCTTGTTGGCCTGCACGATAGCAAGATCGTTGGCACTGACGGCGGAAAAGTCAATGTCGCCGCTCTCCAGAGCCATCAGACGGGCAGCTGCGTCGGTGATAATGACGTACTCAATGGTCTTGATGGCGGCCTCACCACGCCAATAATCAGGATTGGCCTCCAGAACGATCTTGTTGTTGGGATCATAGCTCACGAAGCGATAGGGGCCGGAACCGGCTTCAGATACCTGAAGTGCGAAATTGTCGCCCATCTCTTCGACGACCTTCTTGCACACCACGGGAACCATGTTCATAGAGGTCTCAAACACGGCGTTGGGAGCAGACAGCGTGAACTTGACCGCATCCGTACCAATGGCTTCGACTGCAGTCAGGTTGGGCAGCCAGGAGCCTCTGTACTTATTGTCAATACAGCGCTGGAAGGAGTACACAACGTCTTCCACGGTCACGGGGTCACCATTGTGGAACTTGATGCCCTGACGCAGCTTGTAGGTATAGGTCAGACCATCAGCGGAAATCTCATAGCCGGTGGCCAGGCAGGGCTCCAGAGTGCCGTCTTCCTTGATATGGTGCATACCCTCATAGACCTGCTCGGTAACCATCATGTCAACACTCATGGTCGTAGCATGGGGGTCCATGCTTTTGCCGATACCGGTCAAGGGATATACCAGCTTGGTGCGGGAGGGTGCAGCAGGGCTGCTGGGGTTGCTGGGGTTGCTGGGAGCACCAGAGGTTGCGGGCTTATCACCGCCGCAGGCCACCAGTGCCAGGAGCATAACCAATGCCAAACACAGAGACAAGAATCGTTTCATAAATGCTCTCCTCCAAAAAGAATTTTCAGTTCACAAACAAGCCGCCGTTTGTTTCTCCGTTCTGCTGTTTAATCGGCAACCTGCTGCGCCCTGTGTTGTGCATATCACGATACACATTCCGCGGCACGCGGTCAATACTCCGTCCTCGCAGAACAATAGTCCGATATTTGGGCGTACGGCAATTTGATTCTGCGGTTGGTTTTCCTGACAAACGCATTTTTCTCCGCTCGTCCTCCCCCCAAAAAACCGCCGCTTTAGCGAATTAACCAATTAGTCAAGGCCGTTTTTAGTCAATCTACCACTTCCGCGTATTTTCGTTTTCAGCTTTTTGCCAAATATCAGATTATAGCTTTCGAAAGCGCATCTGGCAAATTTCAAAAAAATTTGCTATATTATGAGCAACCATACACGCCAAACATTCACGACGCCTTCTATAAGGGGGTCTTTACAATGGAGAAAACACATCTTCTGTGGGCAGGCAAAACCGAAATGCCTTCCGGTTGGCAAACCCAAATGCATTCAGACACCTTTTTCCATTTATTTTATCTGCGCAAGGGAAATACACTGCTTGTGGGACACCATGCGGAATACCCACTCCTTCCGGGGGATTTGATGATTTTTCCGCCCGATGCACCGCATGGTACGGATCAATCCAACCTCGGACTGGGTTTGTTTTATGAACTAAAATTCCATGTTTTTGACAGCGATCTGCTCGAACTATTTGAATCCGGGGCTCCACTTTGGGTTCAAAACGTTCCTCAGCTGAATCTCGTTCTGGAACGGATTGTTTCTCTGCATTATTCGGATCACCCCAATAAGACCGATTTGATCGACACGCTCTTGTCCGCTTTCTTATATCTGATTGATCATAGGAGTATTGAGTCCCTTGATTCCGCTTACTTTGATACCGACAACTACTCTCCCCTTATTAAAAAAACCATCAAATATCTTGAGGTTCATTATTCAGACCCGTATGATCTCTCTGCATTATCATCCGCCCTTGGCTTCAATAAAAGCTATCTCTGTTCCCAATTTCAAAAAGAAACCGGCGTTGTCATATCCACTTGCCTGCACTACATGCGTATCCGCCGTGTGCTGTCAACCCTTTACATGAACCGCGGAAACGTAAATTTTAATATCAACGCAGCCAGCCAGTATGCAGGTTTTGGGTCTTCCTCATACTTCAATCGCATCTTCAAAAAACTGACCGGACTGACACCCGGCCAATTCCTGGAAGCGGCCCGGGAAAGTTCCAACAATCCGGATGAGCCGTTGATACAGTATTACAGGGATCATATTAAAGACAGTGAAAATGCCGACCGGAAAGTTACTGTTCTGAACGCCTTAAAAAAACTAAACCGCTTAGGCGAACACTATTCTCCCCCCGCCTCACCCGAATGACGGCTGGCAGAGCATCCTTGCGGCTTCTTGTCCTGTTTCCACCGTGTAGTCGGAGGTACCAATGTATTTTTTCAAAGACACCTACGAAGAGTGTCCATATACGAAAAAACCCGTTCTGATCACAGTCCATATTGATGCAGACGGCGGCTTTGATTGTTCTATCGAGTGTACTGAGCCGGAGATTGCCTGCCAACATCAGTCAAATTGTATGTATGCTCACAGAGAAATGTGCTGGCTTGCTCAAAATGCGTTTAAATAATGTAAAAATCAAAATATTATCACTTTTGAACAAATATCCAGAAAACGAAATAGACAGCAATTTTATTATGGCATGCTGTTAAACGGCCACATATTCAATTGGATGCCATGATAAACTCAAAAGAAACTGCGGACGCTTATGTAGCCCGCAGTTTCTTTTAGGCTTGTCGTTGACAAAGTCAACCACTGGCTCTGCCGGGGTACCGTTAAGAGTTATGCGCAAATTAGTTTGCGCATAATGACCCTTATTGTGACCCTTTATACATTACAATATCAAAAAATCTATGGACTGACCGACAGAAAAGCCTAATAATTCTGAATTAAACAAACTAAATTTTATGGACAAAAAGAATTATGTATCGCTTATTCGAATCCCTCTTTCTCCGCCAGAAACAGAGGACACGCAAAAGCGTGTCCTCTGTTTTTTTGTTCACCGGTCTCTTCTCTCTCAGAACCGGTTGCGCCCCGACGCTTTCTGTGCTACCATGATGTCCAGCAAGACAAATACTGTTTGGGAGCTGCTTTTATGGAAAATCTGAACTGTCTGCGCTGTCAGGAACCCATGCGTTTCCTCTCCCGGGAGCGGATTCAGCTGGGCAAGACCGGTTGGCTGCTGGGTGACCTTCCGAACCTGCTTTCCGGCGCGCTGGAAACCGACATTTACATCTGTCCCCGATGCCGCAAGCTGGAGTTTTATTCAGAGTGCACGGAGCTTCAGAGCGATACTCTGCCCCAGAAGACCTGCCCTGTCTGCGGTGCCATCCACGATTTCGATTATCCCAAGTGTCCCAAGTGCAAATACGATTACCAGAAATAAAAAGAAAGGAGGCGTTGCATTTTGCAACGCCTCCTTGAAATTCCGCAAGAAGTCATAAACTTCTTGCGGAATTTTCGCCTGCGGGCCGGTGATTTGAACCGTGACAGCCCAGGCTGCCTTCTCTTGCCGCTGCGCGGCAATTCACCTTGTGGGGAGCTCCAAGACCGCTCCCTTCACACATCCCCTGCCAGGAGTGCATGCTCCTCTTGCAGGTATTCCTATTTTGCAACAGGCCCTTTGTGATATCCTTTCGGTTTATATACCCATCAGGCGGTAAACGTCCTCCCGCCGGTTGGTCAGGCTGCCCAGCCGTTCTTTCAGCTCGTCTGTGTAGTCCAGATCGATCTCCGCCGTCAGCAGTGCCTCCCGCTCCTGTCCGGCCTCCGCAAGGACGGTGCCCCATGGATCGACGATCATGGAGTGTCCCCAGCGGACAAGTCCACCCGCGGTGGTACCGCACTGTCCGGAAGCCAGCACGTAGCAGTGGTTGTGGATGGCCATGGTTCGCAGCATGACCTCCCAGTGTGCGCAGCCGGTGGTTATGCCGAAGCTGGCGGGCAGGCAGATGATCTTCGCGCCCTGCAGCGCCATCAGGCGGAACAGCTCCGGGAATCGCATGTCATAGCAGATGGCCATTCCGATCTTGCCCAGTTCCGTGTCCGCCACCACCACCTCGCTGCCGGGGAGCATGCGGTCGGATTCCTGACTGCGGCTGCCCGGCCGGGCAGACATGTCGCAAAGATGGATCTTGCGGTATTTGGCCGCCATGGTGCCGTCCGGCGCATAGAGCATGGCGGTGTTGTACGCCTTGTACGGGTCTTCGCTGATCTCCTTGATGGAACCGGTATGTACCCAGAGTCCATACTTTTTTGCCGCGGCGGACAGCCTCCTGCAGCACTCGCCTCCGGGAATGGTCTCGCGATATTCCGGAGAATATGCGCCCATGCGGTTCATGTTTTCCGGAAATACAATGAGACGCGCACCCTTCTCCGCAGCCTCCGCGATCATAGCTTCGGCTTTTGCGTAGTTTTCCGCAAAATCATCGGAAGAGGCGATCTGCGCCACAGCGACGGTTATCTTACGCATATACATTCTCCTTTGTCGGCAGCTTCGCTTCGGCTCTCAGCACCCGCAGTACTGAAGCGCAATGTCCGCGTAGATCTCCGCAGCCTTGTTCAGTTCCGCAATGCTGACCTTTTCCCGGGTAGAATGTGCCACCGACAGCTCACCGGGTCCCAGCACGATGCACTTGCAGTCTCCGGCGGCGGCCATAAAGCCGGAATCCGCCCACGCCTTGAAAGCCGTCAGTTCACCGCTGACACCGCGGGAGGCCACCGCATTCACCGCCGCACGAACAATGGGTTCCTCAGCGTCCGTGCAGAAGGGCTCGTGGGGCAGAGTCTGCCCGTCAAACACATCCCGGATCTCGCCCTGGAAGCTGGGATCTTCAGCGCGCAGCTCTTCCAGAATGGCTTCCAGCTCGCCGTACACCTGAGGGATGGTCTCGCCCACGATACACCGCCGATCCATCCGCACCTTGCACAGATCCGGCACGGTGCTGGGCTGGTCGCCGCCGACGATAGTACCCACATTGATGGTGGGTCTGCCAAGGAGCGGATGGACTCTTCCCCGCAGCACCGGCTTATACTCCGATTCGATCTTACAGACAAATTTGGCGGCGGAGGCAATGGCGTTGACGCCCTGCTCCTCGCTGGCGCCGTGCACCTTCGTCCCGTGGAAGGCGGCTTCGATCCACTCGATTCCCTTGTGGCCCACCGCCACCCGCAGCTCTGTAGGCTCACCGATAATGGCCGCGGAGGTCATGGGGCCTCTCTCGATCATGGCCTTGGCGCCGATTCCCATTTCCTCCTCATCGGACACGCCGTAAAAGACCAGATCGCCCTTCAGCTTCGTTCCGCTGCGGTGAATGGCGGCCATGGCCGCCATCATGGCGGCCAGCGGCCCCTTCATGTCGCAGGAACCGCGGCCATAGATGTACTCTCCGTCCGTCCGTCCTTCAAAAGCCTCCGCAAAATCGTAAGCCTGCACAGTGTCCAGATGACCGGACAGCATCAGGGAATTGCCCTCCTCCGGTGCTTCACCCCGGAGAATGGCCACAGCATTGAATCTGCCCGGCTCGATCTCATAGCGGTAGGCTTCAATGCCCTCCCGCTGGAAAAAATCCACGATATACTGAGAGATGGCGTTCTCCTGCTGCTCCATAAAGGAATAGCTGGGGATCCGCACCATCTCTGCCGTCAGGGCAGCAACATCCACGCCCTTCAATTCTTCATACACTCGGTTCATACCTGTTCTTCCTCGCCTTCCGTACGCCGTACACCGGACACAATATATTTTTCATCATCGGACACCATCACGTCCACAGCAAACCGGGGGGCGAAGATGGCCGCCAGCTCCCCGGCAGTCAGCATCTCCCGGGAAACATGCCGCGCACCGGCATGATGGCGGTGCAGCGTCTCCAGACTCATTCCGTGGGCCACCGTCAGCCGTCCGCCGGGCTTGACCCACGCGCTCAGCCGTTCCACCAGCCGCGCCGGTTCTTCAAAATGGGGAAATGCGTTGTATACCACGCAGCAGTCGTACTGCCGTGTCACCGGCAGCATCTCCATATCCCCACAGAGGATTTCCACTCTGGGATCGCTGTTCTTTTTCATGGCCATCCGCACCATCTCAGGAGAGATGTCCACCGCCGTGACGCTGTCCACATTCCGCGCCAGATAGTACGGAAACAGCACGCCGGTGCCGCAGGCCACATCCAGCACGGTAACGCCGTCACGGATACCTGCTGCGTCCATGATCACCGCCAGCTTGGCGTCGTTTGTCTCCAGATGGGTATCCCAATGGGGGGCATGGTGGTCAAAAAAAGCTGTGATCTCGTGTTTGTTCATGCAATACTCCTTGTTTCATCATCGTTCCCATTCTACTGGATTTTTGCACATTTTCAATAGTTTTGCTTGATTTGTTTGGGAAACCTTCTTTTTCGCCGCAGCGTTCTTGTCAATCAGGTAAAGTTGTGCTATGCTGTGCGCAGCATCCTGATTGGAAAGGAGCTTTCTGATCAAATACATGCCGGGGCACACCCGGAACGATTACAGGAGGTACCGTATGAAGAAGTCTCTTGACACCATTCTGCAGGCTGTGGATGCCTATCAGGATACCATTCTGGCCGCCGAGCGGCACATCTGGAAGAATCCCGAGTCCGGCTATAAGGAGTGGAAGACCCACGCCTATCTGAAAGCAAAGTATGAAGAACTGGGCTATGTTGTGAACGAAGTGGGCAACATCCCCGGCTTCTGGATGGATGTTGACACCGGCCGCCCCGGCCCCAAGGTGGTGGTTTTCGGTGAGATGGACTCCCTCATCGTTCCCACCCATCCCGAGTGCGATCCCGAAACCGGGGCCGTCCACGCCTGTGGTCACCACTGCCAGAGCGCCGCTTTGCTGGGCGTGGCAGCCGCGCTGAAGGCGCCCGGCGCACTGGAGGGTCTCTCCGGCTCCATCCGCCTGATGGCCGTTCCCGCCGAGGAGCTTATTGAGCTGGGCTACCGCAAGGAGCTGAAGGAGCAGGGCGTCATCCGCTACTTCGGCGGCAAGCAGGAATATATGGCCCGCGGTCTGCTGGACGATGTGGATATGGCCTTCATGGTGCACACCAGCAGTACCGACTATCTCTCCTGCAGCGCCGGCGGAAACGGCTGCGTCATCAAGGAGGCAACCTTCATGGGTAAGGGCTCTCACGCAGGCGGCTCTCCCCATCGCGGCATCAACGCCCTGTACGCCGCCAACTGCGGCATGCAGGCAGCCAACGCCATCCGTGAGACCTTCCCGGACGCCGACCACATCCGCTTCCATCCTATCATCACACAGGGCGGTGCCGCCGTCAACGCCATCCCTGACCGTGTGGTGACGGAGAGCTATCTCCGCGCCTCCTCCATGGAAGCCATGGCACGGGAAAATCTGAAGGTCAACCGTGCCTTTGCCGGCGCCGCCGCTGCCATGGGCGCACAGGTACACCTGTGGGATCACCACGGTTACGCCCCCCTCATTCAGGAAACCAATCTGAAGGAAACCGCCCGTCAGGTGGGCATTGAGGTGCTGGGCGAAGAGCGCGTCAAGTTCGGCAATGCATGGGGCGGCGGCTCCACCGATATGGGCGATATTTCCTGCGTCATGCCCGCTCTGCACCCCTCCATCGGCGGTGCCGAGAACGCCGCTCACTCCAAGGATTACATCATCACCGACCCCGTTCTGGCCTGTGTGGACAGCGCCAAGTTCCAGGCCGCCATGCTGGTGCGCCTGCTGGAGGAGGACGCCGCTCTGGCAAAGCAGATCATCGCCGAGGGGCGTCAGGACTATCCCACCATTCCCGAATATCTGGCTCAGATCGACGCCCTGTGCATTGACAAGCAGGCCGTCATCTACGATGAGGAGCGCGGCGCACAGCTGTCCTTCTGATTTCTCCCAATATGCTTTCAGCCGCCCCGGTTACCCGGGGCGGCTGCTCTTTCGTATGGCAGAATCATTATTTATCCCTTCAGGAAATCGTATACCCGTTTGTTGAAATCCTTTGCCTCTTCATAGGCCGCATGACCCAAATGATCGTACATAAAGATGGGGCAGCCGAGTTTGGCCGCAATTTCTTCCGACGCATCTCCACTGACTACCCTGTCCTGCCTGCCGCCAATCACAAACACGGGGCACTGAATTCTGTCCAGCGCGCCATACGTATCACAGGTGAGGCAGGATTTTGTCAGGATCATAAACCGCTGCGCATCCTTTGGGCGCTGCAGCACAGTCAGCAGCGGCATGAACGGCTTGTATCGTTTCACATATGCCTCTGAATACATGCTTGCCGCCATATCTGCCACAAGTTCCCGCATACGCCCCTGTCCGGTCATTTCCAGCCAGCGTCCAATCGCACTCTCCACCGTATCGTTGTTTCGGGAAAGCGTCACGGCAAGAACAAGCCTGCTGACCAGATCCGGCCGGTCAATGGCAAGATACTGCGCGATCATACCGCCCTGGGACACACCGAATACGCCGGCATCCGCAATGCCCAGAGAATCCATGGCCGCGGCAACATCCGCCGCCAGCTCTCTTACGGTGATGCCTTCCCAGACATCCGCCCTGCGGTCGAACAGATACACCTTATGATCCCTTGCAAAAATTCGATACAGATAAGCCAGTGACAGCCCGGCTCCTCTGATGCCGCGGGTATTCAGCCCCTGTATCATGATCAGCGGTTTTGTGCCTTTTCCGAAGGTAATACAGTCCATCTGCGTATCAGAAAGCTTCCATTCAAATTCATGATAGATCACGTACCCACTTCCTTTCCATCGTATGCCTCAACGGTCAAGGAAGACCTTCCGCAGGGCAAAGAGCGCCATCATCAGGCAGATGCCTGCAATCAGAGACACCACCGCCATTGCCATGACCACATAAACCCACCACTCCGAAAACCATTGCGCAGGATAGTCCACCAGCGCCATCATCGTCAGCAGCAGCGTCTGGATGGTTCTCCACCAAAGCAGGCGGCGGTCAAGGCCGTCCTCTGGCTGCTGAATTTGGCTGCCAGCGCGGCGAAGTCGGTGAACAGCTGAAAGTGGAAATACAGGCCTGCAAGGCTGATGATGAGACTTATAATGTCAAAGTGGCCGTCCAGCGTGCCGCCAAACCACGAAAACACCCAATCAGCACCGTGCCAGATCAGAAGCAGGATACCAAGGGGCCGAAGCAGCGCCAGATCCCGCCGTTCTTCTTTCAGCAGACGGATGGCAGACAGGAACAGGCAAATGGCAAGTCCCCAGATCGCAAACTGCCACCGGGGAGAGAGCTTATCGCGAAACATCGCCTTCACCACCAGAAGCAGCGCAGCAGCACCGGAAGCCGTCAAGGTTTGCAGTAAAAACGCCCAGATATCACGCATACGTTACACCTCCATTTCATCCAACAACCGCCGCAGCTTCTCACGCTCTTCCCGGGAGATAGGTTCCTCCTTCAGAAAAGCGGTGATCATGTCTCCGGCTGCGCCCTGATAGACCCGGTGCAGAAAGCTGTGCCGCTCCTGCGCCTGACAAGCCCCTCGATCCAGCGCAGCACGGTACAGGTGGGGATTAGACTGCTTGTCGATGCAAACCAGCCCCTTCCCTTCCATTCGTGTCAAATAGGTCAGCACCGTATTGCGGTTCCATCCGGTGTCCGGGCGCAGCATTTCCACCAGCACTCCCAACTCAGCGCCGCCGGTCTCCCAAAGAGCGCCCAGCACCGTCCATTCTCGTTCTGACAGGCGTATCATAGCCGCACCTCCTACACATGTAGTATCCAAATATAATACTACATGTGTAGTGCGCCGTTGTCAATCCCACTGCAAGTAACCCGGTCAATTCGTAAGGGCAAAGCCCCGTCTTTCCTTGACAGTCTGCAAAACATGAAGTATACTTCATATGAAGAAAACTTCACGTCGCAAAGGAAGTGACCCCCATGAAAAACCATATCCGTGACGCCCGTACCGCCAAAGGTCTGACCCAGCAGCAGCTGGCTAACCGGGTATACGTTTCCAGCCGCACCATCATCGCACTGGAAAAAGGCGAGTACAATCCATCTCTCCTGCTGGCCTACCGGATTTCACTGGCACTGGAGATGCCTATGGAAGAACTGTATTGTCTGGCAGAAAACAAGTCAAAGGAGGACACGCGCTATGAAAATCTATCATAAGAAGTATTTCCGGCTGGGTCTGCTGTTTCTGGCAGCCGCCGCACTGTTCCCCCTGCTGCACCTTCACCGCAGCGGCTCTGTAAATCCTGTGGTCTGGTCGAACGCCGCCCTCTTCCTGTTGTTTGGATTTGGCTGCCTCCATACGGCTTTCCATCCGGAAAAAGCCAAAAAAGCGCTGATTCACGATCACGATGAGCGGGAACAACAGCTGGCTTTGCAGCACTGCCGTACCGCCTTTTGGACAGGGCTGGTGCTCCTGCTGATCATCGGCTCCCTGCTGTACTCCATCGGCTCGGAAACCATCGCCGCGCTGGCCGTTGGACTCCAACTTGCCGCCGTGCTGCTGTGGGCAGTTTACAGGGTCATTCTTCTGCTGAATCTCTGATCCCCTTTCCTTGACGCGGACGCTGTCTCTGCTATAATAAAGGCAGCGAATCGTACATTTCAGGAGGCCGCTATGAACAAGGACAACATCCTGCGCCATGACACTGTTGCCATGGACGAAACCACCGGCGAACTGGTGATCATTGACCAGACCCGACTGCCGGGCGAAACGGTTTTCCTGCGCCTCTCCCGTCCGGAGGACATCCACGAGGCCATTTATCTGCTGCGGGTGCGGGGCGCGCCTGCCATCGGTGTTGCGGCAGCCATCGGCATCTATGCCGCCTGCCGTGACCTGCCGGAGGGTGACCGCGCCGCCTTTACCGATGAATTTTTCAAAATCCGCGATTATCTGGCCTCCGCCCGCCCCACCGCCGTAAACCTCACATGGGCGCTGAACCGGATGGCGCAGGTGGTGGAAGCCCATCCTGCTTCCACGGTATCGGAACTGAAAGCGCTGCTGCGCCGGGAGGCACTGACCATCCGGGACGAAGACATTCAAGTCTGCCGCGCTCTGGGCGAGTACGGTCTCACCCTCATCCGGGACGGTGACGGCATCCTCACCCACTGCAACGCCGGTCAGCTGGCCACCGTCCGTTACGGCACGGCGCTGGCGCCTGTCCATGTGGGACGGGAGCAGGGTATGCAGTTCCGGGTTTTTACCGATGAGACCCGTCCGCTGCTGCAGGGCGCACGGCTCTCTGCCTTTGAGCTGGCGGCAGACGGTGTGGACACCACCCTGATCTGCGACAACATGGCCTCCGCCGTGATGAAGCAGGGCTGGGTGCAGGCGGTTTTCGTAGGCTGTGACCGGGTGGCCGCCAACGGTGACACTGCCAACAAGATCGGCACCTCCGGCGTGGCCATTCTGGCAAAGCACTACGGCATCCCCTTCTATGTCTGCGCGCCCCTGTCCACCATCGACATGCGCTGTCCTGACGGCAGCGCCATCTGCATCGAGGAACGGCCTGCCCACGAGGTAACGGAGCTGTGGTATCAGCAGCGGATGGCTCCGGAGAACATCCGCGTTTACAACCCCGCCTTCGACGTGACGGATGCGGAGCTGATCACTGCCTTCGTCACGGAAAAGGGCGTGATCCGTCCGCCCTTCGGCCCGGCCTTCCGGGCGCTGTTTGAGTAAGGGGGTATCCACATGCAGGTCTATGTAACCGATACCGAGGCCAAACGCCTGATTCTGGACATTGGACGCCGACTGTACGAGCGGCAGTATGTAGCCGCCAATGACGGCAATATCAGCGTCCGGGTCAGTGAAAACCGCATCTGGGTAACGCCCGCCGGTGTTTCCAAGGGCTATATGACGGAGAACATGCTGGTGTGCATGGATCTGGAGGGCAATGTGCGCTTCGGCACTGCAAAGCCCTCCTCAGAAACCGGAATGCACCTGCGGCTCTACCGGGAGAATCCGGCCATCCGTGCCGTGGTGCATGCCCATCCCGTCACCGCCACCTCCTTTGCCGTGGCGCGGGTGCCGCTGGACACCGCCCTGATGACGGAATCTGTGCTGGGACTGGGTGTGGTTCCGGTCACGGAGTACGCCGTCACCGGCTCACCGGAGATCGCCGAGTCGGTCGTCCCCTTCTGCCGCGACTACAACGCCGTGCTCCTGGCCAACCACGGCGCCCTGACATGGGGCGCGGATGCCATGCAGGCTTATTACCGGATGGAAACGCTGGAATGCTGCGCCTCCGTCATGAAAAATCTGGGCTATCTGAATGTACCGCCCCATGTGCTGACCCGCTCGCAGGTCTATGAGCTGCTGGAGCTGCGGGAACGGCAGGGCGTTTTCACCGGCGGCACGCCCCTGTGCGCCGAGGATCTTGCGAAGAAATATCAAACATCGAAAGGATGAATCATATGCTGTTTTCCAACATCCACATTCTGGACGAGCAGTTTCAGCACCGCAGCGGATGCTATGTAGGCGTCCGGGACGGCGTCATCGCCTACATTGGCGATGTGCCGCCTGCCGAAGATTTCGGCGAGGTCTATGACGGTGCCGGCCGGCTGCTGATGCCCGGTTTCGTCAATTCTCACAGCCACTCCGGCATGACCCTGATGCGGGGCTACGGTGAAAATCTTGCTCTGTCCGACTGGCTGCACCAGCGGATCTTCCCCTTCGAGGCCAAGCTCACCACCGAGGCCATCTACAACGGCACCATGCTGGCTGCCGCGGAGATGCTGCGCTTCGGTATCGTCTCCACCACGGAAATGTACTTCGATGCCGCCGCCATTCGTCAGGCGGTGCTGGATTCCGGCATCAAGATGAACATGGGGCTTTCCGTCACCTGCTTCGATGACCGCGGCTATGCGGATCTGCCCACCTACAGCGAGATGCTGGACGCCCTCCAGACCTGCCACGGCGCCGCCGGCGGACGGCTGAAGCTGGACGCCGCCCTCCACGCCGAGTACACCTCCACCCAGAAGCTGGCGGAGGGCGTGGCAGCCTTCGCCCGGGAGCACGGCCTGCGCCAGCATGTGCATCTTTCCGAGACGAAAGCCGAGCACGAGGAATGCAAGCAGCGTCGGAACGGACGCACCCCCGCCCGCTATTTCTACGACATCGGTTTCTTTGACGGTCCCACCTCCGCCGCACACTGCGTCTGGCTGGAGGACGAAGACTTTGCCCTGCTGGCAGAGAAGGGTGTTACGGTGGCCAGCTGTCCCGTCAGCAACCTGAAGCTGGCCAGCGGTTTCCCCAACGCGCCCCGGATGCTGGAGATGGGCATCAACTACGCGCTGGGCACCGACAGCGTGGCCAGCAACAACAACCTCAACCTCATGGAGGAGGTCAAACTCTTCGCCACCCTGTTCAAGTCCACCACCGGTGATCCCACCGTGGTAACTCCCGCTCAGGCGCTGTACGCCGCCACCCGGGCAGGTGCTCTGGCACAGGGACGTACCGACTGCGGTCTGGTGAAGGAGGGCTTCCGGGCAGACCTCATCGTTATGGATCTGCGGAATAAGCCCCACATGTACCCCTGCCACAGCATGGTGAACAATGTGGTCTTCGCCGGTCAGGGCAGCGATGTGTGCCTGACCATGGTGGACGGTCAGGTGCTGTATCGGGACGGTCTGTACACCACGCTGGATGTGGAGGCAGTCATTGCCAAGGCCAACGAATCCACCGAGAAGATCCTGCGCCAGCTGTAAAGGAGAGATGGAATGAACTACGAACATGTACAGGAAGCAGCCGCATACGTCCGGAACAAGCTTGCCCGTCAGCCCAGGGTGGGCATGATCCTCGGCTCCGGTCTGGGCGGCATCGCCGACGAGATCGAAAGCAAGGTGGAAATTCCCTATCGGGAAATTCCCCATTTTGCCTGCTCCACCGCACCCGGCCATAAGGGGCAGCTGGTTTGCGGCACTCTCAGCGGTACAGATGTCCTGTGTATGCAGGGACGACTCCATTATTACGAGGGTCACAGCATGCAAGACATCATTTTCCCCATCCGGGTAATGAAGCTGCTGGGCATTGAGACCCTCATCGTCACCAACGCCGCCGGCGGTGTCAATCTGGAGTTCCATGCCGGCGATCTGATGCTCATTGAAGATCACATCAATTTCCTGCCCAATCCTCTCATCGGACCCAACGATGCGGAATTCGGTCCCCGCTTCTGCGACATGACCTACACCTACACCCCGGCTCTCCGTGAGCTGGCGCAGCAGACGGCGCAGCACATGAACATTCCCCTGCGCCGGGGCGTGTATATGTCTGTTACCGGCCCCAGCTTTGAGACCCCGGCAGAGATCCGGGCTTTCCGTACTCTGGGCGCTGATGCCGTGGGCATGTCCACGGTGCCGGAAGCCATCGCCGCCTCCCACTGCGGGATGCAGGTGCTGGCTTTCTCCCTCATCACCAACATGGCCGCCGGTATCACCGGTGAACAGCTGTCAGAGGAGGAGGTCATCGAGATCGGCAGTCGGCAGGGGCACATACTCTGCGCTCTGGTAACAGCGATCGCGGCCAGGCTCTGATGAAAAACACTCACAAGGAGGAACATATCATGGATTACCGTAAATTGCAGAACGGCAGCGACATCCGCGGTGTAGCGCTGGAGGGTGTGGCCGGTCAGCCCATCACTCTGACAGAGCAGGCCTGCCGGGATATTGGCCGCGGCTTTGCTCTGTGGCTCATGGCAAAAACCGGGAAGAAGGAGAATCTTCGGGTCTCTGTAGGCCGCGACTCCCGTCTATCCGGTGAGACGCTGTGTGGCTGGCTCTGTGAAGCCATGGTGGCACAGGGTCTGCAGCTCACCAACTTTGGCATGGCCAGCACCCCCGCCATGTTCATGTCCACCGTCACCGAGGGATACAACTATGACGGTGCCGTGATGATCACCGCCAGCCACCTGCCCTTCAACCGCAACGGCTTCAAGTTCTTCACACCGGAGGGCGGTCTGGAATCCGCCGACATCAAGGCCATTCTGGCCTATGCCGGCGGTGACGAAGTCACCGGTCTCCCCGCCGGAACGCTGAGCGACGGCGCATTCATGGACACCTATGCCGCCATTCTGGCAGACAAGGTGCGTCAGGCCACCGGTGAGGAAACGCCGTTGGCGGGACTGCGCATTGTGGTGGACGCCGGCAACGGCGCAGGCGGCTTCTACGCCGATAAGGTGCTGCGTCCTCTGGGCGCCAACACCGACGGCAGCCGGTATCTGGACCCTGACGGCAGCTTCCCCAACCATGTGCCCAATCCCGAGGACAAGGAGGCCATGGAGAGCATCATGGAGGCCGTCCGTGAGACCAAGGCAGACCTTGGCATCATCTTTGACACCGACGTAGACCGTGCCGGTGCCGTGCTGGCGGACGGCAGCGAGCTGAACCGCAACCGCATCATTGCCATGCTGGCCGCCATCCTGCTGCGGGAGCATCCCGGCACCACCATTGTCACCGACTCCATCACCTCCACCGGCCTTGCCAAATTCATTGAGGCCAAGGGCGGCGTGCATCACCGGTTCAAGCGCGGCTATCGCAACGTCATCAACGAGTCCATCCGCCTTAACGAACTGGGACAGGACAGCCAGCTGGCCATTGAGACCTCCGGCCACGGTGCTCTGAAGGAAAACTACTTCCTGGACGACGGCGCGTATCTGGTGACCAAGCTCCTCATCGAGCTGGCCCGTGGCCGCAAGGAAGGCTATACGCTGGAATCCCTCATCGCCGAGCTGGAGGAGCCCGCCGAGAGCCGTGAGTTCCGCATGAACATCCAGCTGGAGGACTTCAAGTCCTACGGGCAGCAGGTCATCTCTGATCTGCAGGCCTATGCGGAAAAACAGGCCGGCTGGTCTCTGGCGCCCAGCAACTATGAAGGCGTCCGGGTGAATCTGGACGAGGCACATGGCGGTGGATGGTTCCTGCTGCGCCTGTCCCTTCACGATCCCCTGCTCCCCCTGAACATCGAGAGCAATGTTTCCGGCGGCGTAAAGAAGATCGCCGGTGAGCTGGCGGGATTCCTCTCCGGCTATGACAAGCTGGACACCGCCGCTCTCACCGCCTTTGCAAAGTAAATTCCATATACCGTAAAAGACGCGGCCGCCGAACCGGCGACCGCGTCTTTTTTCGTATCATGATTACTTTTCGCTGTAGGCCATCACCAGATCATAGACCATCCGGCCAGCCTGCTTCAGGTCCTCCACATAGAGTTCTTCTCCGGTGGAGTGGTTTTTGAAATAACCCGACGCCACACCGACACTCTTGATGCCGGCAGCATTGAAGCGGTTCGCATCCATACCGCCGCCGCCCATTTCGATCAGCGGCGTAATGCCACGCTGTTCCAGCGCACCGCACAAGGTGGTCAGCAGCTCGTCCTCATGGGGAATGCAGAAGCCGTCATATATCCTCTCCACCCGCACCCGACAGGTGGCAGGCGTTTTGGAAATGACCTCATGACAGTGTCGCTCCACATACTCAATGTAGGCGTCCACCTTCTTCGGGTCACGGCTGCGAACCTCGCCGCCGATCTCCACATGGTCGCATACTACGTTTGTGACTCTGCCTGCGGTGATCAGTGCCCAGTTGGCAGTGGTTTCCTCATCCAGTCGGCCTTCTTTGATCTCTGCCAGGACCTTGGATGCCATCACCAGCGCGTTGACCCCCTTTTCGGGTGCCTGACCGGCATGTGCAGGCTTGCCATATACATCGATATACAGCATGGCTTTGCCGGGTGCAGCGTTGATGATGCGCCCGGTGTGGCCGGGAGAATCGATGCAGTAGCAATGCTTTGCACGGAAGCCGCCAAAATCCAGATGCCGGCTGCCGGTGACCAGCAGCTCTTCACAGGCTGTAAAGGCCACCTCCACATCGCAGTGGGGCAGGCCGCTTGCCTTCACACGGCGCAGGCCGTCCAGAATGGCGGCAATACCGGACACATCGTCCGCCGCCAGAATGGTGGTGCCGTCGGTGGTGATCTTTTCCTCCGTGACCACATGACGGATATTGTCGCCGTTGGGCACACGGTCCATGTGGGCGGCAAACAACACCGGCTTACCCACCGTTCCACGAAGAACGGCAGCAATGTTGCCGGACGTGCCGGGGATCTTCTCCGCCGCGTCGTCCTCACGAACCTCGCAGCCAAGCTGGGCAAGCTTCTGCTTCAGCACATCCGCCATGGCTCGCTCGCCCTTGGAGGGTGAGGAAATGCCTGTCAGCTCAATAAACTCTTCAATGATTCTTTCCATGAGTCCCTGCACTTTCGTCAGTTCTTTGCCAGATACTTCAGGGCGGTGGTGATCATCACCCGGCCGCCGGTGAAGAAGCCTTCGGGGTTGGGACAGAACTTTCCGTTATGGGCAGGCGCATTCTCGCGATCCTGCCACTTGCAGCCGGTGTGGAAAAAGACACCGGGCACTTCCCGCTCAAAGAAGGAGAAATCCTCGCCGCCAAGGCTGGCGTTCTGGATGAGCTTGACGTTTTCCGTACCCAGCAGCTCACCGGCGGTTTCCTTCAGCAGGTCATACATATCCTCGTTGTTGTTGAGGGGAGAGTAGCCCCGGATATAGTTAAACCTGCAGGTGGCGCCCATGCCCTCAGCAATACCGCAGGCGATGCTCTCCATGCGCTTTTCCATCATGTCCCGAACAGCGGGATCGTGATTGCGGCAGGTGCCTGCGATCTCACAGCGGCCGGCCAGCACATTGTAGCGGTCACCGGCGGTCATCTTGCCGATGGTCAGAACAGCGCATTTCAAGGGAGCCACATTGCGTGCCACGATGCTCTGCAGGGCGGTGACGATCTGCGCGCCCACCAGCAGGGCATCCACGCCGTTATGGGGTGCAGAAGCGTGGCAGGCCTTACCCTCAATGGTGATGGTGAAGGAATCGGAGAAAGCGGACATCAGGCCGGGACGGGACGCCACGGTACCCACAGGATTGCCGCAGCCCACATGCTGGCCGATGACGGCGTCCACGTGGGGATTCTCCAGCGCACCGTCAGCGATCATGCGCTTGGCACCGCTATCGGAGGACTTCTCCTCCGAAGGCTGGAACAGCAGCTTCACCTTGCCGTTGAATTCGTTCTTCATCTCGCAGAGGACATAGGCGGCACCCAGCAGCATGGCGGCGTGGGAATCGTGTCCGCATGCATGCATGACGCCGGGATTCTGGGACGCAAAGGGCAAGCCGGTCTCTTCCTGAATGGGCAGGGCGTCGAAGTCCGCCCGAAGGCCGATGCACTTGCCGGGGCCTTTTCCCTCGATGACGGCGGTAACACCGTAGCCGCCTACGTTTTCCACAGGCTCCAGACCCATCTTCCGCAGGGCAGCAGCGATATAAGCCGCGCTTTCCTTCTCCTCACCGGATACTTCCGGATGAGCATGGAGCCAGCGGTAATGCTCCATGACAGTTTCCGCATACTTGTGAATCAGATGATCTACACGTTCCATCGTATGTTCTCCCTTTCAAATCTGTCGAACCGGCAGCCTCAATTCTTGGCCAGATACTTCAGAGCCATGTTGAGCATCACCCGCTCACCGATGAGAAAGCTGTCTGTCTCGGGCTTGAACTTCTCGTTGTGAACGGGCACTTTTGCCCCGCCGGGAACGCGGCTGCCCAGCCAGTAGTAGAGACCGGGCACCCGTTCTGCGAAGAAAGAGAAGTCCTCGCCTCCCAGATCGGCGTTTTTCTGACACTCCACATTTTCCTCGCCCAGCAACTCGTCGGCGGTTTCCTTCCACAGCTGATACATCTCCTCGTTGTTGATGACGGGAGAGTATCCGCGAATGTACCGGAAGGTATATCCGGCGCCCATGCCTTCGCAAACGCCCTTGATGATGGACTCCATGCGGCTTTCCATCATATCACGGACAGCGGGGTCCAGATTGCGGCAGGTGCCTTCCATTTCGCAGCGGCCGGCCAGCACATTGTAGCGGTCACCGGCGGTCATCTTGCCAACGGTCATCACGGCGCTCTTGAGGGGTGCCACGTTGCGGGCCACGATGCTCTGCAGAGCGGTGACCACCTGTGCGCCCACCAGCAGGGCATCCACCCCGTTATGCGGCGCGGATGCGTGGCAGGCCTTGCCCTCGATGGTGATGAAGAAGCGGTCAGATGCGGCGGTCAGCGGACCGGGTTTGCTGGCCATTGTGCCTGTCGCACGGCTGCCGCTCACATGCTGCGCGATGACGGCATCCACGCGTGGATTCTCCAGAGCTCCGTCGGCGATCATGCGCTTGGCGCCGCAGTCGGCGGAGTTTTCCTCAGCGGGCTGGAACAGCAGCTTCACACTGCCGTTGAACTCATCCTTCATTTCATTCAGCACATAAGCCGCGCCCAGCAGCATAGCGGAGTGGGCGTCATGGCCGCAGGCGTGCATCACACCGGGATTCTGAGATGCATAGGGCAGACCGGTATTCTCCCGAATGGGCAGGGCATCAAAATCCGCCCGCAGACCCACGCACTTGCCGGGGCCTTTTCCCTCGATGACGGCGGTAACGCCGTAACCGCCCACATTCTCTGCAGGCTCCAGACCCATCTCACGCAGAACGGCGGCGATATAGGCGGCGGTTTCCTTTTCCTCACCGGACAGCTCCGGATGGGCATGGAGCCAGCGGTAATGCTCCAGTACGGTTTCCGCGTACTTTTCAATCAGATGATCTATACGTTCCACGATATGTCCTCCCTGTCAAATCTGTCGAATCACCACGCTCAGTTCTTGGCCAGATACTTCAAAGCGGTGGTGAGCATCACACGCTGACCCACCTGGAATGCATCGGGGTTGGGATAGAACTTCTCGTTGTGGACAGACATCGTCGCCTTGTCAGGCCATGCGCAGCCCAGACGGTAGAAGACGCCGGGAGCCTTCTCGGCGAAGAAGCAGAAGTCCTCGCCGCCCATACCCTGCTTGTCCACCAGCTTGACGTTCTCCTCACCCAGAACCTCACCGGCAGTCTCCTTCCACAGGTCGTACATGTCCTGATCCACCATGACAGGAGAATAGCCGCGGATATACTTGAAGGTATAGCTGGCGCCCATGCCTTCGCAAACGCCCTTGATGATGGACTCCATCCGGCTCTCCATCATGTCACGAATAGCAGGATCCTGATTGCGGCAAGTGCCTTCCATTTCGCAGCGGCCAGCCAGCACATTGTAGCGGTCACCGGAGGTAAATTTGCCGATGGTCAGCACGGAGCTCTTCAGGGGAGCCACATTGCGGGCCACGATGCTCTGCAGAGCGGTGACCACCTGAGCGCCCACCAGCAGGGCATCCACGCCGTTGTGGGGGGAAGAAGCATGGCAGGCCTTGCCCTCGATGGTGATGAAGAACCGGTCGGAAGCGCCGGACAGTGCGCCGGGCTTGGTGGCCACAGTGCCTGTAGGACGGTCGGGAGCTACATGCTGACCGATGACGGCGTCTACATGGGGATTCTCCAGCGCGCCGTCGGCGATCATGCGCTTGGAACCGCTGTCGGCAGAGTTCTCCTCAGAGGGCTGGAACAGCAGCTTGACGCAGCCATTGAACTCGTCACGCATCTCGTTGAGCACATAGGCAGCACCCAGCAGCATGGCGGCGTGGGCGTCGTGTCCGCAGGCGTGCATGGCACCGGGATTCTCAGAGCTGAAGGGCAGGCCGGTGCACTCCTGAATGGGCAGTGCATCGAAGTCAGCGCGCAGACCCACGCACTTGCCGGGGCCCTTGCCTTCAATGACAGCGACAACGCCGTAGCCACCCACGTTCTCGATGGGCTTCAGCCCCATCTTCCGCAGGGTGTCGGCGATATAGGCGGCAGACTCCTTCTCTTCACCGGAGAGTTCGGGGTGTGCATGAAGCCACTTATAATGCTCATATACGGTTTCTGCGTACTTCTGGACCAGTGTATCGACCTGTTTCATAGTAATCCTCCGTTGTATAATTGATGGTTTCCTTCAATGGGGAAAAGGGGCAGCGTCTGCTGCCCCTTCTTTGGGTTTATTTCGTTGTATCTTCCCTCTCCGCTCACTTCTCGTACATCAGACGGCAAGAGACAAAGTGGCCGGGTTCGATCTCGTTGGTCTGCGGCGTCGTGGCGCAGGCCTCGGTGGCGAAACGGCAGCGGGTGCGGAAACGGCAGCCGCTGGGGGGATTGGCGGGACTGGGGATATCGCCCTCCAGCAGGATGCGGCCGGTGCTGTCGTGCTGACCCACCTTGGGGATGGCAGACAGCAGAGCCTGGGTGTAGGGATGGCTGGGATTGTCGTAGATCTGATCCACGGTGCCCAGCTCCATCAGCTGACCCAGATACATGATGGCCACGCGGTCGCACAGGTGCTCGACCACGGACAGGTCATGGGAGATGAACATGTAGGTCAGGCTCAGCTTCTCCTGCAGCTCTTCCAGCAGGTTCAGAACCTGTGCACGGACGGACACGTCCAGAGCGGAGACCGGCTCGTCGCAGATCAGCAGCTCGGGGTTGGTGGCCAGCGCGCGGGCGATGACGATACGCTGGCGCTGACCGCCGGAGAACTCATGGGGATAGCGATCCACATAAGTGGGATCCAGACCGACCATGTCCAGCAACTCATAGACGCGCTCCATACACTCGGCCTGATTCTTCTTGATACCGCTGATGATCATGGGCTCGGAGATGATCTCGCCGATCTTCATGCGGGGGTTCAGAGAGCTGTAGGGATCCTGGAACACGATCTGCATACGGCTGCGCAGCTTACGCAGTTCCTTGCCCTTCATGGCGCACAGATCCATGCCGTCATAGATGATCTCGCCATCGGTGGGCTCGATCAGACGCAGCAGAGTACGGGCCATGGTGGACTTACCGCAGCCGGACTCGCCAACGATACCCAAGGTCTCACCACGGTACAGGCTCAGGGTAACATCGTCAACAGCCTTCACGTAGGCCTGCTTCTCGAAGAACCACTTCTTGATGGGGAACCATTTACGAATATGCTTGGCTTCTACCAATACCTGCTTTTCACTCATTATGCCTGCACCTCCTTCTCATAACGGTGGCAGCGGACGGAACGGCCCTCGCCCATCTGGAACAGCTGAGGCTTCTCAGCGTGGCAGCGCTCGGTGGCGTACTGGCAGCGGGGTGCGAACACGCAGCCCTTGGGGAACTGACCGGCGGGGGGCACGGTACCGGGGATGACGTACAGGGTGCCTTCGCGCTGGCCGGGCTTGGGCAGTGCGTTCAGCAGACCCTCGGTGTAGGGATGCAGCGGCTTCTCGAAGAGTGCCTGGGTGGAGGACTCCTCCATGATCTCGCCGCAGTAGAGAACGATGGCGCGCTCGCACATCTCGGACACAACGCCCAGGTCGTGGGTGATGAAAGCGATGGCAGTGCCGGTCTCGTCACGCAGGCCGCGCATCAGATCCAGCACCTGTGCCTGGATGGTAACGTCCAGAGCGGTGGTGGGCTCGTCAGCGATCAGCAGCTGGGGCTTACAGGCCAGAGCCATGGCGATCATGACGCGCTGGCGCATACCACCGGACAGCTGGTGGGGATATTCCTTCACGCGCTTTTCGGGCATGGGAATATTGACCATCTTCAGAGATTCGATGGAAGCCTGCCAGGCCTGCTGCTTGTTCATGCCCTGATGGAGACGGAACACTTCGCTGAGCTGGTGGCCAATGGTGAACACGGGGTTCAGGCAGGTCATGGGATCCTGGAAGATCATGGAGATCTCATTGCCGCGGATCTTGCGCATTTCTGCCATGGGCAGAGTCAGCAGATTCTGCCCCTTGAAGTTGATCTCGCCTTCCAGCCGCGCCTTGTTCAGACGCATGATGGACATGGCAGTCTGGGACTTACCGCAGCCGGATTCGCCCACGATACCCAGGGTCTCACCGGCATGGATGTTGAAGGTGATGCCGTTGAGGATCTGAGTGGTGCCGTAATTGCCGTCGAAATAGAGTTTTAAGTCTTTGACTTCAATGACTTTTTCTTTTTCCATGTGTTACAGCCTCCTTATCTCAGCTTGGGATCCAGGATGTCACGGACGCCGTCACCCAGGATGGAGAATGCCAGAGTGGTGATCATGATGGCAACACCGGCGTAAGCGCACTGGTAAGGCATGGCCATGACCATGGCGCGGCCCTCATTGATGATGCCGCCCCAGTTGGGGATACGGGGATCCATGCCGACGCCCAGGAAGGCCAGAGAAGCCTGGCTCAGGATGGCGCCGCCCAGACCGCTGGTGAAACGGATGATCAGAGGAGAGGTGCACTGGGGCAGGATATGCTTGAAGATGATGCGCAGGTCGGAGGCGCCGCAGGCGCGGGCGCATTCCACGAACTCCTTCTCCTTCAGGGAGAGGACCTGCTGACGCACCAGACGGGCGATAGAGGGCAGACGCACCAACACCATAGCGATGATCAGCTTGTCAACGCCGTTGCCCAGGATGGTGATCAGGGTGATGGACAGCAGAATGCCGGGCAGGGCGTTGAAGCCCTCCAGAATTCGCATCAGAATTCGGTCAGCCCACTTGTAGTAACCGCAGATCAGGCCCAGGCAGGTACCGATGATGATGGCCACGGTGGTGACCGTCAGGGTAATGGCAAGAGACACGCGGCTGCCGTACACTACACGGGAGAAGATGTCACGGCCAAAGACGTCGGTGCCGAAGTAATGCTCTGCACTGGGGAGCTGGTTCATGTTGTAGATGTTAGACTCATAGGGATCATGGGTAGCGATCAGCGGAGCGAAGATTGCCACGCCGAAGATAAACAGCAGCACCGCGCCGGAAACCATAACACGCAGGTATCTCTTCAGGAAGGCTTTGGGAGTCATCTTTTTCTTATTCTTCTTCATTTCATTCGCCCTCCTCTATTAATCGAATTCAATGCGCGGATCCAACAGCTTGTAGACGATGTCCAGCAGGATGTTGGTGAAGATCAGCAGGATAGCCACGAACAGGATGATAGCCTGCTCCTGATCGTAGTCACGTCTCATCAGAGAGTCGTAGGCCAGCTTGCCGACGCCGGGCAGGTTGAACACGGTCTCGGAAACGGTGGAGCCGCCCAGCTTGGAAGCGATGGCGAAACCGATGTTGGTGACCACGGGGCCCAGAGCGTTCTTCAGAGCGTGCTTGTAGTTGACGATGTTCTCATGCAGACCCTTGGCACGGGCGGTGCGGACATAGTCGTTGTTCAGCACGTCCAGCATCATGGTGCGGGTATAGCGGCAGAGAGTCGCCTGATGGGAAAGGCTCAGTGCCATGGCGGGCATGGTCAGGGAGCGCAGAGCGCCGGCCAGACCGCCTGCTTCAATCGTGGTATAACCCTGAACAGGGAACAGGCGCAGCTGCACGCCCAGGAAGTAGACCATCATCAGGCCCACCCAGAAACCGGGTGCAGACATACCCACTGCGGAAACGGTAGTCACCGCATAGTCCAGGGGAGAATTTCGATGTGTCGCGGCGATAATGCCGACAGGGACGCCGATGAGGACTGCAAGGGTCGTCGAGTAGAACGTCAGAACAATGGTGGGTTCCCAACGGGAGAAGATGTTTTCAAAAACGGGCTTGTTGTTGTACATGGAGGTGCCCCAGTTGCCGGTGATGATATCCTTCAGATACCGGACATACTGGACGATCATGGGGTCGTTCAGGCCCATCTTTTCGCGCAGCTCTGCGTATTCTTCATCGGTGGCTTCCTCACCCAGGATCATGATGGTGGGGTCACCGGGGATGATACGGATGAGAGCAAAGACCAGAGAAACAACGATGAACAGAACGGGGATGGCTGAAAAAATTCGGCGGATGGTAAATTTCAGCAAGACACTCTCTCCTTTCAGAAGATTTCCTGCCTGGGAGCCTTCCGGCCCCCAGTGCAGCTTAAGTTCCGGACAATAATCCGTGCGGGGATGGGATTTCCGGGGGACTGGCTGGCATAGCGGCGGGTTTGTCGCCGACGCATGCCACCTGGCCACAGGCATGACCAGGTGCGGGGGGCAGTGCAAGTGCTCTTTTCGTGGGTTTGCCTCCTGATGAGACTTCTATCATCACACGGCCATGCGCCGTGAAATGACCGCAGGGGGATCTGTCAGCCGTCAGGCTGACAGAGGGGGTATGTACGGGGAGTGTTTACCACTCCATGTCGTTGAGAGCCAGCATCGCCCGTGCGTAGATCCGCATGGCGCGCTGCATACGATCCAGAGAGACCGTCTCATCGATGCCATGGGCGCCGCCCGTTCCCTTGGGGAAATCCTCCGGCGGCTTGCAGCCGTTCATACCGTACACAAGTGCGTTGGGCAAACGGTGAGCATAGGTGCCGCCGCTCAGCGTATAGGGCTCCTTGTCCTCACCGGTGACTTCATTGGCAATGGCGTTGAGTTTTCCGATGACCGGCCAGTTGGGGTCCAGCAGATACGGATTGACGCCCGGATTCACAAAACCGATGGTCATGCCGTTGCGCTCCGCCACGTTGCCGATGCGGGAAACGATCTGCTTGCTGGTCAGTTCAATGGGATAGCGGATGTTGATCCGCAGCTCGGGACAGCCGTCCTCTCCGGTGTCAATGCCCAGAGCGGCCAACGTCAGTGGGGGCATGACGGCAGTCTCCACATCGATGCCGAACAGGGAACCGGTGATGTCCAGCGATACCGCGCGGATAAACTCCAGCACCTGCCGGTCTTCCTCTGCCGCCAGATGATAATCCAGCAGCAGATTCATCAGCTGGGTGATCATATTGCCGCCGGGCTTGGGGTGCGCAGAATGGCCGGGAGGAGACTGGGTAATGATCTCCACACCGTCAGCAAAGGGAACCACCTCACATTCCGGCAGATCTGCCGGAACCTGCGCCGTTCGCAGGATGGCGGACGCCTTGCCGGGCGTCTCCTTCCGTCCTGCGGAAAGGGTAATGCCGTTCAGCGGCAGCTTGCTCTTGATGGAAAGATGGATGCCGCCCTTGCCGCCGTAGCCTACCGGGAAGCTGCCGTCCGGTACCAAAGAGAGCTTCGGCGGCGTACAGCCGTTGCAGAAGCCCCATGCGTCATCGTTTCCGGGGACACCGGCCAGATCCTTCATGCCGGTCTCTTCGTTGCTGCCTACATACAGGGCGGGATTGTACTTCAGAGGTATGTTCAGCTTGCGGAAAATCCGCAGCAGATGGAAAATGGACACCAGCTGACCTTTGTTGTCCGTGGCGCCCCGGCCGACGATGCAGCCCTTGTATTCCACCGCGTTGTAGGGGTCGAAGCTCCAGCCGTCACCCTCCGGAACCACGTCGCCGTGGAGCCAGACGCCGAGATCCGGCTGTCCCTCCTTCAGTGCGGCGCTGATCACACCCACGCCGTAATCCACAGTATGGAAGCCTTCCTCCGCGCTCATTTCCAGCACGGCATCCAGCACGGCTCGGGGGCCTTCTCCAAAGGGCGCGCCGGGAACGGCTTCGCCCTGAGTACTCTTGATATTCACCAACCGAATGGTGTCGCGGGCAAGCTCTGCCCGGACATTTTCGATCTCACGGTCGATGGCTTCTATGTAACGTTCCGTCAGATCCACAGGGGTTTACCCTCCTCTTGATGTGACCGTTGGCTTTTTAGGTCGGGAGGCGGCCGCAAGGGCGGTGTCGGGACAGGTCCGCCCTGCCGCCGCCTCCCGTAAGAGGTCTTGTGTGGTAGGATGCTTGTGGTTTACTTGCAGCAGCAGTCCAGAGTGATGAAGTTATCGCTCTTGGTGGTGGTGGCGGGGGGAGCGGGATCCAGCTTGCGGTCAGCAATGCCCAGAATGTCCTCGGGCTTGATCCAGGGACGGCCCTGAATGCCGGAGGTCTCCTCGTGAGTCAGATAGCCCTTATAGGCAGTCAGGCTGCGGCGGATGAAGCCGTCACGGACGCAGGCTTCCTTCAGACCGTTGTTCATGATGTTCAGCAGCATGGGCAGGGTCTCAGCGGCCAGAGAGACGGAAGTGGAGTGTGCCACGGCGCCGGGAATGTTGCTGACGCAGTAGTGGACAACGCCGTTGACCACATAGCGGGGATTGTCGTGGTGGGTCTCATGGCTGGACTCGATGCAGCCGGGATCGTCGTTGGAAATGTCCACCAGAACGGAGCCGGGCTCCATCAGCTTCAGCATTTCCTTGTCCACCAGGAAGTCCTTGCGCTGCTTGGGCCACTTGACGCAGTTGATGATCATGTCGGTGGTGGGCAGCAGGGAGGCAATGATCTCCTTGGTGCAGAACATGGTGTTGATCTTGTTGTTGTACTGAGCGCCCAGGGTCTTCAGCATGCCGGGGTTGATATCCAGCACAGTGCAGTTTGCGCCCAGAGCATGCAGCACGGACAGTGCGCCCTGACCGACGTTGCCGCCGCCCATGATGACGACGTTCATGCCGGGAGCGCCGGCGAAGCCGCCAACGAACTTGCCCTTGCCGCCGTTGATGGTCAGCATGGACTCCAGGCCGAACAGAGCGCCCTGCTTACCAGCTGCCTCGCAGTTGGGAGAGCCGTAACGATGGCTGTCCTCAGCGGTGATGGCAATGCACTTGCTGTCCAGAATGGCCTGAACCTCTTCGGGGTGACCGGCGGGATGGATGCAGCAGTAGATCATCTGATCCTCACGCAGGTAGTGGAACTCAGAGGGATCGATCTCCTTGACCTTAGCCAGGAAGTCGCAGCGAGCCCACATTTCGTCGGCGGTAGCAACGATCTCTGCACCCTGCTTGGCATAAGCCTCGTCAGGGAAGCCAGCACCAGCACCGGCACCGGCCTGCACCAGAACGGTGTGGCCTGCGGCCTTGATGGAAGCGACCTCCATGGGAGTACAAATTACGCGCCATTCGCCTTCCTTGATGTCTTTCAATACGCCAAAAATCATAACAAAATCCTCCTTTTGTATGAAAAAGCACTTCTAAAACTATAAAGCACTTTGTCGAAAATTACAAGTAATTTTTAAAAAATTATTAAAAAATATTTAAATCTCGCCAGTTCTTCTTTAAGCCTTGGGTTGAATTGCAGCCTTATGCTCCTCCTGAATGGCCTGCAGCAAGGCAGGATCGTGCAGGATTTTCATAGCGGTGACGCCCAGAATCTTACCTGCCGTCACCAGACACTCCCTTGCCTTTTCGCTCTTGCCGTCATTCATATAAGGAATGGTGTGACCGGGATGATCGCTGTAATAGACGTACACATTGACGGTGGGAACAACCCAGGACACATTGCCGATGTCCGTAGAACCGCCGCTGGGTTCGGAAATGCGGCTCACCTTGGGTGCGCCGATCTCCTCCGCGGTGTCCAGCACCAGATTCCGCAGGCTCTGCAGCGGCAGATAGTTCCAGTAGACAGGACGGGGCGTGATCTCGGCGGTGGTGCCGGTCATAAGGCAGGCGCCCTTGACGATGTCGTGCATACGGGGCACCATCTCCTCTTCCATGTAGAGGCGGTCAGTGGAGCGCAGGGTGATGTGCGCGCTGGCCTTCTCATGGACGATGTTGGACGGGCCGGTGCCCTCACGAATGGTGTAGTGGATGCGGCAGCCGTCCTGCACATGCTCACGCATGATCTCCAGACCATGGAAACACAGCAGCATGGCGTCCATAGCGCTGCGGCCCTTCCAGGGAGACCCGGCAGCATGGGACGGAGTACCGTGGAAGGTGACCCAGGCAGGTGCCAGCGCCTTGTTGCCGGAGGCCACGCTGGTGCTGCCGGCAGTGTGGGTGGCAAACATCACATCCACATCACGGCAGTAGCCGGCGTTGACCATGTCGATCTTACCGCCGGCGATCTCCTCGTCGGGCGTACCGTACAGCACTATTTTGAAGTCGCCCTGCCAGGCTTCCCGCAGTGCCAGCGCAGCAGCGATGGCGTTGGGGCCCTGCAGGTGGTGACCACAGGCGTGACCCATACCCTTCAGGGAATCATACTCCAGCAGGAAGCCGATGGTGGGTCCGCCGCTGCCCCGCTCCCAGACAGCACGGAAAGAGGTGGGCAGATCTGCCAGACCGCGTTCCACAGTGAACCCTTTCTCCTCCAGATACCTGGTCAGAAGATCACTGGCATACACTTCCGTACGGCCGTGCTCGGGGTGGTCAAAAATGTCACATGCCAGAGCGAACAATTCGTCCGCACAGGCATCCACGCTGCGCAGCAGCGTTTCTTTTGCAGAATTCATACTCGTTCCCTCCAACGACTCAGTCCTGAGGCTGGATGGCGGCCTTATGCTCTTCCTGAATGGCTTTCAGCAGTGCGGGATCCTCCAGCAGCTTCAGGGCGCTCAGACCAACGATCTTCGCAGCACTGATGACAGACTGTCTGGCCTTCTCACTCTTGCCGTCATTCATGTAAGGGACGGTGTGGCCGTTGTGGTCACTGTAATAGACAGTGACATTGGTGGTAGGTGTCACCCAGGAAACATTAGCGATGTCCGTGGAGCCGTTGCTCATCTTGGCCTCACGGTTGATCTTGGGTGCGCCGATCTCCTCGGCAGTGTCCAGCACCAGATTCCGCAGCGTCATCACGGGCACATGGTTCCAGTACACAGGGCGGGGAGTGATCTCCGCCGTGGTGCCGGTCATCATGCAGGCGCCCTTGACGATGTCATGCATGCGGGGCACCATATCCCCCTCCAGATAGAGGCGGTCGTGAGAGCGCAGGGTGATGTGTGCGCTGGCTTTCTCGTGAACGATGTTGGACGGGCCGGTACCCTCACGGATGGTATAGTGGATGCGGCAGCCATCCTTTACATGCTCACGCATGACCTCCAGGCCGTGGAAGCACAGCAGCATGGCATCCATAGCGCTGCGGCCCTTCCAGGGAGAACCGGCCGCATGGGACGGGGTACCGTGGAAAGTGACCCAGGTAGGTGCCAGCGCCATATTCTTATAGGAAGCGCCGGTACCCTGACCGGTATGGGTGCCGAACATCACATCCACATCCCGGAAGCAGCCGGCCTTCTCCATGTCGATCTTACCGCCGGCGATCTCCTCGTCAGGAGTACCGTACAGCACAATCTTGAAGTCACCGGGGTACGCTGCCCGCAGCGCCAGCGCTGCGGCGATGCCGTTGGGACCCTGCAGGTGATGACCGCAAGCGTGGCCCATATCCTTCAGAGAGTCGTATTCCATCAGGATACCGATGGACGGTCCGCCGCTTCCCCGCTCCCAGGTAGCCCGGAAGGAGGTGGGCAGGTCGGCCAGACCACGCTCCACGGCAAATCCCTTCTCCTCCAGATACTTCGTCAGCAGATCGCTGGCGTACACTTCCGTGCGGCCATACTCGGGATGGTCAAAGATATCGCAGCCCAAAGCGAATACCTCATCCGCCACAGATTCTACGTACTGCAGCAGCGCTGCCTTGGTGTTGCTCATTGTCTTTCCTCCAGTTTTATAGAATGTCAAGTGCGCCAGGCATCAGCACCGCAGCAGAAGCTCCATGGAGATCACCGCCGTGCCGCCCACCTCCACCGCGTCGTTGCCGACGCTGCGGGTACAGATCTCACTGCGGCGATTCATGTGTTCCCCCTGCACGATCCGATGCTCCCCGTCTGCCGACAGTACGCCCCGGCTCACAAGATAGGCCGTCAGTCCGGCGTTGGCCGTGCCGGTGGCGCATTCCTCCGGAATGCCCCACAACGGCGCAAAATTGCTGCACCGGGCTGCGAACTCCCCCTCACCGGGGCAGAACATATGCACGCCCACCGCATCATGATGCCGGGACAGGTCACTGACAGCCTTCTCATTCTGCACGGCGGCCATCAGCGCCTCCCGGTCACGGACAGGCAGCAGAATGTCTGTCAGGCCGGAATTCACCAGTGCGGCTTTCAGGCCGGGGCATCCATGCTCCCGTTCCAGTCCGTAGGCCGCCAGTACCTCCGTGCATTCCTCCTCCGTCAGCTCCCGCAGAATGCGGACGGGACGGATGGTGAGAAACACCTTACCGTCCTCCACCCGCACAGACTGTTCGCCTGCGGCGGTGACGAGGGTGTAGATGCCGTTCTGCACAAGCCCCAGCTCCCGCAGAACGGAAAAGGAGGCAATGGTCGCGTGACCGCACAGATCTACCTCACCTGTTGGGGTGAAGTAACGAATGTGCACCCGGTCATGGGTCTGCTGCCGGACGAACGCCGTTTCCGAGTGCTTTAGTTCCCCGGCGATGGCGCGCATCAGATCCTCCTCTGGGAAGGGCTCCCCCTTCTCCAGCAGGATGACTCCGGCCTGATTTCCTCCGAACAGCTCCGAAGAAAATGCGTCTGCCACAAATCCCCGCATCCTTTGCCTCCTTCTCATGATTCATTTTCGTTTCGCCAACTCTGCAATTTCGGGAAATTTCCGGATAATGTACTCATATCCACCCGCAGAATGGGGCACGAGACAGTCTGTACAATCCTTGATTCCCGTTTCCGTCCAGCGGAAATTTCCGCCGCACTTCTCCCCCAGTGCATACAGGGGGCAATAGCAGAACAGGCAGTTAAAGCTTTCCGGGTCAGCCTTGGGATGGCACGGAAAATACTTGCATTCCCGGTTCTGGAAAAAGCGCTCACTGTTTTTCCGTTCCATCACAGGTTCCTCCTCAGAAAATGCCCACAGTCTCCGGGATGATGAGCTTGGCCTCGGTCTTGGCCACCACTTCCTCAACGGAGCTGTTCTCGTTGACCTCGCGCAGCACCAGGCCCTCGGGCGTGGACTCGATAACAGCCAGCTCGGTGATGATCCACTTGACGCGCTTGTAAGCGGTCAGAGGCAGGGTGGCCTTCTTCAGGATCTTGGCGCCGCCCTTCTTGTCGGTGTGGGTGGTGATGACGATGACGTTCTCAGCACCGGACACCAGGTCCATGGCGCCGCCCATGCCGGGAACCATCTTGCCGGGGATGATGTGGGAAGCCAGGGAGCCTTCCTCGTCCACCTGCAGAGCGCCCAGAATGGTAGCGTCCACATGGCCGCCGCGGATCAGGCCGAAGGAGGTGGCAGAGTCAAAGAACATGGCGCCGGGAATGACGGTCACGTACTTGCTGCCGGCGTTGGAGATATCCACATCCTCGTTCTCGGGAGTGGCGGCGGGGCCCATGCCCATGATGCCGTTCTCGGACTGGAAGATGATCTCCACGTCCTCAGGCAGGTAGTTGGCCACCATTTCGGGCATACCGATGCCCAGATTCACAACGTCGCCGTCCTTCAGGAACCGGGCAGCACGTTTGGAGATTACAACCTTTGCGTCTTCCATTTTACTTCTCTCCTCCATAAACGATATAGTCCACCAGAATGAACGGCGTCATCACGTTCTCGGGGGGGATCTCACCGGGCTCAACCAGCTTCTCCGCTTCAACGATGACGGTCTTGCAGGCAGCTGCCATCAGGGGGCAGAAGTTGCGGGTGGTGCCCTTGTAGTACACATTGCCCAGCTTATCCACGATGGAGCCCTTGATGAGGCAGACGTCGCCCTTCATGGCAGTCTCCAGCAGGTAGTCCTTGCCGTCCACATTGATAACCTGCTTGCCGTTGGCAACGTCGGTGCCAACTCCGGTGGGGGTCAGCACGCCGCCCAGGCCGAAACCGCCGGCACGGATCTTCTCAGCCAGAGTGCCCTGAGGAGTCAGGATGACTTCCAGAGTGCCCTCACTCATCTGCTTGCCGGTCTCAGGGTTTGTGCCAATGTGGCTGACGTGCAGGGTCTTGACCTTATGACGGGCAATGAGCTCGCTGACGCCGCGCATACCGTACTTCTCAGCGCCTTCGGGGAAGGAGGTGTCGTTGACGGCGATGGTCAGATCCTTGACATCGCTGTCAGCCAGAGCGTTGATGATGGAATCGGGAGTGCCGTGACCCAGGAAGCCGCCGACCATGACGAAATCGCCGGACTTGACCATGGCTGCCGCTTCCTGTGCGGTGATAAACTTATTCTTCTTCATGTTCAAACCCTCATTATCTTATTTGATGCCGCGCTTGACCATCTCCGCCACAGCGAAGCTGGCAACGTCGTCAGCATAGGTGCCGGAACCGAAGCCGGCATCATAGCCCAGCTCCTTGGCCAGCTCGTGGGTAACACGGGCGCCGCCGCAAACCACAATGAAGCGGTCGCGCAGGCCTTCGGCCTCCAGCAGTTCGATGAGCTCGGTCAGGTTCTGGATGTGGACATCCTTCTGGGTAACGGTCTGAGAGACCAGCAAAACGTCGGCGTTCAGCTCCAGACCCTTGCGGATAAACTCCTCGTTGGGGATCTGGCTGCCCAGGTTGTAAGCCTCGATCATGTCGTAGCGCTCCAGACCGTAGTGACCGGCGAAGCCCTTGCGGTTCATGATGGCGTCGATACCTACGGTGTGGGCGTCGGTGCCGGTGGAAGCACCCACCATGACCACCTTGCGGCCGATGTTCTTCTGGATGTACTCGTTGGTTTCCTCCATGCTCATCACGTCGGATTCCACGGTCACCACATGGATTTCCTCATAGTTGACGCTGTGCACGCAGCTGCCGTACACCACGTAGAAGGTGAACTCCTTGTCCAGTGCCTGGTGGAAGGCCACGTTGGGCTCTTCCAGACCCATCTTCTTGGCGATCTGGCGGGCAGCCTCCTCGCCGCGGGCGTCGTCCTTCACCGGCAGGGTGAAGCTGGTCTGGACCTTACCATCGTTCATGGTGTCGCCGTAGGGCTTCAGCTTGGTCAGATCCAGAGTGGTATCAAAATCGTTCTTATGAGTATTGTACAGTCCGGAACTCATTCTGCAGCCACCTTTCCTTTCATGCGCTCAATGAAGGGATTGAAGTACTCGGCGCTCTTGATGACAACGCCGCCCAGACCCTTGCCGCCGTCCTTGGGACGCTTGACGTCTGCAAAGATACCCTTCTCGATGGTGGTGAACAGACCCAGCTCCTCGATCTCGCCCAGCAGGTCGGTAGCCTTGGTGAGCACGTCGTTGGCGCGGGACTGGATGATGCCGCCGTCCTTGTAGGTCAGCTCGGCACCCAGATCCTTCATGGTGCGGAAGATGTACTGGGCATTCTCGATGGCCAGTGCACGGTCAGACATGAAGGGAGTGTGGATGGCCTCGGTCATCATGCCCAGCAGCTGCAGCCGCTGACCGGTGAGGATGGCCACCATGTTGAACAGAGCGTCCTGGATATGACCGCGGAAGATGTTTCCGGTCATGAACTTGGTGGGGGGCATGTACTTCAGAGGAGCCTTGGGGAAGATCTCGCGGGCCATCTGTGCCTGTGCCAGCTCATAGAGGAAGGTGTTCTCCACGGAGGGATCCATCTCGAAAGCGTGGCCCAGACCCATCTGCTCCTCACGCATGCCGGCGCGCAGAGCGAAGGCCTCGTTGAGGAACTGGGAAGCCAGCACGGTATGAGCGCTGGTGATGGCATCGTCGGTGGTCAGGTAGTTATCTTCGCCGGTGTTGATGATGACGCCGGCATAGCCGTTGATGATACGGGAGAAATACTGGTCAACGATGGTACGCTGCATGTTGATGTCGCGGAACAGGATACCGTACAGAGCGTCGTTGAGCATCACGTCCAGACGCTCCAGAGCGCCCATAGCGGCGATCTCAGGCATGCACAGGCCGGAGCAGTAGTTGCACAGGCGGATATAACGGCCCTGCTCCTTGCCCACCTCGTCCAGCGCGGCGCGCATCAGACGGAAGTTCTCCTGAGTGGCGTAGGTACCGCCGAAGCCCTCGGTAGTGGCGCCGTAGGGAACATAGTCCAGCAGGCTCTGACCGGTGGTACGGATCACGGCGATGATGTCCGCGCCCTGCTTGGCGCCGGCCTTGGCCTGAATGATGTCCTCATAGATGTTGCCGGTGGCAACGATGATGTACAGATAGGGGCCTTCCTTGTCGCCGAACTCGTTGAGGAACTCGTTGCGCTGGCCCACGTTCTTGTTGATGCGCTCCAGGGTGGCGTTGACGATGGGATCCACAGCAGCGCGGACCTCATCTGCCGGATGGACGGGCACCTTGGCCAGATCCAGTTCACCGGCAGCGATCTTTTCAGCCGTCTGCTGAGGAGTCAGACCGTACTCTGCCATGGCGTTGCCCACATAGAATGCGGCGCCGCCGGCCAGCAGGCCGCGCTCCTGCAGATGATCCACCACCACGTTGGGCAGAGGCACGTCCATATCATTGACGCCGTCGATGCCCAGGAGGCGGCAGACCGTACGTTCTACCGCCACCGTGGTGTGGACATCAATGAATTCCTGGACGTCATCGGCGATCTTGGAGGCGCTGGCACGGGCTTTCGCCACCAGCTCCATATTCAGATTCAGTTTGCTTTCCATAGCTCGCCTCTCTTTTCCTTAGTGATGATGACGATCTCTTCTTGCCAGAGTCACAGGCTCCATGCTGCGCTGCTTAACGCCCTGAGCCAGATCGGCAACGCCGGTCTTGGCGATCTTGGGCTGAACCTTACCGGTGCAGACCTCGCAGTTGCACTTGCCCTCGTAATGCTTGGGCTCGGTGTAGGTGGTGATGACGCCCTCGAAGTTGCGCAGGATGACCTTGTGGGGAGTCTGGGAGATGACATAGTTGGGCATGACGGGAGTCTTGCCGCCGCCGCCGGGAGCATCCACCACGAAGGTGGGAACGCACAGGCCGGAGGTATGGCCGCGGAGAGCTTCCATGATCTCGATGCCCTTGGAGACGGTGGTGCGGAAGTGGCTCAGGCCCAGAGAGGGGTCGCAGCAGTAGATGTAGTAAGGACGGACACGGATGCGGACCAGCTCGTTGACCAGCTTCAGCATCACATGGACGCAGTCATTGACGCCTGCCAGCAGCACGGTCTGGTTGCCCAGGGGGATACCGGCGTCAGCCAGCATACCGGTGGCCTTGGCGGCCTCCTCGGTGATTTCCTTGGGGGTGTTGAAGTGGGTATTCAGCCAAATGGGATGATACTTCTTCAGCATATTGCACAGCTCGGGAGTGATGCGCTGAGGCATAACAACGGGAGTACGGGAACCAATGCGGATGATCTCCACATGGGGGATCTTGCGCAGGTTGCTGATGACGTATTCCAGAGTCTCGTCTTCCACCACCAGAGCGTCGCCGCCGGAGACGACAACGTCACGCACTTCGGGATGGTTGCGGATGTACTCCAGGCCCTGATCGATCTGATTCTTGGGCACGTTGCAGTCGTTCTGACCGGCAAAACGACGGCGGGTGCAGTGACGGCAGTACATGGAGCACTGGTCAGTGATCAGGAACAGGACGCGGTCGGGATAACGATGGGTCAGACCGGGGCAGGAGGAGTCAACATCCTCGTGCAGGGGGTCGGCTTCCTCATAGGGAGCGAACTCCAGCTCGTTGCTGGTGGGGATGGCCTGCTTACGGATGGGATCGAAGGGATCGTCCAGATCGATGAGGGACAGATAGTAGGGGGTGATGGCCATGCGCAGCTTGCCCAGGGTAGCAGCAACGCCCTCTTCCTCTTCGGGAGTCAGCTTGATGTACTGCTTCAGCTGATCCAGAGTCTCAATGCGGTTGGCTACCTGCCAGTGCCAGTCGTTCCACTGCTCATCGGGAACATTGACAAACAGGCCGTTTTCTCTGCTCTTTCTAAACATTGTAGTCACACTCCTGTTATTATTTGAAAAAATACGTGTTTTTGTGTTCAGATATCAGACGTACTTCTCGTCGAACAGCTTGCGCAGCTTCTCGGACTCGCGCAGCACGTTCAGGGTGATCTCAGCGTGGTTCTTGGTGTAGCCGTTGCCGATGATCATCTCAACGTCCTTGCCGACGCCCTCGGCGCCCAGAGCGGCCTTGGTGAAGCTGGTGGCCATGGAGAAGAAGTAAACCTTGCCGTTGTCGCGGACGGGCAGGATGGCGGACATCTCGCAGGACTCGATGTTCACGCAGCAGATGGACAGATCATACTCCTCACCGCCGTTGGCAGCCAGAGCAGCCTCCATAACGGCCACGGGCTTGGTGCAGTCGGCCACGATGACGTCGGTGTAAACGCCCAGCTCCATCAGATCGGGGATCTGCTTGGGGTTGCGGACAACGCCCACGACCTTGCCGTTGGGGCCGACCTTCTTCATGGCCTCATAGCCGCACAGAACGCCGGACTTGCCGTTGGCGCCCAGGATCAGAACGCTGTCGCCTTCCTTGGGCAGCTTGCGGGCCTGAGCGGGAGCACCGGCCACGTCCAGAGCAGCCAGAGCCAGAGGCTCGGACATATCCTCGGGCATCTTGGCGTACAGAGCGGACTCGAACAGAACAGCCTGACCAACGATGTCAACGCGGTCGATGTCCTTGTGGACAGCCAGGATCTTGTCGATCTTCAGGGGAGTCATGGACAGGGAAACCAGGGAAACGATCTTGTCGCCCACCTTCAGGTCGAAGTCGGGCTTGGCCAGCAGGTCCTCGCCGATGTAGGCGACCTCGCCCTTGAACATGCCGCCGGAACCGGTGACAGGGTTCTGCTGCTTGCCGCGCTCGGCAACGATGCTCATGATCATTTCGCCGATCTTCTTCTCATCGCCGCCGCAGGCCTCTTCGATCTGAGTGAAGGAAGCGGAGTCAACGTTCAGAGAGGTGACGTTGCAGATGATCTCGTTGGAATAGCGCTTGGTCATATCGTTGTCGATCTTCCAGGCAGCCTGAGTCAGAACGCCCTGGGGCTCGATGACGCGGTGAGTGCCGTACTTGTTACCCTTCATTGCCATAATAAAATTCCTCCAAATAAATATATTGTGTGATTTGAAACAATATTTGTCTTATTTCTTCAGACCCAGGATCTCACGGGCCTCAGCGGCAGTGGCGACCTCGCGGCCCAGCAGCTTTGCCAGAGCCACGACCTTCTCCACCAGCTCGCCGTTGGACTTGGCCTTGCGGCCGCGCTCCAGATAGATGTTATCCTCGAAGCCCACGCGGACGTTGCCGCCCATGACGATACCGGCAGCAGCCATGGTCCATGCGCCGCGGCCAACACCGGTGACAGTCCAGGTGGAACCGGCGGGGATCTTGTTCACCAGGAAGGACAGGTTATCCACGGTGGCGGGGGTGCAGCCGTTGACGCCCAGCACGAAGTTGAACTGCATGGGAGCGCCGGGCACCAGACCCTTGTTTGCCATGTTGACGATGGTATCCAGATGACCGATCTCGAAGCACTCATACTCGGGCTTGATGTTGTTTTCGATCATGCGCTTGCCGAAGGCACGCATGGTGGGCATATCGTTGACGAAGATATCGTCGCCGAAGTTGCAGGTGCCGCAGTCCAGAGTTGCCATCTCGGGCATCAGTTCGGTGGGCTGCAGGCGCTCCTCCGGGGTCATGCCGGTGGCACCGCCGGTGGAGGGGATCAGGATAGCCTCGGGCACTGCGGCGCGGATGGCGTCCAGCACCTCGCGGAAGCGCTCGCGGTCCTGAGTGGGAGTGCCGTCGTCCTTGCGGACATGGACATGGATCACAGCGGCACCGGCGTCATATGCGCTCTTGGCCTCGCGGACCATCTCCTCCACAGTATAGGGAACGGCGGGGTTATGCTCCTTGGTAACTTCTGCGCCGCAGATGGCGGCAGTGATAATCAGCTTCTCCATAACAGTACCTCTTGGTGGAATTACTTCTTGCCGCGCTGACGATCCTTCAGGACAACGCAGGTGCCGGTGGCACGGCAGACCACGATGGGCTCTTCCAGAACGTCACAGGCGGAATCGTTGATGTCGGGGCGGGGAACGATGACCTTTCTGGCCTCAAAGGACATCTTGCGGGAAGTGTTGCCGATGTGGGTGATCTCGCCCACGGCCTCAATGTAGTCGCCGGCATAGACGGGAGCCATGAACTCCACCTGATCGTAAGCCTTGAACAGGCCCTCATCGCCGTCGTTCATGATCAGCAGCTCCGTGGCCACGTCACCGAACAGATGCAGCATGTGGGCTCCATCCACCAGGTTTCCGCCGTAATGTGCATCCTCGGCACCCATTCTGACTCTGATGATAGACTTCATAACGTTTTCCTCCTTCATTGTGTTTCAATGTTGATTGATGATGTGAGACGATATGTATACAATAAGCGCTATTGAACGCAGAGGGACCCCTGTATTCAATAGCGCTTCATGTAACCGCAATCGGCCATCCGCACCCGTGTGCAGATGAAAAAGCGCGCTATTGAACGCAGAGAATCCCCTGTGTTCAATAGCGCTTCATGTAACCATGACAGTCGCCGAGCACTGAGCCCTGCGCCCAGATATGCCGGTCAGGATTTCCGACACACCTTCGGCGGTGAACACATTCCCTGCCCGCATCCGGGATCCTTCCCGTTTCCATCGGACAGCTACCTTGTTCTCCGCGCCTCTATTGCAAATATTCGATTTTATTGGTTGGCGAGGATCTCGTCGATCCCCTGCAGGATCTCGTCCTTCATGTCCAGCAGGCGGCAGATATTCACAGCGTCTCTGGGACAGTCCTGCGCATCCTCCACCCGGTAGAGGCCGTAGTTCATATGGCGGCTGATGAGCTCCACACCGGCATTGCCGCTGTGCCCGACCAGTTCCTTCCGCAGCGCGTCCAGATCCAGCTCCTTCAGACCGATGACCTGATAGTGAGCGCTTCCCCACTGTGCCACCCGGTCGTAATGGGTAGCCAGCACCGTAACAGCGTTCTGACGGTTCAGATACTTTGTCACCGCCTGCACGATGGCCGCTCCCTCGTCGGGGTTGGTGCCCCGGGCAAACTCGTCCAACAGAACCAGAGGGAACTCCCCCTCCATTTCCCGCACCATCTGGTTGAACCGCACCATTTCGCCGCCGAAACTGGAAAGGCCCCGGTCAACGGACTCCAGATCCTCGGAAATGATGTATATGCTGTCAAACAGCGGCACGGCAGCCTTACCGGCAAAGGGGAAAAAGCCGCAGTGGGTCAGCAGTACATTCAGGGCGATGGTCTTCATGGCCACGCTCTTGCCGCCCATGTTGGCGCCGGTGATGACGGCGGCGCCTTTTCCAAGGGCGATGGACACCGGCGTGAAGGTCTTTTTCTGATCACGCAGCAGATCCAGCACCCGGGGATTGACCATATCCGTCATTTCCAGCGTGTCTTCCGTCAGCTCCGGCATGACGCCGCCGTACCGGCGGGCCAACCGGGCTTTCTCCACCGTCAGGTCGATCTCCGCGATCATTTCCATGTTGTGGAGCATATCGGAAATGTAGGGGCGCAGGTTTTCAGACAGCTCCTTGCGGATGCGTCCTTCCTCCCGCTCTTCCTCCGCGGCCACCAGCGTGCGGGCAGCCTGCAGAGATTCTCTCTCCTCCCCCGTCGCACGGCGGATCTGTTCCTCCAGCGCACGCTTCTCCTTGCGGAGGGAGCGCAGCAGCGGAGAACTGCCGTCTGTGAGGTAGAAGGAGGCCACGCGGTTTCCTTCAGGGTCCAGCAGCGCCAAAGCCCCGTCGGTATCCTTCAGGGAGACTCCCTCCAGCTGCAAAACCGGCTGAAGTTCCCGGAACAGGGGCAGCATTTCGCTGCACCTGAGCAGATAGCATTTGATTTCAAACAGTTCGATCTCATTCAGCGCCGTTTCCCGGCATTTCTGAACGGTGGCACGGATGTTCTTCACCGTCATGAACACCCGCAGCAGCCGATCCAGCGTCTTCTGACAGCTGCCCTCGCCCTCCAGCACACGCTGCACATTGGAGAGCTGACGCAGCAGCTCCGCCCGATCAGACCGGCCATAGGGCTTCAGCTCCCGGACCCGCTCCTCGCCGTAAGGCGAATTGGGCCGCAGGGCGTCCAGCACATACTGAAAACCGATGCTTTCCCTCTGTGCAAAACTCAGGGTGATCATGTTGCTTCCTCCATGACATTGATGACCGGCAGGCCCACCCGGGCCTCCATCCGGGCCATCAACTCCTCTTTCGGGAAGTGGAACCCGTACGCGGAAAAGGGA
>SVLJ01000040.1 GCA_015067995.1 Oscillospiraceae bacterium
TTTCGCAAATTACCATGACTTTGCCCTTGCGCTTGATGACTTTGCACTTCTCGCACATGGGCTTCACGGACGGTCTTACTTTCATTGTGATAACCTCCTAATGAATGCCTTATGGCCCCGGCGGGTTTGGGGGCAAGGCCCCGTTGCCGCCGGTCGTTTTTACTTGCTTCTCCAGGTGATCCGACCCCGGGTCAGATCATAGGGAGACATTTGAACAGTTACTTTATCTCCGGGCAGAATGCGGATGAAGTTCATGCGCAGCTTGCCGGAGATGTGAGCCAGGATGATGTGCCCGTTGCCGATGTCCACGTGGAACGTGGTATTGGGCAGGGACTCGGTCACAACGCCCTCCAGCTCGATCATATCGTCTTTTGCCAAGCTAATTTCCTCCCTCGAAGGCGGCCAGAACGATTCGTATCGCTCTGTCAGACACCGTTTCCTTGTTTTGCAGTTTACGGATGACCGGGTGATCAAATTCGCCCCGGTCCAGCGTTTGGACGTGACCCGGCTTTTTGGGCTTGGGTCGTGCGGCCTTTCGTTGTTTTCCGTTGGCCAGGAGCAGGCGGCCCGTTTCCGGGTCTGCTCCCACCACACAGAACAATTCATCTTTGTCGTGTCCGGCTGTGGACCGGACGATCCAGCCGGTACAGTCAGTCATGGGCCGACTCCTCAACCGCGGTAAGCACCTCAGCCTCCCCCTCGGTAATGAGGATGGAGTTTTCGTAGTGGGCGGACAGGGCCCCATCCGCGGTCTTGACGGTCCAGCCGTCTTTCAGCACGTAGATGGCCTTGTCTCCCGCATTTACCATAGGCTCCACCGCCAAAGTCATGCCCGGTTTCAGTCGGGCTCCGTGACCGGCGGGACCGTAGTTGGGAATCTCGGGCGGCTCGTGGAGCTTCGCGCCCACGCCGTGTCCCACATACTCCCTCACCACGCTGAAGCCGTTTGCTTCCACATACTGCTGCACCGCGTGGGAAATGTCGGACACCCGATAGCCCGGACGGGCAAATTGAATGCCCTCCCAGAAGCTCTGCTCGGTGACGGCGATCAGCCGCAGCGCCTCGTCGCTCACCTGTCCGCAGGGGAAGGTGGCGGCACAGTCGCCGTGGAAACCGTCGATGACTGCGCCAACATCAACACTGACGATGTCGCCTTCCTGCAGGGTTCTGGACCCGGGAATGCCATGGATGACTTCGTCATTCACCGAGATGCAGGCTGAGCCGGGAAAGCCGCCGTAGCCCAGAAAAGAGGGCTTGGCTCCACAGCTTTTAATGAACTCGCGTACAGCCTTGTCGATCTCTTTGGTGGTGACACCCGGCTTAACCATGGAGCCCGCCAACGCTCTTGCCTGAGCAGTAATCCGCCCGGCCTTGCGCATGACCTCGATCTCTCTGGGAGACTTGAGTGATATCATTTCGATGCCTCTCACTGCTCCACAGCCTCCATGATTGCAGCGGCAACGCTGTCGATGTTGCCGTTGCCGGCCACCTCGCGCAGCAGACCGCGCTTGCCGTAATAAGCCTTCAAGGGTTCGGTCTGCGCATGGTACACCTCAAGGCGGTGATGCACCGTCTCGGGGGCGTCGTCCGTGCGCAGGATCAATGCTCCGCCGCAGGAATCGCAGATGCCTTCCTGCTTGGGGGGCAGGGACTTGACGTGATAGGTCGCTCCGCACTCGGTGCAGGTTCTCCGTCCGGCCATGCGCTCTTCGATGTCCTTGTCGGCCACCTCCAGAGAGATCACATGATCGAACTCGATGCCCGCCTGGGTTAGAGCTTCCGCCTGAGCCAGTGTGCGGGGCACGCCGTCCAGGATGTATCCCTGCTGGCAATCGCTCTGGGCCAACCGTTCGGACAGGATCTGCATGATCAGATCATCCGGAGCAAACTTGCCGGCATCCAGCAGAGATTTTACCTGCAACCCCACGTCAGTACCATCCTTGATGGCCTGACGCAGGATATTGCCAGTGGAAACTGTAGGGATCCCAAGCCGCTTACTGAGTTCGGCAGCCTGAGTGCCTTTTCCGGCGCCGGGGGCGCCCAGCAGAATCAGCCTAACTCCCATGTGAAACGCCTCTTACTCCAGGAATCCCTTGTAATGACGCATGAGCATCTGAGCCTCCAGAGCCTTGACGGTCTCCAGAGCGACGCCGACCACGATGATGACGGAAGTACCGCCGATGGCCAGAGTCTGAATACCGATGACGTTGGCAGTCACAATGGGAGCCAGAGCGATCACGGCCAGATACAGAGCGCCGAACAGAGTGATCTTGTTGAGGACCTTGGTGATGAAGTCGGCGGTGGGCTTGCCGGGACGGAAGCCGGGGATAAAGCCGCCATTCTTCTTCAGGTTGTTGGCAACCTCAACGGGATTGAAGCTCATGCCAGCGTAGAAGTAGCTGAAGCCCAGAATCAGCAGGAAGTACACCACGCAGTAGAACACGCCGGAGCTGTCGAACACCTTGAGCATGTTGTACCAGAAGGTACCTTCCGTGCCGGAAGAGGGAATAAACGCACCGATCGTAGCGGGCAGGGAAGCGATGGACTGAGCGAAGATGATGGGCATAACACCGCTCATGTTCACCTTCATGGGGATGTGGGTGGACTGACCGCCGTACATCTTGCGGCCCACCACACGCTTGGCGTACTGCACGGGAATGCGGCGCTCAGCGTTGCTGATGAACACGATGAACACGATCAGAGCCAGCATGCCCAGCACCACCAGAATGGCACCCCACCAAGGCATCACGAAGATGGTCTCGCTGGCCTCCAGGCCGGCGAAGCTGTTGCGCACACCGGTGTACAGGGCCATAACCATCTGGGGCACGCGGGAGATAATGCCCGCGAACAGGATGATGGAAATGCCGTTGCCCACACCGAACTCGGTGATCTGCTCACCCAGCCACATCAGGAAGGCGGAACCGGCGGTGAAGGACAGCACGATAACGATGCCGGCCCACACAGCGGGAACCTGACCCAGATTCAGCAGATCGTAGTACTTGATCATGCTGTAGTAGCCGAAGCCCTGCAGCAGGGCGATGGCCACGGTGGCGTAACGGGTGATGGAGGCGATCTTCTTGCGGCCTTCCTCACCGCCCTCCTTGGCCAGCCGCTCCAGAGCGGGGATGGCCACAGTCAGCAGCTGGATAATAATGGAGCTGTTGATATAGGGCTGGATGGAAAGGGCAAAGACCGTCGCCATGGAGAAAGCGGAGCCGCTCATGGCGTTGATCAGATCAAAAATGGTACCGCTGCGGGTGGCCAGATAGTCACGCAGCATATCGGTGTTGATATAGGGCACCGGCACAGCAGAACCCAGACGGAAGATGAGCAGAGCGAAGACGGTAAACAGGATCTTCTTGCGCAGCTCGGGGATCTTCCAGGCGTTACGGATGGTCTGGATCATTTAGACCACCTCCGCCTTTCCGCCGGCAGCCTCGATCTTCTCTTTGGCAGAGGCGGAGAAAGCGGAAGCGCGGACGGTCAGCTTCTTGGTCAGGCTGCCGTTGCCCAGGATCTTCACGCCATACTCGCACTTGGAGAGGATGCCCTTCTCCAGAAGATCGCTAGCGCTCACGGTGGCGCCGTCCTCAAACTTCTCCAGAGCGG
>SVLJ01000006.1 GCA_015067995.1 Oscillospiraceae bacterium
CCGCATGATGCATGAGATCCTGCCGGAGCATTTTGTATACAGCAATACGCCCGAGCTGGAGCGCTATCGCCTGATGCTCTGATAACTTAGCTCTTTTCATAACGACCGCCGCATGGGTGCGTGGCATTGGGAGTGCCCATGCATCCTGCGGCGGTCCTCCTTTTTTTGCAAACGGAGGCAAACAATGAAGTACTTATTGGGAATTGATGTAGGCACTACCGGAACCAAGTCCCTGTTATTTTCGGAGGACGGTGCGCTGCTGGGCAGTGCTTACCGCGCCTATCCCACTGCCATGCCCGGTCTGGAGCTGCGGGAGCAGGACCCGGAGGACTGGTGGCGTGCGGTGGTGGACACCGTCCGGGAAATTTGTGTGGAGCCGGAGGTCTGCCGCAACGTGGTGGGTATCTCCCTGTCTTTACAGGGCGGCACCATGGCAGCTGTAGATGAGAATTTTGCGCCTGTGCGCCCCGCCATGGTCTGGAGCGACAAGCGCTGCGCCGCCCAGAAGGAAGCCTATCTCCGAGAGGTGGGCGATGCCGACACCATGTACCGCAAGACAGGCTGGAAGCTGGGCAGTGGTCTCAACGCCAACCAGATCCGCTGGATGCGGGACAATGAACCGGAAAATTTCGCACGGACGAAGCTGTTTCTTTCCGTGCCGGACTATATATCCTTGAAAATGACGGGTGTTGCCGCCTGTGACATGTCCGACGCGGGCATCAATCAGCTGGCCAACATCCGGGAATTTGCTTACGACCCTCAGCTGCTGGCCTTTGCCGGTATCACCGAGGAACGGCTGCCCAAGCTGGTGCGCTCCGGAGAGGTCATCGGCCATCTGACGGAGCAGGCTGCCGCGGAGCTGGGCCTCACCACCGACTGCGTGCTGGTGGCCGGTGCTCATGACCAGTATGCCGTGGCACTGGGTGCGGGAGCCTGCAATGCGGGAGATATCCTCATCGGCAGCGGTACGGCGTGGGTGGTCACTGCCATCGGCGACGCACCGGATTTCGATTCCGGCTTTGCCCAGTCCGTGGCAGCGTCTCCCGGCAAGTGGGGTACTCTCCGCTCACTGGGAACAGGCGGCGTGTGTCTGGAATGGTGGCGGAAAAACCTCGCCGTCGGCCCTGATCATGAACCTGTTTCTTACACGGTCATCAACGAAGAGGTTGCCAGGCGCCGTGCAGCGGAGGACGGATTGTTCTTCTATCCCTTCTCCGGCTGCGCCACGCAGGAGAAGAGTTTCCGAAAAGCCACCTTCGTTGGTCTCGATCTGTCCCATGATCGTTTTGACATGGCAAGAGCCATCATGGAGGGCGTTGCCTTCCAGATCGTCTGGATGATGGAAGCCTTCAAAACCAAGCCTTCCAAAGAGGGCCTGAAGCTGGCGGGAGGTGCGGCCAAGAGCGAATTGTGGTGTCAGATTCTGGCAGATATTGCCAATTTGCCGGTGCGCATTCCGGAGGTTGCCGACCTCGCCTGTGTCGGCGCGGCTGTCCTTGCCGGTACTGGCTGCGGCATTTACCACACAGTCGAAGAGGGCTATCGCTGTCTCGCTGTGAAAGAGCGCCTGATAACGCCTGATCCCAGGCGCGCGGAGCAATACGCCGAATTGAGAAAAGAATATCAGCGGTACGCCGCCGCCCTCGGCACGGCCTACCAATGAAAAGGAATAGAATAACCGAGAAGCCCGGGAACTTTGCGTTCCCGGGCTTCTCGGTTATAAGCGGTATGGACGATTTGTTACGAAGGCTTCTCTGTGGGTGCAGCCGCAAGCATGGCCTTGCCCCTTTCTTTCTGGGCCGCGGTGATGATCAGCTGGAATACGGCGCAGGTGGGCAGCATCAACAGGCCCAGAACCAAAAAGATCGGTGAGTAGGTGCCGAAAATATCATAGCTCAGATTGACGAGCGGGGTGCCGAGAGAATAACCGGCATAATTCATTGCCGCAAAGATGCCCAGAATCTTGTTATAGGAGGCGGTGCCGAACAGCTCGTTGACGATGAGAGGGATTACCAGCGTTTCCAGAGGGATCGCCAAAGCGTACAGAAGGGCAAACACAACGGCACTGGCTTTGCCGAAGGCGGAAGTGTTGAGAAACGCCATCATCACATAGGCCACCGTCACAGAACCCTGGCAGAGGATCGTGACCGTCCGTAGACCAAACCGGTCATACAGTGCGCCTACGAGAATTTTGGAGGCGGTCATTGCCAGTGAAGCGATGCTGGCGACGGTGGCAACGTACCCCGGATCCAGACCGATATCCTTCAGATGGGCGGGATAGGCGCCGGAAACACCCTGCAGGATAAAGCCGGTCAAAAATACGATCACAGCAGCAAGGTAGAAGTAAGGACGCTTTTTGGCGGTCTCATAATCGATGCCGCTCCAGCTGGCTCCCCGTGCCTTCTTCTGGGCCGGGCCGTTTTCTGTGGGGCCATCTTTCAGGAGACAGAGCGTGATGATGCCGGTCACCACCAGAATGGCGGTGACCACCAGATACGCCTTGCGGTATCCGAAGGGATTTCCCGGCTCGTTGATCAGAGGAGAGACTATCTGTGCGGCCAGGGCGCCGCCGATGCCGTTGGCGGCAAACACGATTCCGGTGTATTTTCCGATGTCCTTGGTGAACCACTGCCGGATGATGCTGCTGGCCATGGTGGTCGTGGTAAAGGACAGGCCGATGCCCAGCAGCACGCCGCCAATATAAAACACCAGAATATTCGTTGCAAAGATGTAGATCAGCATGGAGCCGATCAATGCCGCAAAGCCGAAGGCGGCCATTTTCCGGATGCCGAACCGGGAGATCAGCGTGCCAAAGAACAGATTGATAATGGCGGTGGTGATAAAGCGGCAGCTGTCATTGATGGAGAACAGGCTGCGGGGGATGCCCAGCGCACCCGTGATGGCGGAAAGGTACAGGCCCTTGTTGCTGCTGCAAAAGCCCAGACAGACAAAGACCATTAGGAAACACGCAGCCAGAATAACCCACTTGTATTCCAATTTTTTATTCATTGGTGTACACGACCTTTCTTCCAAGTAGTGGGGACAATCCTATTTATACCACGGATGCCGACGATAAACAATACATATTCGTCCACGTTCATTTGCGGAAAGCGAGGCCTTTTTGCGTGTGAATGCTATAGAATACCCGCCATGATCGTTCCCAGTTGCCGCATGCTGGCAAACAGATCATCCATGGGCATCGGACGGGAAACGAACAGCGGCGTATCCTTGTTGATTCTGGTCCTCTCTTCGGCATCAAGGGACAGGCAGGCTTTTCGGAAGGCGCCCGGAGAGAGCCCGACGAGGGACTTAAACAGCGTGTTGAAATGACTGGCGCTGTCAAAGCTGAGTAACTCTCGGACCTCCGTCAGGCTGGTGCCCCAATAGAAGAAGTGTGTCATGGCTTGCCTGATTTTTTGAAAATGGACATATGCCAGTATAGACATGCCGGTATCCTGAGAGAAAGCGGAACAGAGATAATGCTTATTGTAGCCCAGCGCTCGCCCCATCTCGTCCAGTGAGAAACGTTTATGCCGGTTTGCCTCCACATAGCAGAGCGTTTTCTTTGTGGCCGGACTGTAGCCGTCCGTAAGAACGCAGGCAGAAACCGTATGGTCATAATCCAATTCGTTGATAAAAAACTGTGCACAAATTGCACGAATAAAACTTTCCACAAGCGATTGATTCTCCTGCGTTGGAACGTTCCAGAACCTGAATATATAATCCAGCATGGATTTCAGCGTAGAGTCCACGGTCAGGGGCGGATAGACCGCCATCATCCGCATATGCAGTTCGGGGTCGTGAATCATCAATCCAAACTGGCGGGTGTTGTAGGCGTTCTTTTTGACGGGCTGCAAAGAAACCGGGAAATTTTGCGGAATACAGAAGAGATCACCTTCTTTCGCCGGATATGGAACGCCGTCAAAGTCATAGATGGCGGAGCCGGACAGCACATAAATCAGCCCGAACGTTTTTCTTTCATGTGTGTAGATCCGGCTGCCGGAATGACGGTGCATCTCGTATACACTGAGTAGTTCCAGCGATTTCGTAAATTCTAAGTGTCCGTTCTTTTTTTCCATAGGCTGTATCCTCGCAGAAGCTGAATGGATGGTCTCGATATTCAGGGGATTGATTGCAGGAAAGCGTTGATATCCGGGAAAATAGCCTGTTGTTTGCAGAAAAAAACATGAATATTCTATCTATACTTTACGACGAGATTTGGATAAAATCAATGCCGATATCCACCGGCAGACAGCCGCCGCAAAGGAGATGTTCGGATGAAACGAACGATATATACCCATGATGTGCTTCTGATTATGTTCGCAGCCTTCTTTTATATGTGCTGCAGCATGAGTACTGCACCCATCGTTGCCGGGTACGCGGAGACCATTGGCGCTTCCGGCGTCTGGATGGGAATTATCAGTGCCCTGCTTACCGGCGTTGCCGTTGTATGCCGCCCCATTACCGGAAATCTATCCGACAGGACGAAGAAGATTCGTATGGTTGTTGCCGGGTGTCTGATGATGCTGACGGCTTGTCTGGGTTATGTTTTTGTGCCGAAGCTTTGGTTCCTGGTGATCATGCGCTGCCTGCATGGTGCGGGCTATGCCTGCTGTTCCATCGGAATGTCCACCTGGCTGACCATGCTGCTGCCGCAAGACAAAATGGGCTCAGGTGTGGGCGTCTACGGAACGATCAACGCACTGGCCATGGCAGTTGCTCCGACGATCGGTATCCGGTCGAAGGAACTGTTGGGTTATCGCGGCAGCTTTCTGATTGCAGGTGCTTCTGCCCTGATTACAATTCTGCTGGTGCTGATGATCAGAGATCGCGGCCTGCCGGTGTGTACAGGCGCCAACCGACAGCGCGCAACCCGACGGCTGGTCTATCCCGCGGCCCTTCCCATTGCGGTGGCGCTGGGTCTGATTTCGATCCCTTACACCGCCAACAAATCGTTTTTTGTATCTTACGTAGATGCTACCGGACTGCCTGTCCAACCGGACGTGTTCTTTGCCATCTATGCAGCAGCGTTGGTAGTGCTCCGTATCTCGCTGAGAGGGTTGTTCGACAAGGTGCCTTATCCCACCTTCCTGCTGTTGTGCAGCTTCTCTATGCTCGGGGGGCTGACATCTCTGCACTTCATGCGCGGATCGTTCCTGATGCTGATCGCCGCTATCTTCATGGCGGGCAGTTACGGTGTTATGTACTCGGTGTCTCAATCGGCGACAGCTGCCACGGCACCCGCGGATCAACGCGGCATCGCCATGGGTACCTATTATCTGGGGCTGGATTTTGGCTCTGCCCTTGGTCCGATCGTCGGCGGCTTCCTGTATGGAAATGTCAGCCTGCAGCTGTTCTATCCGCTGCTGTCTGTGTTTGCAATCGGATGCATAGGCATGTATTTTATCTGCCGAAAAATCTATCGCAGACCTGCTCGGTAGACAAAACGTATTTGCTGCAGACGGATTCCATCACAATAGAAATTGGCCGGAAACAGCAAAAGAACAAGCACGATGGTTCTGAGACAAACCATCGTGCTTGTTCATGTGGAGCGGATAACGGGAGTCGAACCCGCCTATGCAGCTTGGGAAGCTGCCGTTCTACCGATGAACTATATCCGCATTCGGTGTGAAACGTATTATAGCAGATACTTTCCCTGTTTGCAACTCGAAAAATGACGTTGGCAGGAATGAAAAACACCTGTGCCATCATACAGTGCTGTGAGATTATCACCGGAGGGGACGGACTATGAGAAGATGGATGGCACTGATCTGTATGACGGCACTGCTGCTGACCATGCCCGCAAGAGCGGTGGAGGTGGCGGCACAGGCGGCGCTGCTGATGGAAAAGGAAACGGGGGAGATTTTGTATGCGAAGAATGAGCATGAAAAACTGGAGCCGGCCAGCGTTACAAAAGTGATGACGCTGCTGCTGGTAATGGAGGCCATTGACAATGGACAGCTGGGGTATGATGACATCATCACCGGCTCTGCTCATGCCTGCTCCATGGGCGGCAGCCAAATCTGGCTGAAGGAGGGCGAGCAGATGACGGTCCACGACATGCTCAAGGCAGTGTTCGTGGTGTCCGCCAACGACTGCGCTGTGGCGCTGGGCGAGGCAGTGGCGGGCAGCGAGACGGCGTTTGTGGACAGAATGAACCAGCGCGCCAGGGAACTGGGAATGAACGACACCACCTTCCGCAATGCCACCGGCTTGCCGGCAGAGGGACACGTTACTTCTGCCCATGATATTGCTGTTATGTCCCGTGAACTGATCCGTAATCATCCCAAGGTGCGGGAATATACCACCATTTGGATGGACACTTTGCGCAACGGTGCATCGGAGCTGGTGAATACCAACAAGCTCATCCGCAATTACAATGGCGCCACCGGGCTGAAGACCGGGTCTACCTCTACGGCTATGTACTGTGTGTCTGCCACGGCGGAACGTGACGGTATGGAGCTGATTTCTGTCATTCTGAAGTCACCCACGGGCAGCCAGCGCGTGGAGGATGCCCGCGTGCTGCTGGATCACGGCTTCGCCAACTATTCCTTGCTGAAGGCTACCGTGGATGAGGTGCTGCCGCCCATTCCGGTGACACTGGGCACGCAGGCCACCGTTCAGCCGGTGCTGGAGGAGCGGTCGCTGCTGTTGGAAAAAGCCAAAGCGGCCACTCTGACCAAAACACTGGAATTGGCGGAGGGCATTGATGCGCCTGTGGCGGCGGGAGATGTGCTGGGAAAACTGCGGATTCTGGCCGGAGAGGAGCTGATCGATGAGGTTCCCATTCTGGCCGGAGAGGAGATCCCGAGGCTCACTTGGGGACAGATGGCGCTGCGGCTGATCCGTTCGGCATTGTTTGCCGGTGATGAGGCTTAAGTGCCGGGAATCCTCTTGTCAGCCTGAAAAAATGATGCTATGATACATTATAGAATCTTATGCCCGGTTGCTGTCAGCGGCGGACATTGAAAGAAAGGAAATGAAAATATGCTGAATGTAAAACTGTTCCAGATGGACACTTTTACCTCCGCAAATTACGAAGAGACTCTGCGCCCCCGCATGGAAAGCGCGCAGGAGAAGCTTCTGAAGGGTACTGGCGCCGGCAGCGATTTCATCGGCTGGGTCAACCTGCCTCAGGATTATGACAAGGAAGAGTTTGCCCGCATCAAGGCGGCGGCTGCCAAGATCCAGAGCAATTCCAAGGCATTGGTGGTCATCGGCATCGGCGGCTCCTATCTGGGCGCCCGCGGCGTTATCGACTGCCTGTGCTCTCCCAATTATAATCTGAAGAAGAAGTCTACCCCCAACGTCTACTTTGTGGGCAACGGACTGTCCTCCGACGCTATGGCTGAGGTGGTGGAGCTGCTGGGTGACGATGACTTCTCCGTTAACGTGATCTCCAAGTCCGGCACCACTACGGAGCCTGCAGTGGCTTTCCGCTTCTTCCGCAAAATGCTGGAGGATAAGTACGGCAAGGAAGGCGCCAAGGAACGCATTTTCGCCACTACAGACAAGGCCCGCGGTGCGCTGAAGTCTCTGGCAGACGCTGAGGGCTGGGAGACCTTCGTGGTGCCCGATGATGTGGGCGGCCGTTATTCTGTGCTGACTGCCGTGGGCCTGCTGCCCATCGCCGTCACCGGCGTGGATATCGATGCCCTGATGGGCGGCGCTGCCTCCATGATGGAGGTCTGCCGCAAGAGCGGTTACGAGGAGAACCCCGCATGGCGCTATGCCGCAGTGCGTTATGAGCTGTACTGCGCGGGCAAGTCCATCGAGGTGCTGGGCTGCTATGATCCCGCCTTCCGCTTTATGACGGAGTGGTGGAAGCAGCTCTACGGTGAGAGCGAGGGCAAGGAGGGCAAGGCGCTCTTCCCCGCCAGCGTGGAGTTTACCGCTGATCTGCACTCCATGGGTCAGTACATTCAGGAGGGGCAGCGCATTCTCTTTGAGACTATGGTGCGTCTGGGCGATTCCCAGAAGCAGATGTACGTGCCTATGGATGAACAGGACGGCGACGGTCTGAACTTCCTGGCCGGCAAGTCTATGGACTTTGTCCGTGACCGCGCCATGGAGGGCACCCTGCTGGCCCATACCGAGGGCGGTGTTCCCAACGTGATCGTGAATCTGGACGGCCGCGATGCGTATTCTCTGGGGCAGATGATCTACTTCTTTGAGTTTGCCTGCGGCCTGTCCGGCTATCTGCTGGAGGTCAATCCCTTTGACCAGCCCGGCGTGGAGGCTTACAAGAAGAATATGTTCGCACTGCTGGGCAAGCCCGGCTACGAGGCCCGCAAAGCGGAGCTGGAGGCCAAGCTGGGCGGCTGAAACCGCAAAAATGTGCCTGCAGGATTTGTGAATAATGCGTGAAATTCTGTTTCACCATTGTTTTTTGCAAAAAACCATGATACACTGTATACAGGATAATATACCTCGCAACACAACAAACGATAGGAGTGATTTACTATGGTCAGACTGATTATGGGCGTGAAGGGTTCCGGCAAGACCAAGCAGCTCATTGAAATGATCAATAATACTGCAAAGGACGAGGCCGGCAACGTGGTGTGCATCGAGGCAGACAACAATATGATGTACGACATCCACTACCACATTCGCCTGATCGACGCCCAGGAATATAAGCTGAACAACGCCGAGGCTTTCCGCGGCTTCATCTGCGGTCTGTATGCCGGCAACTATGACATCTCTCATGTGTTCATCGACAACCTGTGCAAGGCTACCGGCACCGAGATCGGTCATGAAACTGAGGCTTTCCTGAACTGGCTGGATGCTTTCGGCGAGAGAAATAATATCAAGTTTACCGTCACTGTCTCCGGCGAGCCCGAGTCTGCTACCGACGGTATGAAGAAGTTCATGTAATTGCAAGTCCATAATGAGGCGGCAGGATTTCCTGCCGTCTCTTTTTGTGCAAAAATGGGGAAAATCTGCCTCGCAACCGATAGTTGACAGACGGTTGGTAGACGCTGGGTGCTGCCATGTGATAAGCTAAAGACATAAATTTTCTGAGGAGGCGATGTACCGGGATGACATTGGGAGAAAAGATACGGCAGCTGCGGCAGGAAAAGGGCTTCTCTCAGGAGGAGCTGGCCGCGCATCTGAATGTCAGCCGCCAAGCAGTGAGCAAATGGGAGAAAGGCCTTTCTTATCCGGATACGGAAAATCTGCTGGCGCTGGCGGTGGTTTTTGAAGTGAGCGCGGACGAGCTGGCGGGAATTCGCCGAGACGAGAAAGAAGAAAATCCGACAGAGACCGTGCCGGAAACGGAGAACGTGCCGGTTGCACAGAAGAGATCAGTGAGACCGGCATATTGGGCTGCGGCGCTGTGCGTGCTTTTGCTGACGCTTGTGCCGCTGTGGGGGTTACTGCGCCAAACCGGTTCCGAAATACCGCCCGATGCGGCGGAAGGCTCGGGGCAAAGCGATCCGGAGCCGGGTAAATCTGCCGAAAGCACCGGACAGTCCGTTGTGCCGTCCGGCAGCTCCGGGACTCCTGCGCAGGACGACCCGGTACAAAGTGATCCGTCCGGGAGTGCAGAGCAGACTGGAGCTGTACTGCCCCCGCCGTGGTCTCCTGTGGAGGAGCTTGGAGAGTTTGCTCTGCGGTGGATGACGGGTGTTGGCTGGGAGCATCTGACGGTCGGTGAGCAGGAGGCGCTTTTTCCGTTTGGAACCACCCTGCTTCCCACAGAGCTGGAGAAGGTGTACGATACGGATTTCAGCGCAACGACGCTTCATGTTGTTTCCTGCGGAGCGCTGACGCTGCGGTATCTGCACCTTCGCGAGCCCGGGGCGGAGGCGCCGGAAACAGAGTGGGTGGACAGTGTGACCACCATCGTGCCCGGTTATGAAACGCCCCGCGGCATCAGCGTCGGCAGTGACGAGACGGAGGTTCTGCGCCGCTATGGCGATGCCCTGATCTATGCGGTGAAGGATTCTGGTTCCGGGGTCCTGTGCAAGCACGACTACAAGTATGTCTTTGCTCCGGAAACCGCTTTTGGGACGGCGGTGATCTTCTATATTTCCGAGGGTCATGTGGCCGGACTGGAGATCCGGGCCAATGATGACTTCGGAAACGAAGCGTGGCGGGTAAATCATAGAACCCGCTTTCCGGTGAAAAACGGAGCGCCGGACTTCAGCCAGCGGCGGGAGCCGGAGCGGGTGGAGATCGACGAGACCTGGGCGGTGTATATCGCGCTCCATGCCCTGCGGGATGACGCAAATCTGTCGGCGGCAGAAACGTACGAGCATCGAAAAACCATTTTCCAAAACCTGCAGCATTTGGACTGGTGGGGATACGGAAGGCTTGGCGAGGCGGGAAAGGATGATCTGACCCGGCAGGAACTGCTGCACTGGCTGGCCCGGCAGAAGACCTTGTCTGCCGATGAGATCACCGGTCTGCTGGCAGGTGCCTGCCGCTCCAATATGGACGGTTGGATACCGGAGAGTTATGCAAGCACCATGAGCGACGCCTGCGCCGCCTATCCGGTGGAATATGTCAAGGCGCTGGCGGCGGAGGAATTCAGCGATGCAGAGCGGGAAACCGTCCTTATGATGACAGCGCATGCCTGTGCCGGACAGGCGCAGATTCAGGGAGAGATCCTTCCTGCGCTGGAGGGTGATCCGCTGCGCTATACAGACGCGGAGCGGGTCTGGGCGGACGCCCTGGCCCGACGCATCCGGGAGACCGCCAACTGAACGAAAAACGAAGAAAAATCGGGCTGTCCAATACGGACAGCCCGATTTGTATGTGCGCGTATCTTAGAACTTGTTGCCGAAGAAAGCAACCTTGTCGCCGTTGCCGGTGAGCACCTGAACGATTTCCTCGCAGGAGGTCATGGTGCAGCGCTCCACAGAGTCCTGAGTGGCGGCGCCGGTGTGGGGAGTGAGGATGATGTTCTCCATGGTGACGAAGGGATGATCCATGGGCAGGGGCTCCTGCTCGAACACGTCCAGAGCAGCACCGTAGAGCTTCTGCTCCTCCAGGGCGCGGATCAGGTCGGCCTCCACGATCAGGTCGCCGCGGGCGCAGTTGATGAACCATGCGGAGGGCTTCATCATGCTGAACTGCTTGTAGCCGATGCTGTGGCGGGTATCATCGTTGGACTGCAGGTGGATGCTGACATAGTCAGCCTCCTGCCATACCTCGTCGGGAGTGGCCTTCAGCTCGATGTCAACATGCAGCATTTCGGGCTTGATGAAGGGGTCATAAGCGATGGCCTTCATGCCGAAGCCGTTCACCAGAATGCTGGCGAAGCACTGGCTGATGCGGCCGGCGCCAATGAGGCCGATGGTGTGGCCGCGCAGGTCGTGGGTGCCGGTCAGCTGATAGCGGACGTCGAAGTTGCCGCTGCGCATCTGGTTATCCACATAGCGGTAACGCTGAGCGCACATCAGCAGCAGCATGGCGGCGTGCTCGGCAACGGTGTTCATGTTGCCGGCGGGGCTGAACACCACGCGGATCTTCTTCTCGGTGGCGTAGGGAATGTCGATGTTGTCCAGACCGGCGCCCTGCTTGGCGATAACCTTCAGGTTGGCGCTGGCGTCCATCATGGCGGGGGTGATCTTGTCAACGCGGCAGAAAATGGCGTCCACCTGGTTGTCGGCGATCTCCTTGATCCACTCGGCCTCGCTGTTGCCGGTGGAGGTGATGACCTCTACGCCGTTGGCCTTCAGATACTCGTGGCCGCACTTGTCCATATGCTTCAGAGTCAGAACCTTGAAACCCATAGCTGTGATCCTCCTAAGAATTTGGCCGGTAATATCCGGCTGTTATTTAAGATGTGCAAGAAGTGACAGAAAACTTGCAAAAACTTGGACTGATAGAGCAAAAGTACAACGCTCATTAAGAAAAGCAAATACACATTTTAGAAAAAACTTATTCTTTAAGGCGTACACATATATATTAATTCGGAATGCCAAGGAAGTCAACCAGAAAATCACAAAAAAATGAATAAAATCCTGCAAAAATTTTAACGATTCCGTCAAAAAACGATTTTCTTGCAAAAAAGCGAGCAGGAGACGATATTTTTGGAAAATAAGCGCCATTTTTTATACAAAAATATTAAATGGAAATAAATGAAATCAATGTGATTGCCAACGTGCTGAGCGGCTGCCGGAGGATCCATCTGAATACTGCGGCGGCAATGCTGCAAGATTGACATTGGAGCAGGTAAAATTTCGAAACCGACGGCAGAGTGGTAGAATTATCTTTACGTTTCTCTGTAACTTTGCTATAATTACATAATTAAACTTATAATCTGGAGTGGTATTGCCATTTTGCAGAAAGAGAGGGGGCGTATCGATGAAATTTGAAAAATGGAATATCGGTACGCCGGTACAGCAGGACGTGGATTTGCTGTGTGCTGCCGGATATCCGTACCTGCTTTCCACTGTGCTGGCAGCCCGTGGAATTGTCACGCCTGAGAGCGCGGCGGAGTTTTTGGATCGCGAACGGTGCCTGTCCATTTCTCCGCTGCTGATGAAGGATATGGATAAGGCGGTGGCCAGAATTCAAAAGGCCATCGCAGAGGGAGAGACTGTTGCCGTATTCGGCGATTATGATGTGGACGGCATTACCTCCACTGTGGTGGTGATGGATTATCTCAAGCGCTGCGGCGTTTCCTGCCTGCGGTATATTCCGCGGCGCATTGAGGACGGCTATGGCCTGTCCAAGGAAGCGATCCTGAACCTGTGGGAGCAAGGGGCAACACTGATGATCACCGTGGACTGCGGCATTACAGGAAACGAGGAAGTGGATTACGCCAACTCTCTCGGTATGGATGTGGTCATTACGGATCACCATGAGTGCAAGGAGATGCTGCCCAACGCGTTGGCTGTGGTGGATCCCCACCGGGAGGACTGCACCTATCCCTTCCAGCATCTGGCCGGCGTGGGTGTGGCACTGAAGCTGGTTTTAGCGTTGGGCGGTGAAAGCAGAGAGGACGCCCTCTTTGCCCGCTACAGTGCGCTGGCGGCCATTGGCACCATTGCCGATGTGATGCTGATGGAGGGGGAAAACCGCACCATTGTCCATTGCGGACTGGAATCCCTGCCGCACACGGACTTTGTGGGAGTCCATGCGCTTTTGAAGGAAGTGGGATTGCTGGGTAAGCCCATTACCTCTATCCAGATCGGCTTTGTGCTGGCACCCCGAATCAACGCAGCCGGGCGTATGGGCGAGGTGGATCTGGCGGCAGACCTGCTGATGACCTCTGACCCTGCGGAGGCAGAGGAGCTGGCTCGTGCCCTGTGTGAGCTGAACCGTGAGCGGCAGAGTGTGGAGCAGGCGATCTGTGCCGACGCTATGCGGCAGATCCAGACACTGCGGGACGAGGATCGCAGCGCACTGGTGCTGGCCAGTGAGAAATGGCATCAGGGTGTGGTGGGCATTGTTGCCTCCCGACTCAGCGAAAAATTCTCCTGTCCCAGTTTTATGATTCATATTAATGATGGTATGGGCAAGGGCTCCTGCCGTTCCTACGGAGGATTCAACCTGTTTTCTGTGCTGGAGAGCTGCTCCGATCTGCTGGATGGTTTTGGTGGTCATGAGCTGGCGGCCGGTTTCACCATTCAGGAAGAAAATATCCCCGCGTTCCGCACCAGAATGAACCGTTTTGTCCGCTCCTCTATGGATGGAGAGCTGCCGGTTTCCTCGCTGGAGGTGGATGCCCCGGTACTGAATCTCGGTGCGGTGACGTTATCGGAGGTGGAACATCTTTCCATGCTGGAACCCTACGGCTCCGGCAATCCCCGGCCTGTGTTTGCGCTGCTGGGCGCTACGGTGGACGCTGTGCAGTCTGTGGGCCAGGGCAAGCATCTGAAGCTGCGGCTGTCCAAGGGCAGCGCACGGTTTGATGCGATTTTCTTCTCTGCTACGGCGGAGGAGTGCGATATCGTGGGCGGCAGTCGTGTGGACGCAGCCTTCTACCTGCAGACCAATACCTTCCGCAACCAGACCAGTCTGCAGCTGCAGCTGGTGGATATTCGCCCGTCACTGACGGCAAGCCGTCACGAGGCGGAAGCGCTGGAACTGCGGGAACGCTGCTGCAGTAACGCAGCACTGACGGCGCAGGAGAAGAGTCGGCTGCGAACCAGCCGCGAACAGTTCGGCGCCTGCTGGACGGTGCTGGAACGGCAGCTGCGCAAAGGTAAGATCGAAACGGCAGAGCTGCCTTTCCTGCGGCGGCTGGCCGTCGCGGCAGGCGGAAACGAAAGCTTCCTGCGGACGGCACTGGCACTGGAGGTCTTTGCGGAGCGCGGCCTGATTGTGCTGGAACGGAACAACGGACGTGTAAGGTTGTGTCTGATGCCGATGCAGGGCAAGGTGGATCTGTTCGCCTGCCCGTATCTGCAGCGGCTGCAATCGGAATTGAGGTGAGTCAGATGACGATACAGGAACAATATCAGCAGTTGGAACAAACTGTTTTGAGCTATAATCCCGGTGCGGATATCCAGAAAATCCGCGAGGCTTTTGAATTTGCGGACAAATGCCACAGCCAGCAAAAGCGTAAGAGCGGTGAGCCGTATATCATCCACCCGCTGGCGGTGGCTCAGATCGTGGCGGAGGAGCTGAAGCTGGACTCAGAATCCATTGAGGCGGCTCTGATGCATGACTGCATTGAGGACAGTGAGACGGATCACGACGAGATATCCCGACTGTTTTCTCCCACCGTGGCGGATCTGGTGGAGGGCGTCAGCAAGCTGACCCGTATGCAGTATGCCACCAAAGAAGATGAGCAGATGGAGAACCTGCGGAAAATGCTCATTGCCATGTCCAAGGATATTCGCGTGATCCTCATCAAGATTTCTGACCGTCTGCACAACATGCGCACCATGGAGTATCAGACGCCGGTGAAGCAGAAACAGAAGTCTCTGGAAACCATGGAGATCTACGCACCCATTGCCCATCGTCTGGGCATGCAGCGCATGAAGTGGCAGCTGGAGGACCTCTCTCTGAAATATCTGGACCCTGTGGGGTTCCATGAGATCACTTCCCGTCTGGACGAGCGCAAACCGGAGTATGACGCTTTTATGGCCAAGACCCAGAAGCAGATCGACCGGCGGCTGGAGGAAATGCACATCAGCCATGTGGTCTATGGCCGCATGAAGCATCCCTATTCCATTTACCGCAAAATGTTCAGTCAGAACAAATCTCTGGACGAGATACTGGATCTGTTTGCTTTCCGCGTGGTGGTGGACAATGTGGGCGACTGCTACAATGTGCTGGGAGTGGTTCACGATCTGTATAAGCCTATTCTTGGCCGGTTCAAGGATTATATCGGAACGCCCAAGCCCAACGGTTATCAGAGTCTGCACACCACAGTCATGGGTTCGGACGGCCTCCCCTTTGAGGTGCAGATCCGTACGCAGGAGATGCATGAGATCGCCGAGTACGGTGTCGCCGCGCACTGGAAGTATAAGCAGAACGGACAGGGCGGCGGTGCGGAAGGCCGCTATGAATGGGTGCGCCGTCTGCTGGAAAATCAGGAAGGCACCGATGCGGAGGAATATATCCACACGCTGCGCGTGGATCTGTTCTCCGATGAGGTTTTCGTCTTCACACCCAACGGCGACGTGCAGAACCTGCCCGCCGGTGCCACGCCCATTGACTTTGCGTACTCCGTCCACTCTGCCGTCGGCAACCGCATGGTGGGTGCCAAGGTCAACAACCGCATCGTCACGCTGGATTGCCAGCTGAAAAACGGCGATATCGTGGAGATCATTACCTCCAAGTCTTCCAAGGGTCCCAGCCGTGACTGGCTTAAGATCGCCCGTTCCAGCGAGGCTCGCAGTAAGATCCGTCAGTGGTTCAAGAAGGAACGGCGTGAGGAAAATATTGCCAACGGCCGCAGCGCCTTTGAGGCGGAGCTGAAGCACGCGGGACTGTCTATGAAGGAAGTGCTGGCACCGGATGTGCTGCCGCTGCTGATGAAGCGCGTGGCTTATGCCACTCTGGATGATCTGTATGCAGCCATCGGCTACGGCGGCTTTACCGCCCAGAAGGCTGTCAGCCGTATTCAGGGCGAGCTGAATCGGGTCAACAAGCAGCAGCAGGCGGAAAAAGCCGCTCAGGAGCTGCTGGAGGAAAAACAGGAGGAGAAAAAGCAGGAGCCTGTCAAGACCCGCAGAAGCGAGCAGGGCATTATTGTGGAGGGATTGGACAACTGTCTGGTGAAGTTCTCCAAGTGCTGCACGCCTGTACCCGGAGATGACATTGTGGGCTTCATCACCCGGGGCTACGGCGTATCTGTTCATCGGGCGGACTGCCCCAATGCGTCTGAGGCGCGGCGCAGCGCACCGGAGCAGGAGGGGCGCTGGATCGATGTCAGTTGGGGCGACAAGGTCAACGACAAGTACCAGACCTCCATCGAACTGGTCTGCAAGGACCGCAGCAATCTGCTGCTGGATGTTTCGGCCGCTCTGTCCACCAGCAATGCCTTTGTGATCGGCGTACACTGCCGCAGCACGGAGGACGATTTTGCCATGATGCATATCGATCTCCATGTCCGTGACGGCAAGCATCTGCAGACCATCATGAACAAGCTGCATCAGGTTTCCGGCGTGCTGAAGGTTACCAGACCGGCAGGCTGAGCTTGTCGCAAAGTCCGCTTGAGTTCGTTTCCGCCTGACGGCGAAAACTGCGTATAAGGAGTATTAATATGCGTGCAGTTGTTACCAGAGTGCAGCATGCCTCTGTCGCCATTGACGGGGCAGTGCGCGGCCAGATCGGCAAGGGCTTTCTGATTCTGCTGGGCATCACCCATGAGGATACGGAGGCACTGGCGGTGAAGCTGGCGGACAAGATCTGCTCTCTGCGGATTTTTGAGGATGAAAATGGGAAAATGAACGTTGGCCTTGCAGAGGCCGGCGGTGAGCTGCTGGTGATTTCTCAGTTTACCCTGTACGGCAGCTGTAAGAGGGGACGCCGTCCGGACTTTCTGGCGGCTGCCCGGCCGGAGGCCGCCATTCCGCTGTATGAAAAGTTTGTGGCCCGCTGCGCGGAAAACGGGTTTCGGGTACAAACCGGCGAATTCGGTGCAGACATGAAGGTGGATTCGCTGAATGATGGGCCTCTGACGCTGATTCTGGATACAGATCAGCTGTAAGACAGGGTGGCTTGATGAACGGAAGGAGAGTTTTCCATGGAAATCAAAATGATGCAGGTTGCGCCTCTGGGCACAAACTGCTATCTGGTCTGTGACGAAACGGAAAAGGTCTGCGCCGTGGTGGACCCCGGCGGCAGCGCCAAGGGAGTCGCCGCGGCTATTCGTGAGACCGGCTGTGAGCCGGTGTGTATTCTGCTGACCCACGGTCATTACGACCACACCGGCGGTGTGGATGGCCTGCGTGAGGTCTGGCCGGATATCCGGGTATATCTCAGCCATAAGGATCGTTTTCCACCGGAAAGTGCAGAGGCACGCCTGTTCCTGCCGCTGGGCGGGGAGATCACCGACTATGGCGAGGGTGATACCGTCACCGTGGGAACGCTGGCCATTCGGGTACTCAGCACTCCGGGCCATTCCGAGGGCAGCGTATGTCTGCTGTGCGGGGATGTGCTCATCAGCGGCGATACCCTGTTTGCGGATTCCTGCGGCCGCACGGACTTTACCGGCGGCAGTATGCGGAAGATGATGACCTCCCTGCGGCGTCTGGCACAGCTGGAGGGCAATCCGGCTGTTTTGCCCGGCCACATGGAAACTTCCGATCTGGACACCGAGCGCAGAAGAAATCCCTATGTGCTGCAGGCACTGAGGAGCAATGCGGAATGAAAATACAACTGAATGGTCATGACGAAAAGTATGCTGTGGAGCAGTCGCTGCTGGCGCTGTTCCCGGAGGAACGGCCTGTCTATGACGCGGTGAAGCCCACGGAAGACAGACGCTGGATGATCATTTTTCTGCGTGAGGATGCCGACAGCTGTCATGTCACCACGGAGCTGGGCTGGGACGGAAAGATGGGCACCTATACCATGGGAATGCCGCTGTCCGGAACGGAATATGAAAAAGAGGGCCTTCGCCGCCGCTGCATTGGATTGAGCATTTTCCGTGCGGCGCAGGCGGCGCTGGGCATTGCGCCCCCCTGGGGCAGTCTTACCGGCGTGCGGCCCGGCAAGATTGCCGCGCGGTCTCTGGAGAAGTGCGCGGCCAGAGGGCTTCCGGATCATCTGGCAGAAAAGGAGACTCTGTCCCTGATGACAGAGCTCTATTCTGTCACGCCGCCCCGGGCAAGACTGGCACTGGAATCTGCACAGGCGGGCCTGAAGGCGCGAAAAGAACTGGAAAAACGGGATATTGCCGTGTATATCGGGATTCCCTTCTGTCCTACCCGCTGTGCGTATTGCTCCTTTGTCAGTGCATCGGTGGAGCGCTCCTTCGCTCTGGTGGAACCGTATCTGGAGGCGCTGTTTGACGAGGTGCGGGCGGCCGGTGCTATGGCCCGGGCTCAGGGACTGCGTACCCGTGCCTTCTACATGGGCGGCGGTACGCCCACTACCCTGACAGCGGAGCAGATGGATCGCCTGCTGTCGGTGTTTGAGGAAAGCTTTGACCTGACGGTTTGTTCGGAGACCACCATTGAAGCGGGACGGCCGGATACCATTACGCCGGAAAAGCTGGAGGTGCTGAAGCGCCACGGCATCACCCGCGTTTCCGTGAACCCGCAGACCATGGAGGATTCTGTTCTGCAGGCCATCGGCCGCCGCCATTCTGCGGAGGATATCCGCCGCTGCATGGAGCAGGTGGCGGCTGCAGGCTTCGCACATGTGAATATGGATCTCATTGCCGGCTTGCCGGAGGATACGCCGGAGGGTTTCCGACGCTCACTGGACGAGTGCCTGACCTTTGGCGCGGACAACATTACGGTGCATACCCTGAGCCTGAAGAAGGGCAGCGCCATCCTCACCCGTGGACTGGCCATTCCGGATGCTGCCGCCGTGGGCGAGATGTTGGATTACGCTGATCCTACCCTGCGGGCAGCCGGTATGATGCCATACTATCTCTACCGTCAGAAATACATGTCCGGCAGCTTTGAGAACGTGGGCTGGTGTCACCCGGGCGCGGAAAATCTATATAACATTTATATCATGGAAGAGCTGTGCTCCATCCTGTCCATGGGCGCAGGCGGTTCCACAAAAATGGTGGATCTGGCCGGAAACCGGATCCGGCGGGCGTTCAATCTGAAATATCCCAAGGAATACACGGAGCGTCCGGAAAAATGGCAGGACAATCAGGCGGAATTCGCCGCTTTTTACCGTGAGCGGATGCAATAATCATATGGGAGAGAATGCGATCCCGGGGGAAGGGGATCGGTTATGTTGTGTGTGACGGGAAAACAGAAAGGGGTTTTTGATATGGCGTATTCACTGAAAACAATCAACGAAGCTCTTCGCAGTGATCCTGCCGGATTTGTGGCTGCCTGCGAGGCGGCGCATAAACAGAAGATCCAGGACGCGGCGGACCGTATTGCCGCCAACCGAAAGAATTCCCATGTGATCCTGCTTTCCGGCCCCTCAGGCTCCGGAAAGACCACTACGGCGTTGATGATCGAGGCGCTGCTGGACGCCAGTGGCATCGAGACCCATACCATTTCCATGGACAATTATTTCAATACCGTGGACCCGGAAACGGCGCCCCGCAACCGGGACGGAGACATTGACTATGAGTCTCCGTTCTGCCTGGATATCAATCTGTTGAACCGTCACTTCTTCCTGCTGGATGCCGGTCAGACCATCCATATTCCCAAGTACGAATTTGCCCGGCAGATGCGTTCGGATATCCTGTGCCAGCCTCTGCAGCTGAAGGAGAATGAGCTGGCCCTCTTTGAGGGAATCCATGCCCTGAATGACGTATTTGTGGGAAAGAACCCCAAGGCGTTCAAGCTGTACATCGCCGCCCGCTCCGATGTGATGGATGAGAGCGGCAACACGGTTTTCCAGTCCTCCTGGCTGCGCCTGTGCCGCCGAATTGTCCGGGATTTCAAGTTCCGGGGCAGCGATGCGGAATTTACAGCCAAGATGTGGGCCAATGTGCGCCGTGGCGAGACGCTGTATATCGCACCCTATCGGGAGAATGCAGATCTGAAATTTGACACGGCACTGGCCTATGAGGTGGCAGTGATGAAGCCCTTTGCCCAGCCGCTGCTGGAGGCGCTGCCCAGAGGAAAATACCCTGTGGTGGATCAGATTCTGGAGGCATTCCCGCTGTTTGAAACGCTGGATGAGCACTATGTGCCGGCCGATTCCCTGCTGCGGGAGTTCATTGGCGGCAGTACTTATCACGGAAACTGAGAAAGGAAGAGTGGCATGGACGAAAAAATGCAGGAAATTCTGGAGCGTATCCGGGAAACGGCGGACATCGTGGGAACTGCCGCTGCAGATGCCGCATGCGATATCGGCGCAAAAGCCATGGGTTTGCTGACGGCCGGAAGGAGGAATGTTCGTCTGGCAGAGCTGGAGGCCTCTGTGCGGACAGAGCTTCGGCGTGTGGGCGAGATGATTTATGCGACCCATACCGGAAGCCCCACAGATTCGGATGTGCTGCTGGCCAAGCTGCGGGAAATCGACGTTCTCTGCCATGAGATCGATGCGCTTAAGCGTGAGGCGGCTGTGTACAAAGGAATTCCTGTCTGCAGTGTCTGCGGCTGCGTGGGTGAGAAAGGCGACCTGTATTGCCGGGACTGTGGCCGGCAGCTGTGAGCGTAACTGTCGCCGCATGTACCGCAGCGTATGCAGCAGTCGATTTTCCGAGATGAACGAGGTAAGTGACACATGTCGAAGCAAGAAAAGAAGCAATCCTTTTTGGGCGGTGTTGCCACACTGACAATGGCTGTATTTGCAGTGAAGGTCATCGGCGCCCTGTACAAGATCCCGCTGGGGAATGTCCTCGGTACAGAGGGCATGACCCATTTTAATGCGGCCTATAAGATCTACAGCTTTCTGCTGTCACTCTCCACGGCGGGACTTCCGCTGGCGCTGAGCAAGCTGACGGCAGAGGCCCGTGCTCTTGGCCGCCGCAATCAGAGTCGTGCGCTGCTGCGGGTGGCGCTGTGCCTGTTCGCTGTGATCGGTACCGTGGGTACGGCGTTGATGTTCTTCCAAGCAGAGGCGCTGGCCGGTATGATGAACAACTCTCTGGCTTACTGGCCCATCCGCGCGCTGAGCTTGTCGGTGGTATGCGTGTGCATTATGTCCGCATTCCGCGGATACACGCAGGGCTGTGAGAACATGGTGCCCTCCGCTACCAGCCAGATTATTGAGGCCATATTCAAATTGCTGGTGGGCTTGACGCTGGCGTGGTATTGGATCTCTTTGGGCTTCGGCGTGGAGATCGGCGCGGCCGGAGCCATTCTGGGCGTCACGGTGAGCACCGTACTGGCCATGGGCTATATGATCTTCCATCATGTCCGTCACCAGCGTGAACCGGCGTCTGCCGATGTGCCGGACAAAGACAGCGTGTTGTTGGGACGAATCCTGTCCATCGGTATCCCCATTACACTGGGGGCTTCCGGTATGAGTCTTCTGACCCTCATTGACCAGAGCCTGGTCATGGGGCGGCTCCAGACGGTGCTGGGACTGACGGAGGAAGCGGCGGCCGCGCTGAACGGCGAGTATGAGTTCGGTATGACGCTGTTCAATTTGCCCTCATCCTTTATCCCGCCGGTGACCATGTGCCTGATCCCCTTTGTTTCCGCCGCTCTGGCCCGGAAGGATCATGCCCAGACGGCAAAGCTGGTCAGCTCATCTCTGCGGCTGACCATGCTGCTGGCCCTGCCGGCCGGTGTGGGCCTTTCCGTGCTGTCCGGCCCCATTCTGCAGATGCTGTATCCTGCTCAGGCAGAGTCTGCCGCGGCGGCAGCGTATCATCTGCGGATCCTTGGTCTTGCCTCGGTGTTTGTGTGCATCATGCTGCTGACCAATGGTATTCTGCAGGCATATAACCGGGCGCGGATCCCGGTTCTGACGCTGCTGGTGGGTGGTGTCTGCAAGATCGTCATGAATTACATTCTGGTGGGCAATCCAGATATTCATATCAAGGGAGCACCCATTTCCACCCTTTGCTGTTATCTGATCATTGCTGGACTGAACCTTTATTTCGTGTGGAAGTATTCTCCGGAGAAGCCCAGATATTTCTCTGTGCTGCTGAAGCCGGCGCTGGCCTCTGCCGTGATGGGCGGTGCTGTGTGGGCGGTGTACGGCTTTGCCGGTCGTGCTTTGTCCGGCCATTCGGCCTATGGCGCCAATGCGCTGGCTACGCTGGTATCCATCCTGGCAGGCGTTGTGGTGTATTTTATATTGGTGCTGGCACTGCAGATCCTGCGGGCGGATGATGTGCGGAGCATCCCCAAGGGTGCGTGGCTCATCCGAAAACTGCATCTGAAATGATGAAGGAAGCGAATTTTAGGGGGCGAGCGGTACAGAAAAACGCCGCCACCCCCGGTTTGCGTGAAAAAAGCCTTGAAAATAGGGCGTTTTCCACAGATTATTCTTGAAAAGGCGGATGACTTATGGTAGATTTTCAGTGTAAGGAACGCTATGACTATGCGGACCTTCTGCAGATCATGAAGGTGCTGCGTGCTCCGGGTGGCTGCCCCTGGGATGGTGAGCAGACGCACGAGAGCATTCGTCGCGATTTTCTGGAGGAGACCTGTGAAGCCGTAGAAGCCATCGACCGGGCTGACATGACAGGCCTGTGCGAGGAATTGGGCGACGTGCTGCTGCAGGTCGTATTTCATGCCCAGATTGAGACGGAAAAGGGCGGCTTTACCATGGATGACGTGGTGAACGGAATCTGTCAGAAGCTGGTGTACCGTCATCCCCATGTGTTTGGGCAGACTCAGGTCAGCGGCAGCGACGAGGTGCTGGTCAACTGGGATGTTCTCAAACGGAAGGAAAAGGGACAGGCTACCGCTGCCGATGCGGTGGATGCCGTGGCCCGTACATTGCCCGGCTTGTGGCGGGCAGAAAAAATTCAGTCCAAGGCGGGAAAGGCCGGATTTGTCTGGCCGGACGTGCAGGGCAAGCTGGCGGAGGAAGTGGAGGAGCTGCGTGAAGCGGCCCGAAGCGGTATTCCCACAGATGCGCCCCATGGCGTCCGTGAGGAAGTGGGTGACGTGCTGTTTATGGCTGTTCAGGCAGCCAGAGAGCATGGTGTGGATCCGGAGGATGCGCTGCATCGTGCCTGCGATAAATTTGCTGTCCGGTTTCGCCGGGCAGAGGAGCTGGCAGGCGGCACCATGAAGGAAATGTCCGCCGAAGAGCTGGTGGCCTGCTGGCAGAAGGCCAAGGAGCAGGAATCTTAAGTCTTGATCGCCGACAACGTCGGTGTTGAGAAGCATATACTAAGCATGAATTGAATGATAGTAGGAGGATTTACAAATGAACAAAGCTGAACTGATCAATGCCGTTGCAGCAGCTGCAGACGTGTCCAAGAAGGACGCAGAGGCTGTTATCGCCGCTACCGTTGACGCCATCACCAAGGCTCTGAGCGAGGGTGAGCGCGTGCAGCTGGTGGGCTTTGGCTCCTTCGAGGTGAAGAAGCGTGCTGCCCGTACCGGCCGTAATCCCAAGACCAAGGAAGCCATTGAGATTCCCGCTTCCAAGGTGCCCGTTTTCAAGGCCGGCAAGGCTCTGAAGGACACTGTCGCAAAGTAAGCAAAAGACAAAAGCTGCAGCATCGTGGAATGATCGATGCTGCAGCTTTTTCTGTACAGGAGTTCTGTGGATTGCATCCGAACAGGCGGTCAGAAAGATTTTTGGAAGATATTTACGAAACGTTAATGTTCTTTTTCGAAAATAAGGGTATACTATGTAGCAAACATTGCGGGTGCAGGCCCGGAAGGAGTTCTCAGATGGCTTGGATGAAGGAAAATGCGGAAGCTGCGAAGATTCCGGAGACTTCGGTAAAAAAACCGAAACGGAAGGGTACAAAAAAATGGCTGCTGCTTGCGGTTGTTATTCTGGCGGCGGCGCTGCTGCTTCCGCGGTTTTTACGTGACCGCGCACAGGGGAGTTCTGCGGAAGCCCTGTATAAAACAGAAACCGTATCTCGGCGTAACATCACCAGCGCCATCAGCGACAGCGGATCTTTGCAGCCTGCGGATTCCTATACCGTGATTTCGCTGGTGTCCGGCGAGATCCTGTCCGCAGGGTTTAATACCGGCGATCAGGTGAATAAAAATGATGTTCTATATGAGATCGATTCCTCAGACATAAACACCGCCATCGAGCGTGCGGAACTGGCACTTTCCAAAAGCAGACGCAGCTATAACAATAAGCTGGAGTCTGTGGAGAAGCTGCATATTTCAGCGCCCATCGATGGAAAGATCTCCGGGATCGGCTATGCGGTGGATGACATAGTGAACAGCAATGCGGTGATCGCCAGAATTGAGAACACCTCATCCCTGACGCTGACGGAATACTATAGCGAAGAGTACCGCTCTCAAATTCATGTGGGCATGGAAGCGGTGGTCTCTGTGTCTGATCAGATGCTGACCCTGGATGGAAGCGTCAAGGAGATCACAGATCTGCGGCGGTTTTCTTCCACGGGAATTCCCTGTTTTGCAGTGACGATTCAGATAACCAATCCGGGTGCGCTGAACGTTGGCGCGGAGGCTGCAGGCTGGCTGAATGGCGCCGACGGCATGATGTATCCCTCTATTGCGGATGAGGATGGCCTGGATGCGCTGGAGACTGCCGTTGTACGGGCAGGAGTGTCGGGAATTGTGGATTCGGTTTCTGTCCGGAATGAAGAGATTGTTTCTGCGGGACAGACCATTATGCGCCTGCACAGCGACACGCTTTCGGATGAGATTGAAGCTGCCGCAGATGCCATGCGGGATGCGGAGCTGTCCCTGAAGAATCAGCAGGATAATCTGGAAAACTACACCATCTGCGCACCCATCAACGGAACGATTGTGGATAAATATTATAAGGAAGGCGAGAATGCCGAAAACGGCAGGACACTGTGTACGATTTTTGACCTTTCCAGCCTGACCATTACACTGCATGTGGATGAGCTGGATATCAAGAGCATCGCCGTAGGCCAGAGGGCCGCTGTGACTGCGGATGCTGTGCCCGGCGCTACATATCAGGGCGTCATTACGGAGATCAGCATCAACGGAACTGCTGCCGGAGGTGTGACCACCTATCCGGTTACCGTGCGGATCGATGAGCCGGAAGGCTTGCTGCCCGGAATGAATGCGGATGTATCCATTGTCGTCAGTGAAAGTGTGGGCGTCCTGACCCTACCTGCCGACGCCATAGAGACCGGCGGACGGGTTCTGGTCAGAAATGCCGACGGATCTACCGGAGAAAATGCACCCCAGGGCTATCGGTATGTAAAGGTGGAGATCGGCGTATCGGACGATGACTATGTGGAGATCCTATCCGGCCTTTCAGAGGGAGATGAGGTTGCCTATATTCCAGACGGCGCCGGAAGCCTGTTCAACTTTATGATGGGAGGGGGCGCCATGGCCGGAGGCCCGCCGGGCGGTATGAACGCAATGAGAGGGGGCAGATGAGCCATGGGAGGCATTCCTGACAGGACACCTCTGATCGAATTCCGGGAGGTTTCCAAGATCTATCAGATGGGAGACACCGTCGTAAAGGCAGCAGACAGAATATCCCTTGCCATCTTTTCCGGTGAGTTTGTTGCCATCGTTGGAAAATCCGGGTCAGGCAAGTCCACATGCATGAACATCATCGGCTGTCTGGATGTTCCTACCAGCGGAGAATACTTTCTGGACGGAAAAAACGTTGGAGAGATGAGTAAAAACGAATTGGCGGAATTTCGCAACGAAAAACTGGGCTTTGTGTTCCAGCAGTATAATCTGCTGCCCAAATTGAATGTACTGGAAAATGTGGCCGTGCCTTTGATGTATGCCGGTTATTCCAGACGTCAGCGCCGGGAGATCGCTGCCAGAGCACTGGAACAGGTGGGGCTGGGCGATAAGATGAAGAATCTGCCCAATCAGCTTTCCGGAGGACAGCAGCAGCGCGTTTCCATTGCCCGGGCGCTGGCGAATCAGCCTTCTGTCATATTGGCGGATGAGCCCACCGGCGCTCTGGACTCCCGCACAGGCCGTGAAGTGCTGGGAATCCTGCGGGATCTGCATCAGAAGGGAAACACCGTGGTGCTGATCACCCACGACAATTCCATTGCGGCGTCGGCAGAGCGTGTCATTCGCCTGGAAGACGGACATGTGGTTTTTGATGGACTTGCTGCCGACCCGGCGTCCGGTGTGCGGAAAGACGAGGTGGCTGGGCAATGAAGATCCGGGAAAGCTTTGCCATGGCGTTCCAGAACATCCGCACAGGAAAGGGGCGGGCATTTTTGACCATGCTGGGAATCATCATCGGTATCTCATCTGTCATGGTCATCATCGGTATCGGAAATGGAATGGAAGTCTATATGACAGACATGTTTCAGACCATGGGAACCAATACGCTGAATGTTTCCATCACCGGCAGAGGAACCACCAGAAAGCTTTCTGTGGAAGACATGCAGGACATTCTGGAGGAGAACCCGGAGTATCTGCGGGAAATGAGTCCTGCCGTTTCCATGGCGGCAACGGCAAAAGTCGGAGCGGAGCTGCTGGATGAAACCGCGGTTTCCGGTGTGGGAGAAAGCTACTTCAGTATAAAAGGCTTTTCCGTGGAAAAGGGGCGCGGCATCCATTATGCCGACGAAGTCAACAGGACCCATGTTTGCGTGGTGGGAAGCTATATCGACGACGTCTGGTATCACGGAAATGCACTGGGAGAAGTGATCCGCATCGGCGGAAAGACCTTTACCATTGTTGGCGTCCTGGCGCAGGAGGACGATGAGCCGGATGAAGGCGGAACAGATGATGCGGTCTACATACCGTATTCCGCTGCCGTCAGGATGGATGGAAGCGGCACCGTGTCCAGCTATATCCTGACCATTGTTTCCGAAGAGGCGGCGGATGGCGCTGTGGAGGCGCTGGAGCAGTCCCTCTATAACCGTCTCCGCTCGAAGGACGCCTATCTTGTCATCAGCATGGCCCAGCTGCTGGATGTGATGACGGAGATGATCGATGTTGTCATTACCGTTCTGGCTATTATCGCAGGCATATCTCTGGTGGTCGGCGGCGTTGGCATCATGAATATTATGCTGGTGTCTGTGTCGGAGCGCACACGGGAGATCGGTATCCGCAAGGCACTGGGCGCGAAGGAACGGTATATTCTGACGCAGTTTGTCATCGAAGCCGCTGTCATCAGCGCCATGGGCGGGGTGATCGGAATTGCTCTTGGCTACGGTCTGTCTTCGCTGGCAACGGTCATGATCGCAGCCATGCTGCAGGTGGAGATGGCGGTGACGCCGACGATGTACTCCATTGCCCTGGCGTTTGGCGCGTCTGCGGCCATCGGTATCCTCTTTGGATACCTTCCTGCCCGGAAGGCCGCGCTGCTGAATCCCATCGATGCCCTGCGCTATGAGTGACGGCAGGCACGAAAATACGCCCTTCCGAAGCAGTATCCGGGAAGCCGGACTGTCCGGGAGGGCGTTTCCGCACGCGAGGCAGACAGCCTCCGGAACGGCGAAATGGCCTTGAGTTCATCTGCTGTTGTGTTATAATCATTTCACCTGTGTATGTGCGGGTTTGATGCGGCGTATCACAGACAAACGGTTTTGCGTATTTTGACCGGGCAGCACGCCCGGGGAAGGAGAATTCCATGCGTTTGGATAAATATTTGAAGGTTTCCCGACTCATCAAGCGGCGCACTGTGGCCAATGAGGCCTGTGACGGCGGTCTGGTGCAGGTAAACGGACGGACGGTGAAGGCATCCTATGATGTGAAGGTGGGCGATGTCATCGCTCTCCAGTTCGGAGCCAGAATGGTGACGGTGGAGGTGCTCTCCGTACAGGAGGTGGTACGGGCGGCAGACTCCGCCACCATGTACCGCCAGATCTGAGGTATATTCCTTCGCCTGTCCGCATAGAGTGTCACCGGAAGAAAACTCGCTGCGGGAGGATGGCTATGAGCGGTGAATATGGGAATTTTACGGGGGGTATCCACCGGCTGGAGCTGGATGGCCGGGAGCGACTGGTGGTGTCCGGCGTGGAGGATGTGGAGCGGTTTGATGAAAGCGGCATTGTCATGTCGACCACGGCGGGAATCCTGACGGTTACAGGAGAGGGACTGCACATCGGGAAACTGTCGCTGGATGGCGGTGAACTGCACGTGGATGGCCGCATTGACTCGCTGAGCTATGAAGAGCCTGCGCTGACCGGAGGCGGCCTGCTGCGCCGACTGTTCGGCTGATATGGAAAATTATGTTTCTCAGCAATTGATGACCTTTGCACGCTCCATTCTGCTGGGTATGGGCATTGCGCTGGTATATGATCTTCTGCGTCCGGTGCGTCAGCGCTGTCCGGGGCTTCTGTGGCTGCTGGACGGCGCTTATTGTCTGGCTTCCGCGCTGGGACTTGGACTGTTTTTGCTGCGGCAGAGCGGCGGAGAGCTTCGGCTGTATATCCTGCTGGGTGCGGCCGGCGGCGTGGTGCTGTTTTTCAGCATGCTCTCCGAAGGCCTGCAGGCCGTGTGGGAGTTTTGGGCAGAGACAGTAGTGTTGACCGGGCGCATTCTGGCGATCCCCGTGCGGCAATTGATGCAGCTTGGCAAAAAAACTGCCATCACCTGCAAAAATCTCTTTTATTTTGCGGAGAAATGCTATACAATAAGAAAAAATGGGGGCATGGGCAATTCGTGTGCATATTCGGGAGGCAGAAGACATGGCGCAAAGCAAAAAAAAGAAGCCGGCCAAGGCAAGAACGGGCTTTTTTACAAAAGTACTCATCGTCATTCTCCTGGCAGTCCTGACGTGGCAGCTGGGCGCACTGCGAACCCAGGTGGAGGATGCTGAGTTCCAGCGGCAGCAGCTGGCTGCGCAGGTAGATGCCAAACAGGCAGAAAACAACTCTTTGCAGGCCAGCATTGACCGAGGAGGCAGTCTGGAAGAGATGCTGCGCATCGCCCGGGAGGAGCTGGGGCTGGTGGCACCCAATGAGAAAGTGTTTTACGACAACAGCAATTGACCTGCGCTGCCGGAACAGCAGGCGGGACGTCAAGAATCACCGGAAGGAGAAACAATATATACATGGAGCCTGAGGTCGGGAGCATCCTGGAAGGAACGGTTACAACCATCACTAAGTTTGGCGCATTCGTTGCATTGGACGGGGGAAAGTCCGGACTGGTACATATTTCTGAGATTGCAAATACCTTTGTCAATGACGTGCGGGATTTTCTGCAGGAAGGCCAGGCCGTCAAGGTGAAGGTGCTGTCCGCGGAGAACGGAAAACTCAATCTCTCCATCAAAAAGGCGCTGCCGCCGGAACCCAGACCTGTACAGCAGCGCTCTGCCGGATATTCCCGCCCTGTCGGAAGTGCTCGCCCCGCAGCGGCACATCCGCCTGTGAGACGGCAGGCTGCCCTGACACCCACGGAGGATCTGTCCTTTGAGGATAAGCTCAAACGGTTTATGACGGCTTCCGAGGGGAAAATGGCCGACCTGAACCGCAGCATTGACGGCAAGCGGGGCGGCCGCAGAAGAAGATGATGATATACAGCCGCTTCCGGGCTTCGGGAGCGGCTGATTTGTCTTATGAAGGATTATAGGCGTGGATGCGGCGGAGGATGGAAAGGCGCATCGGTGATATCAAAGGTTGTCCGGCAGAGGCGATTCACCTCTGCCGGATTCTTGTTCAGAATATCATGGTCTGGAACGGCTCCCAGAGGAAGCGCATGTCCGGAATGCTGCGAATGTACGCCGCACCTGCGGCGGATTTTTCGCGCAGCCCTGCCCAGTTGTCCTCCGCAAAGGGCAGATGATAAATCACCAGCCTGTCCGGACAGATCACCTCGTCAATGATCGCCCGGCCCTGCGGGCGGCTTACCCACGGGAAACCCATGATGGCCAGGTCGATATGCTCCTGCCCCACAAAGGTCCCCAGCTCATCGCTTTCCACCGTGCAGTCACCCGCCATCAGGATGCGAAAGCCGCCGGCGTTGATGATGACGCCGTAATTGGGGATGTGGGCGAAGTCCGCGCCCTGATGCGTCAGCTTTCCAAAACGGAACTGCAGTCCGCGGAAGGAAAACAGATGCTGTTCCTGATCCAGAAGAAGCTGGCGGCCGGGGAAATCCTCCCGGGGAAGAATCAGCTGCGCGGCCGGCCATTTTGCCAGCGCCCGCTCCGTCAGCCCCTGAGAGTAGTGATCCCGGTGACAGTGACTGTAGAGCAGGAGATCCGGTGCCGGCACAATGCCGCCGTCAATGACCTTCTTCGCCAGTTCCGGCGTCACGGAGGAAAAACGCGGCGTCTTGTCATCGTGAAGCACATCGCTCCAGATCACCGCCCGCCCCAGCTCCAGCACGATTCCTGCGTTGCATATCAAAGTGAGCTTACAATGCTGCATAGTCTGCCCCTTTTGCTTCGGAATGGTGTCATTATAGGGTATTCCGGACAGATTTGCAAACGGATTGCGTTTGCAGAGAGAATGGGTATATAATGTTGGCAGAATATTCGGAAAGAAGGGGATTTCATTGAAAGGCAGCGAGTTGATCGCAAAACTCAACAGCGCGCCCATGTTTTTGCTGGGCGGCATCGTGATCCTGTTTATGGTGGCACTGAGCGTGGTATTTCTGGTGAAGAGCTACCGTGCTGGTGTTGCACTGGGTATGGAGAAGAAGGCCTTGAAAAAAGCCGTTACCGCCAGTGCGACATTTACCTTTCTGCCCAGCGTCAGTATCCTGCTGGGCGTCATCGCTCTGGCGGGCAGCCTCGGCGTGCCGCTTCCCTGGGTGCGGCTGTCTGTCATCGGCGCACTGCATTATGAGGGTACCGCGGCGGATGTGGCGTCCCGCGCTGCGGGCATGTCCGGCCTGAACGCGGCAGAGCTTACCGGGGATACCTTCGTTACCATCGCGCTTCTGATGACCGTGGGTATCATGTGGAGCGTCATCATGTGTATCATTTTCTGCAAGTGGTACTCCCAAAAGCTGGCAGGCAAGCCGGAAAAGACTGAGACTGCCCCGGAGGGTGCTTCTGCAAAACCCAAACGCAAGGGCTTTGGAGATGTGATGTTTATCGCCATGTTCATCGGTCTGGTGTCCGCCTATATCGGTTCCTATGTGGGCGTATTTACCTCCAGCGGGGACTATATGCCCATCACCGTGGCGGTAGTGTCCGGTGCTGTCATGGCGCTGTGTGAGTACATCACCAAGAAGCTGCGTCAGGAGTGGCTGGAGAGCTTCTCCATGGCGCTGAGCATGCTGGTGGGCATGAGCACCGCTGTCCTGCTGGTGCTGCTGTGAGAGGAGGGGAACGGATATGCGCAATGATCGTGAACAGGTTTTCGCCAAATATCAGGCGGAGATCCATCTGCTGGGCCGCCTGGGTCTGGCCCTGGGACTGGGTCTTCTGCTGGCGCTGCCCTTCGCCTTCGGAAAGATGCTGAATGCCGGGGTCAACTGGCCTGCATTCTGGAAGGGCGCTGCCCAGCTGCTGCCGGTGTATCTGCCTTCCTGCATCGTGGAGTTTTTCGTCTATGTGCCCATGATGGGCGCAGGCGCCAGCTACCTTGGCTTTATTACCGGCAACATGGTGAACCTGAAGATCCCCTGCGTGGTGAACGGCCGGGATATCTGTAAGCCCCGGGACGCCATGGAAAAGGAGATCGTGGCCACGTTGTCTGTGGCGGCCAGCGCACTGGTGAATACCGTGGTACTGGCAGTGGGCGTCATGTGTCTGGTGCCCCTGACGCCGGTGCTGGAGAATCCGGTGCTGCAGCCTGCCTTCAATCAGGTGATCCCCGCTCTCTTCGGCGCGCTGGCCTATAAGTACTTCTCCCAGAGCCTGAAGATCACCATCGTTCCGCTGGCGCTGATGTGTGTGCTGTGCATTGCTGTACCCTCCCTCATCGGCAGCGTAGCCACTCTGATGCTGGGCTCCGGCGCACTGGCCATCGGCGTGGCGTATCTGCTGTGGCGCAGTGACAAGCTGTAAGGAGGATGAAACCATGCTGATTTTGGAAATCATCGCAGCGATCCTTGTGATCCTGCTGGGTATCTGTGTGGTGCGGGCAGCGGCCTGCCCCAAAACCACCGGACAGCCCCTGATCACCGACCCCGGGCGCGCCGCCGCCTATGCGGAAAAGCTCAGCGCCATGGTACGCTGTGAAACGGTCAGCCGTCGGGGCGAAACGGATGCCGCCAAGTTTCTGGCATTTCATAAGAAGCTGGAAGAGCTGTTCCCTAACGTGTTTTCCAAGCTGGAAAAGATAGAGCTGGACGGCAGCCTGCTGATGAAGTGGCGGGGCAGCGGCAACTCCAAACCCATCCTGCTGCTGGCTCACATGGACGTGGTGCCTGCCAGCGACGAGGGTTGGCGCTATCCGCCATTCAGCGGTACCGTTGCCGACGGCGCGGTCTGGGGCCGCGGTGCTATGGACACCAAGTGCAGTCTTCTGGGCTTTTTTCAGGCGGCGGAGGAGCTGTTGGCGGAAGGCTATGTGCCGGATTGCGATATCTATCTGGCCAGCAGCTGCACCGAGGAGATTGGCGGCGACGGCGCGCCGAAGATCGTGTCCTATCTGAAGGAACGCGGCGTCAGGCTGGGTATGGTGCTGGACGAAGGCGGCGGCGTCATCGACAATGCGGCCGGTCTGCCGGGAACCCATTCCATGATCGCACTGGGTGAGCGCGGTCAGGCGGATATCCGCTTTATTGCCCGCAGCGCCGGCGGCCACGCCAGTACGCCGCCTAAAAATACGCCGCTGGTACGGCTTGGCCGCTTTATGGCCGACTGTGAGAAGCACAATCCCTTCCGGCGGGAGCTCTCCCCTACCGTGCGTGCTACCTTTGAAACGGCAGCGGAGACCTGCCCTTTCTGGATGAAGCTGATCTTCTGCAATTTCTGGCTGTTTGCGCCCCTGTTCAAGGTGCTGCTGCCTGTGATCAACTCCAGCGGTGAGGCACTGCTGCAGACCACCATGGCCTTCACCATGGCCAGCGGCAGCAACGGCTACAACGTTATTCCCCGGGAGGCCAGCGTCTGCGCCAACATCCGCTTCTCTGTCCACCAGAACATGGAGGAAAGTCTGGAGCTGCTGCGCCGTCGTGCCGCCAAATATGACATTGAGATGGAGTTGATACAGGGAAATCCCGCTTCCGATGTGCTGGATGTCAACGGACCGGCCTATCGGCAGATCGCTGCTCTGACGGCGAAGCTGTTCCCGGAGGCCACGGTATCCCCTTTCTTCTCCACCGGCGCCACCGACGCCCGGTTTTTCCGTGAGGTGACGGAGCATACCGTCCGGTTTGCTCCCATCGTGCTAAACTCCCAGCAGTACGGCAGCATGCATGCCGTGGATGAGAACATCGGCGTGGACAGCATTCCCCGGACGGTGGATTTTTTCCGCGAGGTTATTCGTACCGTGCGCATCTGAGTGTCATAATGTCGAGAAAATTAATAAAACTTGACAAAATTATTAAATTTGTGTATGCTGTACAATGTGGATGTGTGCAAAACCCAAACCCAAAACCCATCTGCTGCGCGTCCAATCCACAGGTCATTGCCCCATGCATGGTGGGGTGTATGATAAATATTTTTAATCAGGAGGCAAACCCATGAAAAGAGCACTCGCACTGATCCTTGCCATGGTCATGACCATGGCACTGGTGGCCTGCGGCGGCGACAAGCCCACCAGCAGCACCCCCAGCAATCCCAGCAATCCCAGCAATCCCACTCAGTCCAGCAAACCCTCTAACCCCACCACCAGCACCCCCGGCACCGACAAGCCCGCTGAGCCTGCCGATCCCGACGCCGACAAGTACGGCGGCGATCTGATCTACGGCACTTCCAACGCCTGGACCAGCTTCGATCCCCATCAGCAATCCCAGTCCTCTCTGGGCAACAAGTATGCCATCATGCACTACACAGAGGGTATGTCCGTGAAGGACATCAACGGCAAGATCTATCCTCAGGTCTGTGAACTGGAGGAGTCTGCCGATGGCCTGACCATCAAGTTCACCCTGCGTGAGCGTTACTTCTCCAACGGCGAGAAGGTCACCATCGAGGATGTGGACGCTTCCATCCGCCGCGCTGCCGCTCTGTCCAATGAGTCCACCTTCAAGAAGTACTGGGAAGGCTCTACCTACAAGGTGGAGGGCAACACCATCGTCATCACTTCTGAGCAGTACAACATCAACCTGCTGTCCGGTCTGGTGAGCGACGGCACTTCCTACAAGATCCTGCCCAAGGCCATCTGCGACAAGTATGCCTTTACCGGCGGCACCCAGCATGCCAGCGGTCTGGTGACCGGCGCCACCGCTCCCGACCTGAACGTGGTTGAGGACGCCATCGGCACCGGCCCCTATAAGCTGTCCAAGTTCGTGGACGAAGAGTTTGTTCTGGTCCGCAACGAGAAGTATGTGTCCATCCCCAATGAGGACGCTGTTGGCGTGGCCAAGGAAGCCAAGTGCTATGTGGACAGCATCTCCTTCCAGCTGAACAAGGACGCCTCTTCCCGTACCGCCGCCATGCTCACCGGCGAATATGATATCTCCAGCATCCAGAACGAGATGCGCGAAACCGCACTGGCTCAGGGTCTGAAGTTCCGTTCTGCCGGCACCACCTGGACCCACGGTATCTTCTTCAACCTGGACGCTTCCAACACCGACAGCCCCGTTTACAATGTCAACATCCGTAAGGCCATCCGTGCCATCATCGATGTGGACGCTGTCATGCTGACCATCTGCAGCGGCAACAAGGACCTCATCGACTATCCTCTGGTTCCCACCCCCGTTGTTAAGGAAAGCACTGCTTACCACAACACCATGCTGGCCGATTCCGGCGAGTGGAACGTGAAGGACAAGGCCAAGGCCGAGGCTTATGTGAAGGCTGCCAATTACGACGGTACCCCCATCGTGTATCTGACCAATGCCACCACCACCGGTGCTTTCTACAAGACCGCCATGGTGGTTATCCCCGCCATGGAATCCATCGGTCTGAAGGTGGAGCTGATGGCAGTTGACGCCGGCTCTCACAGCGCTCTGCGTAAGGATCCCAAGACCGGTCACGACATCGGCTGCTGGGAGGTCCAGAAGAACACCGAGAACCCCGTTCTGCACTCTACCTTCGTCACCGGCACTCAGGGCTGGTGGAGCCATCCTGTGAAGGACGAGACCATCAGCATCATGAAGACCACTCCCACCGGCTCTGCCGAGTCTGTGGCCGCTTATGAGAAGTACACTCAGCTGGTCATCGACGAGTGCCCCTACATCCTGTTCGGCAACCCCACCGGTTCCGAGTGGACTCAGGGCAACGTGGAGAAGAACACCACCGGTCAGATCAACTACTACCTCTGGAACGCTTACTTCACCGAGAATCCCAGAACGAAATAATCAACGCTTTATGCACATAAAAGCAGCGGGACAGGCAAACGCCTGTCCCGCTGCTTTTTGAAAAGGAGAGAAGGAAATTGAAATCTGTGTAGGAGGATGTCAGGAGCAGAGGCTGCACAGATACCTGCGGCAAAGGCGCTTCACGCTTCCCTGCAGAGCGATCACAGCGGCAGCAACGGCTCCGGATACAAGCAGATGGCTCCAATGTGTCATGCTGTACAGCCTCCTTTCCAATAAGGTTAGTCATAGCTAACTGCTGGCTTTATTATAAAAAGAATGCAGCGGCCTGTCAAGTTGCATAAGCAACAGAAATTGACTTTGCAGGATTTTTTGGACAGAGTCTCCGGCGCGGAAAAGGGCAGGGCGGCGAGTGCCGTCCTGCCCTTGGGGGATCAGATTTTGTTATTTCGTGAGATAACGGTACAGAATCGCCGCGAAGGCGCCGCGGGAGGAAGTGGCGGTGGGACGCAGGGTGACGTCCTCGTATCCTTCCACGATGCCCTCGCTGACTGCCCATGCCATGGCGGCAGAAGCGTCGGCGGAGATGGCTGCGGCATCGGAAAACTGTGCCAGAACGTCTGCGTCTGCTTCGGGTTTGCCGCAGGCGATCCACAGCATGGTGACAAATTCCTGACGGGTGGCAGGGGCACCGGGTTCCGTGCCGTCGGCAATGCTGTTGGCGACAGCCCATTCTCTGGCGTCGGCCATGCTGCCGGGATCTTCGCCGGTGATGAGGCGAGCCAGAACACGCCACACCTGCTGGCGGGTCACGGGGCTGACGCGGTCGAAGGTGGTCTCGGTGACGCCCTCCATCAGCTTCTGCTGATAGGCCCACCGGATGGCTTCGTAGAATGGGTGATCAGCCTCAACATCCGTAAAGGCCAGTACAAACCGGGCGTGTACGGTGACATCGCCGGCGGGCATGGTAAAGGAATAGACGCCGTCATTTTCCGAGACCTTTACTTCTGCGTTGTTATGGCGGATGACCGTCAGGTCTTCCAATACGTAGCCGGCGTCGGGGGTGAGGGTGAAGGTCACGGTCCTGCCGCGCCGATAGCGGGAGCCGTCGAGCTGGACAGTGCCGTTCTCCGCAGCTGCGGTGACCTCGTAACGGGTGGCCGCAGGGGAAGCGGGTGGGGCTTTGCTGATAATGGTAACGCTGTCTGTTTCACCGGTGATGCTGCCGGTGCCGCCGATGGTCAGGCTGGCGGAACCATCTGCATGGTTAACGGTGATGGTGTGCTTGCTTCCGGAGGTGTCCTCTGCGATCAGAGAGCCGCCGCCTTCATAGAATTCGTCATGGTACATGAAGACATGGGCGATGCCGCCGATGTTGTTCAGCCGGACGCTGTTTTCGTCCGCGGCGAGCGTGAAGGCGGTGGTTTCCTCAGAGGGCTCCAGCATGGCGTTATTGACAGAAATGGTCAGACTGCTGGCCTGCGCATTACCGCCGCTTCCGTTAGAGCCGCCGGCGGCGGTGATGCTGGCTCCTGTGCCGATCCAGGAGGTATGGCAGCTGTTGTCGCCGCCCATACCCGCGCCGCCATGGCCGCTGCCGCTGCCGGAGCCGCCGGTAAAGGTGGTTGTACCGCCGTATACATATACGCTGGCGGTGGCGCCTGCGCCGCCGTTTCCGTTGCTGCCGGGAACGGCGCTGCCACCAATGGCGGTGACGCTGCCGCTGTCGATGCTCACCTCACCGTCAATGCCCGGTTCGCCGTCGTCACCGTTGCCGCCGCTGCCGCCGGTGGCGGTAACGGTGCCGGCGTCGTAGACACTCACGTTGCCAAGAATGCCTGCGTGGGTGGTACCGCTGGCGGTGACGCTGCCGCCGGATACCGTTACATCGCCGTAAATGCCCTCTGCACCGGTGGCGATGACTTCTGCGTCATCCACGGAAATGCTGCCTTCCACTGCGGGGGCATTATGACCGGTGACTGTGAGGACACCGCTGCCTTCCAGGTAGAGGGGATCCATATTGTAATGGACAAGCGCGGATGCGCCATCGCCGCCGGAGAGGACATTGCTGCCTTCCGCAATCAGAGAAATCTCTTCCGACGAAATGGTCAGTGCGCTGCCTGCCGCAGCCTCGATCCGCACATCCTTCAGGGTGATGGAGCAGCCGCTGGCTTCCACCGAGATCCTGTCAGAGGTGACGCCGGAGGTGGTGATCTCGTAGCTGCCCCTGGTATGGATGGTCAGAAGGCCGTTGTCTTCGTCATAGCTGATGCCATTGGGATTGCCGTACAGAGTGAAGCCGCCCAGCGTAAGGGTCTCGTGAGCTGCGCCTGCCAGATATTCGCCGTCGGCATTGGGCTGAAGGAGGGTCTCGCCTGCCCAGATGCTGCCGTTTTCACGGATGGTCATGCCGTCAGCGTGGCTCTGCGCACGAATGATCTTTTTGGTGTTATCGTCGGCTTCGTAGATCACCAAGCCGCCTTCGTCCACGATAAGGTGCACATCGCCGGAAAGCTGACTGACAATCACGCCTTCCTGACGATTGTCCGCGGTGAAGGATGCGTTCTCAGCGGGGATGAGTTCCAGATCAAAGAAGATGCCCGAATCGTCTGTAAATGCTAAGGAGCTGGTGATGATCGAGTCCTGAATGCCGCTGGCGCGGAGTTTGCCGTCCTGCAGCTCCAGATAATAGCCGTCGGCATGATAGTACGTGGAGGTGTCTGCCGTCAGCTCCACCGTTCCGCCATTCCGGAGAGTGAAGGAGGTGTCTTTCACCGCGTCTGCCTGTCCTGTGCAGACGGTGATGGCGGAATCCGCGGCGATCTCCACCAAGGCGCGGAAATCGTCATCACCGGGATTGCCCCGGGTTTCCAGCGCACCGTTGATGATGGCGCTGCCGTCCACTGTGGCGATTCCGGTGGATTTGTCCATGGTAACGACAGTGCTGCCGGTGCCTTCCACCAGCACGTCGTTTGCCGTGACGGATTCCTCCTCATCCAACGCAATGGAGCCGCGGATGAGGGAGCTGACTGAGTGGTTGTTTTCGCCTTTACTGATTCTGAACTCCACTTCCGTACAGCCCTCTGCAAAATCATAGCCGTTGAAAATATCCGTGTAATCGTCAGGTGCGCTGATTTTCAGGCTGCCGCTGGTGTGGGGGTACTCGGAGACTGGAGAGCCCAGAACCATGTGGAAATCCATGGTTAGGGAGGGATTTTGCACATCAGGGGTATACTCGTATAGGATGCCTGCCATGGTCAGGGCCGCCCCGTTCCCCAGTGTGACTGCGTTGTTGCGACCGCTTTCTCCGCATAGCAAAAGCGCAATGGTATCGGTGTTGTCCGATGCGGCCTGAAGGGTGCAGGCGTTGGTGTAGCCGCCGTCCCAGTAACTAAGGTACGCAAGCGTCAGCGTCTGACCCGGAGCCAACGTGGAGTCGGTGATTCCGGAGGTCATGACCACAAAGGTGCCGTCAGCCACATTGCTGTCTGCCAGCTGCACCATGGATGCACCTTCCGACCGGGCGACATGGGTGACACGGTTGCCGCCGGGAACGGTGCTGTAGTCCACAACGGTCAGTGATGTGCCGGGAGCGAAGGTGATCTCATGCTCCGCTGCGTTGTTGATGGTCAGCGTGTAGGCGTTATCGCCGTCTTTGTGTAAGTGAATGTTGTAGTGAGAGGCATCTGCCCCCTGTGTGGTGAGTGTGCCGTCTTCGGTCAGGTAGAAGATATCTTCCGAAAGCTGTGTGCCGCCCACGGAAACGCCGAAGCTGTTTTCCGCTGCCAGTGCCGATGCAGGCAGCAGGATCAGCGTCAGGGCAAGTGTCAGGATGATGCTGAGAATGCGTGTTTTCATAGAGCTCCCTCCCTGGGTGAGTATGGCAATAATTATAATAGAAAGGAGGGGATGAACACAATAAAAAAAGAAAGGTTACAGAAAATTTTAACAAATGCAAAAACAACGGCCTCCGCACAGCGGAGACCGTTGTCAATATCGTGATAGGCTCAGTGCTGGAGCAGCTGATAGCCGTTGGAGATCAGCGCCTGCTCAATGTCGTCCACGTGCTGAGCGTTGCGGGTCTCCAGAACCATGGAGATCAGGCAGAAGTGTACGTTTGCCTCCTTGCCTTCGCGTGAGTGGTTGACGCTGATGACGTTGGCACCGGTGCGGGAGACGATCTGCAGCAGCTGCACCAGACTGCCGGGCTTGTCGGACACCTTGGTGGTGAATTCCACAATGCGGCCGGACTTACTGAGACCCTTGGTGATGACACGGGAGAGAGTGGTAACATCCACGTTGCCGCCGGAGACCACACAGACGGTCTTGCGATCCACTACGTTCACCTTGCCGAACATGACGGCGGCTACGGTAGTGGCACCGGCACCCTCGGCCACGGTCTTCTGGTCTTCCATCAGAGCCAGGATGGCGGTGGCGATCTCATCGTCCTTGACGGTGACGATTTCGTCCACATACTTCTGGCACAGCGCAAAGGTCAGGTCGCCGGGGCGCTTCACGGCAATACCGTCGGCAATAGTGGAGACAGAGGGCAGCTCCAGAATGTCACCGTTCTGGCGGGAGGAATACATGGAGGCGGCGCCTGCAGCCTGCACGCCGATGACCTTGCAGGAGGGCTTCAAAGCCTTGATGGCAAAGGCGATGCCGCTGATGAGCCCGCCGCCGCCGATGGGAACCACCACCTGCTCCACCTCGGGCAGCTGCTCCAGAATCTCCAGACCAATGGTGCCCTGACCGGCGATCACATAGGGGTCGTTAAAGGGATGGGCAAAGCTGTAACCCTTTTCTTCTGCCAGACGGGCGGCTTCCTTGGCGGCGTCATCATACACGCCGGGAACCAGCACTACTTCTGCACCGTAATTCTTGGTGGCCTCTACCTTGCTGAGAGGTGCGCCTGCAGGCATGCAGATCACAGACTTGATGCCCAAGGTGGTAGCGGACAGGGCAATGCCCTGCGCATGGTTGCCGGCAGAGCAGGCAATGACGCCGCGTTCACGCTCCTCCTGAGACAGGGAGCGGATCTTGTTGTAGGCGCCGCGCAGCTTGAAGGCACCGGTCTTCTGCAGGTTCTCTGCCTTGATGTATACATTCTTGCCCAGATTCTTTGCTTCGTTCAGCGGAGTGACGCGGGCTACGCCATTCAGAGCCTCTCTGGCCTCCTGAATCATTTCCAAAGTCAGCATGTGGTTTCCTCCTTATAATTGCCGTCCGTTATCCGGCGCGGAAAGATATGTGTATCCAATGAGCGGACGTATAAACGTTTTTCTGTCCGCAACATAGGCATTATACAGAAAGCTGTCGAAGGATGCAAGATGTTTTTGTGATTTTTTTGGCAAAATCATCATTCAAGATTCAAACGACGCTTCAGCATGAATGCAGTGAGAAAATAGTAGACGGCACCCTGCAGAAGGGAGGCGGATGCAGACAGAAGCATGGTTACATGGAAATACCCCGTGGCATTGGCGCTTGCGGGCCAGTCCGGCGTCATTCCCAAAAGACTGTTGGCGAGTATCGGAACAGAAGCCCTGTGATGCGGCCCGGCTCGAGCCGAATGCTCACATCAGCGAGAGCGTCGACAGAGCCGAAGCGCTTTCCGAGACCGCTGCATTCCAGTACGGGCATGGTTGCGATCCCTCCTTTACCAAAATATCTTAACAATTTTATCATATCACAAAGCAGGAAAATGTGATAGAGTGGATGAAAAGATAAATCAGATATTTGACAAGGAGTGTGATCGTATGAAAAAACGAATGGCCTGGGTGATTTCCGCGGCGGTTTTGATGATCGGTTTTCCGTGGCTTGCGGTAACATTTGCAGGCAGTGCGGGGATGGCGGTTTGCTTTATACTGTTTTTTGCGGTCAATCCTCTGTTTGCCGCGGTGTGCGGTGCCTTTGCCGGTAAGGATGTCAGGCAATTATGGATACTTCCCGTAATCACCGCAGGACTTTTTTTGGCAGGTGCATGGCTGTTCTTTGACATGGGGGAGCCTGCGTTCCTGCTGTATGGTGGCTGTTATTTCGCAATCGGCATCCTCGCTATGCTGATTCGTTCTTTTGTGAGTAGGCAGCGATAAAAATTTTTGCAAAAGCTGTAAGGTTTTCCGGATTTGGCCGTCCTATAGGCAAAGAGGGAAAGGAGGCGGCGAAATGACGGAGTTTGAGAAGATTTACAGCACCTATTTTCATGATGTATTTCTGTATATTCGCCGCCTTTCCGGTGACACGCATATGGCGGAGGAGGTCACCAGTGAAACCTTTTTGAGGGCTATGGGTTCCATGGGAAAATTCCGCGGCGAATGTGATATCCGGGTGTGGCTGTGTCAGATCGCTAAAAACTGTTACTACGATCAGTTGAAGAAGAGTGGTCGGACAGCAACTGCCGAGGAGGCTGCGCTGGTGCAGATGCCGGATCCGGAGGGATCGCCGGAAGAGATGCTTCTTCGGCAGGAAGATACGGAAAGGCTGCGACAGATACTCCACGATATCCCGGAACCGTACAAGGAAGTGTTCATGTGGCGGGTGTTTGCAGAACTGAGCTTTCAGCAGATCGGACAGATCTTCGGCAAAACGGAGAATTGGGCCTGTGTGACCTATCATCGGGCCAGGAACAAAATACGAAGCAGAATGGAGGGCGGCAAGTATGCGGAATGAATGCAATATCGTGCGTGATCTTCTGCCTCTCTACGCAGAGGACATTGCCAGTGCCGACTCCGAGGCATTTGTAGAGGAGCATCTGGCAGAGTGTGAGGCATGCCGTCGGGAACTGGCGTATTTGCGTGAAGGCAGCGGTATCGCAGCTGCAAAGGAGTCCGTTGCTTCTCGGAAAGCAGAGGCAAGACTTCTGAAAAAGCTGGCGCGGCAGTGGAATGTGCGGCGGATGATCTTCCCGGCTCTGCTGGCGGTGAGCGCTGTGATGATCTGGAGCTGGTTTCATGTCAGCGGCAGTGAGATCGACTTGGTGAAGGATATCCACACCGGCTGCACGGTGACGGTGGCCAGCTATGAGCATATGAAGTGGGAAGAGCGGGTGACCTATACGCTGGAAGCTGAGCAGATCCTGCGGCTGCGTGATCTGTTGCTGAGTACCACCTTTGTCCGTGACCCGGCAAAGATCAAATATGGCTTCGATGCGGATCAGTACGATATCCGGATCGACTTCAACAATGGACAGGACTTTTTAGGATTCTCCTGCGCAGGAGACGATCACCTCACGGTATCCGGGGGGAATATAGACGGATTCCTGAATATTTACAACAAAGCATGGCGTGAGAGTCTGCTGGCGATCCTTGCGGAATGCGAGGGCGTACCGGCAAGCAAGTAAAACAAAGGGTCTGCCGCAGTATGCGGCAGACCCTGAAATGCTATTTGCGGACAGATTCAATGAGCCGGCGGAAATCCGCTTCGCTCCAGACCACGGGGACGGGGTAGAGGGGATTGGCTTCTTTCCTTGCCCACGCCACCATGTGGTCGATGTCCTTTGTCCGGATCATGTCGAAGGCATCCGGCAGACCCATTTTCCGGTTGGTGTCCTCAATCCACCGGAGGAAGGCATCTGCCTTTTCCGCGTCGCTGGCGCCGGAAATACCGCAGACGTCGGCCAGTTCTGCCAGCCGCCGGTGGACGGCGGCGCCGTAAGCGCGCATCACATGGGGCAGCAGTACCGCCATGGCAAGGCCGTGAGCCACACCGTAGAGACCGCCCAGCGTGTGGCCGATGGCGTGGACGTACCCCACACAGCCCCGGGTAAAGGCGCGGCCTGCGTAAAAGGCTGCCCGCTGCATGTTCTGGCGAGATTCCAGATCACTGCCGTTTTCAAAGGCTGTCAGGAGATTGTCGTGGATCAGCCGGACGGCTTCCCGGGCAAGCTCGTTTTCCAGTTTGGTATTGTAGGTGTGGTTGGTATAGGCCTCCACGGCGTGTGCCAGCGCATCCATGCCGGTGGTGGCAGTGGTATCGGGCGGCAGCGCCACTGTCAGCTCGGGATCCAGCACGGCGTATCTGGGGATCAGGAACGGATCGTTGATGGCGGCTTTCCGGTGGGTGGCGGAGTCGGTGATGACAGCGGCTACGGTGGTCTCCGAGCCGGCACCGGCGGTGGTGGGGATGGCAATGAAGGGTGGAACGGGGCGATGCACCTTCAGAAGTCCCTGCAGCTGCGCCACGCTTTTACGGGGATGCACCGCCTTGGCGGCGATGCCTTTGGCACAGTCGATGCGGGAGCCGCCGCCCACGGCCACGATGGCCCGGCAGTCGTGGTCGCGGTAGGCCCGATAGCCCCGCTCCACATCGTCGGAGGTGGGATCGGGGTGCTGGAAGGTCTGCAGGGCATACCGGATGCCCCAGACGTCAAAGCTGTCCAGCATGGACTGCACCTGACCGCGGCGTACCATGCCTGCACCTGTGACCACCAGCACGTCATTGATATTCTTTTCTTTCAGGAAAGCGCCCAGCTCCCGAAGCTTGCCGGGACCCTCCAGATATTCCGGCATCCGATACCCCATGAAATGATTGCCGATTTTCAGAACCCTCTGGAATGTGCGGCACCAGATGACTTCCAGTCGGTGGGAAAGGGACATGGTTAAAGGCCTCCTTTGAGGAGCGGTATGGACTCAATAGCGGCTGTCCAGAATTTCGATGATATCCGCCATGGCGTGCTCCCGGGCGTCGGAAACGATGGTGGCGCCGCAGCCGCGAACCGCGTCGGAGCAGTTGGCGGGAGCAAAGCCTTCGGCGGCTGTGATGAGCATACTGACATCATTGGCTTCGTCGCCTGCGGCGTAGATGTGTTCCGGCGAAATGCCCAGCAGAGCGGCCAGACGCCGCAGCATACCGCCCTTGGTGGCGCCACGGCGTGTCATCTCGAAGAGTGTGGTGTTGGAGAAGATCAGCTCATAGTCCTCTGCCCAGCCCTGTTCTGCAAAGTACCGATGAACCTGCTCCAGAGTTTCATGGGGCCCTTCGAACAGCACCTTGCCAAAGGGAAGGGGGACATCCTCCATGGAAGCGGCTTCCGTGCAGGTGACCTTGGTGATGCGCTCGTGGTCACGGGTGTGCCGGTTGGGATGAACGGCATAGATGATGTTGCCCAGATTGTAGGCTTCCGCCGCCGCTTCGGGGATGGCGTCCAGCACCTGCTGGACACGGGTGCGGGCCACTTCGTCCAACATGGCGAATTCCAGATATTTTTCGGCGGAGAAATCGTAGATGGCGGCGCCGTTGCACAGAATGCAGGGAGTGTTTACGGGCACCAGAGGCAGCAGAGGCTCGAAGGCGGCCAGTGCGCGTCCGGTGGCAACGCAGAAGCGGCCGCCGTTGGACATGAAGTATTCCAGTGCACGGCGGTTTTCACCGCTCAGGGGCGGAATGGGTTTGCCGCTGTGCAGTGCTCCGCTGGTGTAAATGAGGGTGTTGTCAAAATCACTGGCCAGCAAAACACCGTCAAATTTTCCCATAGTGGTTCTCCTTTATCATTGCATAGAATCAAAAGGGGAAGAGGGTGAGCCCTCTCCCCCTTTTGTTGGGTGTCAGATGATGCTTATTCGGCGCCGGATGCGCTGCCGCCGTCACCGGCCTTGCCACCGCGATGGTGGCGTCTGCCGCCACGATGATGGGGTCTGCGGCGCTTGGAATGGGGCTGCTCGCCGCTGCCGGGCGCAGCAGCCTGGCTCTCGCCGGAGGGCTTTGCCGCTGGTTTTTCTGCCTTGGGAGCGGTCTGCTTGGATGTGTGCTGCCGGGCAGGCTTCTCCTTTTTGGCGGGCTTTTCCTGCTTTTCGGCAGGCTGCGCCTGCTTGACTGCAGGAGTGTCGCCGCCGGAGTGCTTGCTCCGATGACGCTTGCGGCGGCGTTTTTCGCCGCTTTCGGGGCCGCCGATCTTCTCACGGACGGGGGCTTCCTCATCCTCCAGCCGACGGGCGGCGGAGGACATATAGAAGGAGGTGGAGACGGGGGTGGACAGAACGGAATCCTCCTCCGGCAGATGCTCCTCCACATAGCGTGCGGGGCGATCGTCGGGGATTTCAATGCCGTCACGGCTGCCCTTGCCGTTGCGAAGGACGCGGATCTCGCAGTTGCGATAGGTCTTGGGCTGCTCGTTGGGAGCGGCATTGTCCAGAGCCACCTTTACGCGTTCCCGGAGAAGATCCACGCTTTTCACGTTGCCGGGGCCGTCCGGCGTCTGGACAAAGGATTCCTGCTTGGGCATCCGGCGGGCGGCATCCTCATATGCGTTCTGCTCGTATTTCAGGCAGCACATCAGACGGCCACAGGTGCCGGAGATCTTGGCGGGATTCAGACTGAGGTTCTGAGTCTTGGCCATCTTGATGGATACGGGCATAAAACTGTCCAGAAACTGGGAGCAGCAGAAGGGGCGGCCGCAGATGCCCAGACCGCCGATCATTTTGGCTTCGTCGCGGACGCCGATCTGGCGCAGTTCGATACGGGCGCGGAACACGCCGGCCAGATCACGCACCAGATCGCGGAAATCCACACGGCCGTCGGCGGTGAAGAAGAAGAGAATCTTGCTGCCGTCAAAGCTGCAGCTGACATTCACCAGCTTCATATCCAGACCGTGCTCAACGATCTTTTTTTCGCAGATGTCGAAAGCCTCGCTCTCGCGCCTGCGGTTGTACTCCACGGTGCGGCGATCACTGTCTGTGGCCATGCGAACCATGGAAGAGAGGGGCTGGACGATGGCGTTGTCATCCACCTCGTGGTTTCCCTCGGTGCAGGTGGCAAATTCCAGACCCTGAGCGGTTTCCACCACCACCTGGTCGCCCATCTTCACCTGATTGCCCTTGGGATCAAAATAATAATTCTTGCATCCGCCGCGAAAACGGACGCTAATCACTTCAGTCAAAGGATACCTCCAATTCAACGGTCAAAGCGCCGAGCACCTGCGCGGCACTTACGTTATAAAAGCATTGTTTGCGATAAGTCTGCAACAGCTCTATTGTGCGCATGATTTGCGGTTTTGTCAAGTTTTTCGCAAGCTGTGCCGGGGATTTTCCGGCATTTTCGGGGATTTTTCGCCCATATTCCAGAAACAGGGCGGCAGAGTGAATGCGAATGCAGTCCTCCATCAGAGCCTGCAGCTCCTCACGACTGCACTTGCTTTTTTCCAGACGCACCAATACTTCGGCGATCAGGCCGGGCTTCCGGGCGGCGATGGCGCTGCACAGCTGAGCGGCATTGTCCGAGACGGCGTCCGTTCCGGCGGCATCCACCGCCGGACGCAGCTTCAGCTCCACGCAGCGGGAACGCAGAGTGGGCAATACGCTGGCGGCGTTTTCTGCGCAGAAGCAGAATGCGGCATAGGGTGGGCCTTCCTCCACCACCTTCAGCAGGATATTCTGATCCGGCTCCGTCAGAATGGAGCAGTCGGGGAAAATGTAGACCTTCCGGTTGCCCTCATTGGGGCGGATCCAGGCGTCGGAACGGACGGACCGCACGATGTCCACGGAAATATTCTTGTGCTCGCGATCCTCAACAATGGTGACGTCTGGATGGATACCTTCCCGAATCTTACGGCAGGCCTCGCACTTTCCGCAGGGACGCTGAACGGGATCAGTGCACTGGAAGGCGGCGGAAGCAAAAGCGGCGGCGGACGCCAGATCGCCGCTGCCGGTAAACAGCAAGGCATGGGTCAGTGCGCCGCGGCCGGCGGCCTGGCTGAGACGCTGTGCAATATCCTGATTTCCCGGCAGATCCCAATGTGCCATTTCCGCTTTGACCTCCTGAGCAGTGCATAATTTCAAATCAATGGTAACATAAAAAGCAACAAAAGAAAAGAAGTACCGCTTGTCTATTTTAAGGAAAATCCGGCGTTATGTGGAGTGTGCACAGGAAAAAATACAAATAAATCCACAAAACAGAAGGGAATTATTGAATTTGTGTGTTGTTTTTTTCTCTGGGACAGGCTATAATTTATATGCTAATTTTGCAGTATTATCTCCGGCGGTCAATTTTCCGTCTTCCGGAGACAACAGAAAAACAAAAGGAGTAAGGAAAACTATGAGCAAAAAGTATTGCTACCTGTTCACCGAAGGCAACGCTTCCATGCGCGAGCTGCTGGGCGGCAAGGGTGCGAACCTGGCTGAGATGACCAACATCGGTCTGCCCGTGCCCCAGGGCTTCACCATCACCACCGAGGCCTGCACTCAGTACTATGAGGATGGCCAGAAGATCAATGATGGCATCATGGCCGAGATCATGGAGTACATCGAGAAGATGGAGACCATTACCGGCAAGAAGTTCGGCGATCAGGAGAATCCTCTGCTGGTTTCCGTCCGTTCCGGCGCCCGCGCCTCCATGCCCGGCATGATGGATACCATCCTGAATCTGGGCCTGAATGAGGACGTGGTCGAGGTCCTGTCCAAGAAGTCCGGCAACCCCCGCTGGGCATGGGACTGCTATCGTCGCTTTATCCAGATGTATTCCGACGTCGTTATGGAAGTGGGCAAGAAGTACTTTGAGGCCCTCATCGACGAGATGAAGGAAGCAAAGGGCGTCACCCAGGACGTGGATCTGACCGCCGAGGATCTGAAGGAGCTGGCCGGCCAGTTCAAGGCTGAGTACAAGGCCAAGATCGGCGCTGACTTCCCCACCGATCCCAAGGAGCAGCTGATGGGCGCCATCAAGGCCGTTTTCCGCAGCTGGGACAACCCCCGCGCCAACGTCTATCGTCGTGACAACGACATCCCCTACTCCTGGGGTACTGCCGTCAACGTCCAGTCCATGGCCTTCGGCAACATGGGCGACGACTGCGGCACCGGCGTTGCTTTCACCCGCAACCCCGCCACCGGCGAGAAGAAGCTGTTCGGTGAGTTCCTGACCAACGCTCAGGGCGAGGACGTCGTTGCCGGTGTTCGTACTCCCATGCCCATCTCCCAGATGGCTGAGAAGTTCCCCGAGGCATTCGCTCAGTTCGAGAACGTCTGCCAGATCCTGGAGAACCACTATCACGACATGCAGGACATGGAGTTCACCGTTGAGAACGGCAAGCTCTACATGCTGCAGACCCGTAACGGCAAGCGTACTCCCGCTGCCGCTCTGAAGATCGCCTGCGACCTGGTGGACGAGGGCATGATCGACGAGAAGCAGGCTGTTCTGATGATCGAACCCCGCTCTCTGGACACCCTGCTGCATCCCCAGTTTGACGCCGTCGCCATCAAGAAGGCCACCGTCATCGGCAAGGCCCTGGGCGCTTCTCCCGGTGCTGCCGCCGGTAAGATCGTCTTCACCGCTGAGGACGCCAAGGAATGGGCCGAGCGCGGAGAGAAGGTCGTTCTGGTCCGTCTGGAGACCTCTCCCGAGGATATCGAGGGCATGAAGGCTGCTCAGGGCATCCTGACTGTCCGCGGCGGCATGACCTCTCACGCTGCCGTCGTGGCCCGCGGCATGGGCAAGTGCTGCGTCTCCGGCTGCGGCGACATCAAGATGGATGAGGAAGCCAAGAAGTTCGAGCTGGCCGGCAAGACCTACGTCGAGGGCGACACCATCTCCATCGACGGCTCCACCGGTACCGTTTATGACGGCATCATTCCCACCACCGATGCTTCCATCGGCGGCGAGTTCGGCCGCGTCATGGGCTGGTGCGATCAGTATCGCAACCTGAAGGTCCGTACCAACGCCGATACTCCCCACGATGCTGCTCAGGCCCGTAAGTTCGGTGCTCAGGGCATCGGCCTGTGCCGTACCGAGCATATGTTCTTCGACGCAGAGCGTATCCCCGCTATCCGTGAGATGATCTGCTCCGACACCGTCGAGCAGCGTGAGAAGGCTCTGGCCAAGCTGGAGCCCATGCAGCAGAGCGACTTCGAGGGCATCTATGAGGCCATGGAAGGCTGCCCCGTCACCATCCGCTTCTTGGATCCCCCCCTGCATGAGTTCGTTCCCACCGAAGAGGCTGACATCGCTGCTCTGGCCGCTGCCATGGGCAAGTCCGTTGAGGACATCAAGGCCATCATCGCCGGTCTGCATGAGTTCAACCCCATGATGGGTCACCGCGGCTGCCGTCTGGCTGTCACCTATCCCGAGATCGCTGTGATGCAGACCAAGGCTGTCATCAAGGCTGCCCTGAACGTTCAGGCACGTCATCCCGAGTGGACCATGGTTCCCGAGATCATGATCCCCCTGGTTGGCGAGGTCAAGGAGCTGGGCTACGTCAAGAAGGTCGTCGTTGAGACCGCTGACGCCATCATCGCTGAGGCTGGCTCTGACATGAAGTATCTGGTTGGTACTATGATCGAGATCCCCCGCGCCGCTCTGACCGCTGACGAGATCGCCAAGGAAGCCGGCTTCTTCTCCTTCGGTACCAATGACCTGACCCAGATGACCTTCGGCTTCTCCCGCGATGACGCCGGTAAGTTCCTGGGCGCCTACTATGATCGCAAGATCTATGAGAACGATCCCTTCGCCAAGCTGGACCAGACCGGCGTCGGCAAGCTGGTTGACATGGCCTGCAAGCTGGGCCGCGCAGCCAATCCCGACCTGCACCTGGGCATCTGCGGCGAGCACGGCGGCGATCCCTCCTCCGTGGAGTTCTGCCACAAGGTTGGCCTGGACTATGTGTCCTGCTCTCCCTTCCGTGTGCCCATCGCCCGTCTGGCTGCCGCTCAGGCCGCTATCAAAAATCCGAGGAATTAAGTTTCCTGTAAAGGAAGCCTCCGCAGCATAAAACGATCTCCCCGATTCCATATGGAGTCGGGGAGATTTTTTGCTTAACTGTTTGCTTTGATTTTAGAATTCTCCAAAATGTACTCTTTAAGGGCCGCTTTGGGAATTCGCCATGTCCGGCCGTTGTGGTATCCTTTGAGCTTGCCACTGTTTAAAAGAGCATATAGTGCATGGTATCCCGATAAATCAGCCTGCTTGAAGCCGGTTCCACATTGAACGAACCGGGGGTGTGTTTGCAGAGTTTGACAATAAAGCGCGGGAGATCAGCGCTTATTGGATCTGCGCCAGATCTTCATGTGTTCAGCCTCCCGAATCAGCTCCTCCCGGAAATCCGGGTGGGCAATGGAGATGATCTTCTCGGCACGCTCCCATGTGGAGGCACCCTTGAGATTCACCATGCCGTACTCCGTTACCAGATAGTGGACGTTGGTACGAGTGTCGGTGACCACGCTGCCGGTCTGCAGGGTAGGACGGATGCGGCTGTGAAGCTTACCGGCCTTGTCCTTCATGGTGGATGAGCAGCAGATGAAGCTTTTGCCGCCCTGAGAGAGGTAGGCACCCAGCACGAAGTCCAGCTGACCGCCTGCGCCGCTGATGTGGCGGATACCGGCGCTCTCAGCATTCACCTGGCCGAAGAGATCCACATCCACGGCGTTGTTGATGGAGACGAAATTGTCGATCTGGGAGATGATTCGGGCGTCATTGGTATAGTCCACGGAGGTGGACATACACTCGGGATTCTCGTGGAGGTAGTCGTAGAGCTTCTGGGTGCCGGTGGCAAAGGCGTAGACCTGCTTGCCGGTGTCGATGGTCTTTTTGCTGCCGTTAATCTTGCCGGCCCGAGCGATGTCCACAAAGGCATCCACATACATTTCCGTGTGCACACCCAGATCCTTCAGGTCGGATTCGGCAATGAGGCTTCCTACGGCGTTGGGCATGCCGCCGATACCCAACTGCAGGCAGGCGCCGTCAGAGATCTGGGAGACGATGAGGTTTGCCACCGCACGGTCCACCTCGCTGGGAGCTGCGGCGGGCAGCTGGTTCAGGGCGGGGTCACCGCCTTCCACCACCATGTCCACCCGGCTGATGTGAATGCGGGTGTTCTTGCCACCGAGACAGCGGGGATAGTTCCGATTTACTTCCAGAATGATGACCTCTGCCTTTTCAAACAGAGCCTCCAGATGGGAGGCGTTGAGGCCGTAGCTGAAGTAGCCCTCGTCATCCATGGGAGCAACCTGAATCATGGCAACATGAACGGGATCCACGTTTTCCCGGTAGTACCGGGGCAACTCGGAATACCGCAGAGGGATGTACCATGCGATGCCCTCGTCAATGAGCTTGCGCTCCAGACCACTCATATGCCATGAGTTCCATGTGAAATGCTCCGCGGTATCCGGCACGGAGAGAATGGCGGGGCGAGTCATCAGCACAGCGCCACGGGCTTTTACATCGTACAGCTCTTCATACCGTGCCGCCAGCGCCCGGTCCAGGGCCACCGGCGCGCAGGCGTTCCAGCCATAGTCGATCCAGTCGCCGCTGCGCACTACCTTGACAGCTTCCTCCGCTGTGCGGAGCTTGCTTTGATATTCCTGTCTGATATCCATGTGTGTTCTCCTCGTATGGGGAGTAGTCGGCGGAGGGTGAACCCCCTCTGCCGCTCGTTCCGTGTGTTGATTACTGCTCCGCCAGCTTGCGGTAGCTCTCGTACCGCTCCTTGGCCTGCTGCTCTGCGGCGGCGAAGAGGGTGCGAGCGTTTTCGGGGAAGGTGCGGTGCAGGGAGGCATAGCGCACCTCGCCGGCGAGGAAATCCTGATAGCCCAGGGTGGGCTCCTTGGAATCCAGAGTGAACGGCTTTTCCTTGTTGGCGGGGTTGTAGCGGTACAGGGGCCAGTAGCCGGAATCCACCGCACGCTTCATCTCCGCCTGCACCTGATTCATGCCGGCTTTGATGCCGTGGTTGATGCAGGGTGCGTAGGCGATAACTACGGAAGGCCCGGGATAGGCTTCGGCCTCGGTGATGGCCTTCATCAGCTGATTGGGATCGGCGCCCATGGCCACGCTGGCCACGTAGCAGTTGCCGTAAGCCATCATCATCTTGCCCAGATCCTTCTTGCCGCTCTTTTTGCCAGCAGCCTGGAACTGCGCCACGGCGCCCAGCGGTGTGGCCTTGCTGCTCTGGCCGCCGGTATTGGAATAGACCTCGGTGTCCACGATGAGGACGTTGATGTCCTCGCCCATGGAGATGACGTGATCCAGACCGCCGAAACCGATATCATAGGCCCAGCCGTCTCCGCCGTACATCCACACGGGCTGCTTGGCCAGATGCTCCTTGTGGCGAAGGATCAGGGTCTTCAGCTCATCGCCCCGTCCGGTGAGAGTGATGGATTCCAGAGCAGCCACCAGCGCCTCGGAGGCGGGCATGGAGGCGTGGACATCGGAGAAGGTATCCAGCCATTCGGTGATGGGGCCCTCCAGAACGGGCTCCTGACTCTTCAGTTCCTCGATCCATGCACGGGTCTTCAGACGCTGCTGCTTTACAGACAGGTACATACCGAGGCAGAACTCAGCGTTGTTTTCAAAGAGGGAGTTACTCCATGCAGGGCCGCGGCCGGACTTGCCCACGGTGTAGGGGATGGAGGGCATGGCGGCGCCCCAGGCCTGAGAACAGCCGGTGGCGTTGGCCCAGTACATCCGGTCGCCGTAGAGCTGGGTCAACAGCTTAGCGTAGGGGGTCTCACCGCAGCCGGCGCAGGCACCGGAGAATTCGCACAGGGGCTGGCGGAACTGGCTGCCCTTGACGGTGTCCATCTTGAAGGTGTTCTTCTCGGTGACGGTGAGACCGTACTCCCATGCGGGGGTGACGGAGAGTTCGCGGGCAACGGGCTCCATTCGCAGAGCCTTTCCGGTCATGGGACAGGAGGCCACGCAGCTGCCGCAGCCGGTGCAGTCCATCTCGCTGACCTGCAGAGAGAACTGGAGAGCCTTGGTGCCCTTGGCGGGAGCGGTGACGAAATCAGCGGGGGCATTGGCGGTCTCTGCCTCATCCAGCAGATAGGGACGGATGACGGCGTGGGGGCAGACGAAGGAACAGCGGTTGCACTGGATGCAGGCGGTGGCATTCCACACGGGGATGCGGGTGGCGATACCCCGCTTTTCATAGGCGGTGGTGCCCAGAGGCATGGTGCCGTCCTCGTAGCCGAGGAAGGTGGATACGGGCAGGTTGTCGCCCTTCAGCGCGTTGCAGGGACGGAGAATGTTCTCGATAAAGGCAGGAGCGGGAGTGGTGACGGTGGGTGTGGCGTCAACGGCGTCTTTCCACTCTGCCGGCACGGGAACTATGGTGACGCCCTGTACGCCCTCGTCGATGGCGGCCAGATTCATCTGCACCACGGTGTTGCCCTTCTTGGAGAAAGTCTTCTCCGCGGCCTGCTTCATGTAAGTGATGGCCTCCTCCATGGGGATGATGTCCGCCAGAGAGAAGAAAGCGGCCTGCAGCACCATGCTGGCGTGGTCACCAAGACCCAGCTTCTGGGCGATGGCGTTGGCGTCAATGATGCACAGACGGGCGTTCTTTTCCGCCAGGGCACGCTTCACCGCGGCGGGGAGTTTGTTGTCCAACTCCTCTGCCGTCCAACGGCAGTTCAGCAGGAAGGTGCCGCCCTCCTTTAGCTCGGTGACGATGTCATACTTATTCAAGAAGGACTGGTTATGGCAGGCTACGAAGTCCGCATCCTTTACCAGATAGGTAGAGAGGATGGGCTCCTCGCCGAAGCGCAGGTGGCTTCGGGTGATACCGAAAGACTTTTTGGTGTCGTACTCAAAGTAGGCCTGAGTGTACATATCGGTATTGCCACCGATAATCTTGATGGAGTTCTTGTTGGCACCCACGGTGCCGTCGCTGCCCAGGCCCCAGAACTTGCAGCTAACCATCTTCTTATGTACCAGAGGCAGGCTGGGTCCCAGAGGCAGAGAGCGGTGGGTTACATCGTCCTCAATGCCCACAGTGAAACCGGTGAAGGGTTCATCGGAGAGCAGATGATCAAAGACGGCTTTGATCTGGGCGGGGGTGGTGTCCTTGGAGGAGAGACCATAGCGGCCGCCGATGATATAGGGAGCGTCGGCACGATTGGTGAAGGCACCGCAGACGGTGAGGTACAGGGGGTCGCCCAGGGCACCCATCTCCTTGCAGCGGTCCAGCACGGCCAGCTTCTTCACGGTCTTGGGCAGAGCCGCCAGGAAGTGACGGGTAGAGAAGGGGTTAAACAGGTGCACCTGCAGATAGCCTACCTTTTCGCCGAGGGCGTTGAGATAATCCACCGTCTCCCGGGCGGTGCCACTAACAGAGCCCATGGCCACCACCACGCGCTCGGCATCCGGTGCGCCGTAGTAGTTGAACAGGTGGTAATCCTCGCCGGTGACGGCGTTAATCTGCTGCATGTAGCCCTCCACCACATCAGGCAGCTCATCGTAGAAGCGGTTGTTGGCCTCACGGAACTGGAAGTAGACGTCGGGGTTCTGGACGGTGTTGCGCAAGGAGGGATGGTAGGGGTTCAGTGCGGACTCGCGGAAACTGCGGACGGCGCTCCAGTCCAGCATTTTGTGGAACTCCTCATAGGGGATGGCGCGGATTTTCTGAATCTCGTGAGAAGTGCGGAAGCCGTCAAAGAAATGCATGAAGGGCACACGACTGTGGACGGCGGCCAAATGGGCCACGCCTGCCAGATCCATGACCTCCTGCACGCTGCCGGTGGACAGCATGGCAAAGCCCGTCTGACGGCAGTTCATCACATCGCTGTGATCGCCGAAGATGGACATTGCGTGGGTTCCCACGGTACGGGATGCCACATGGATCACCGCCGGCTGGCGGGTGCCGCTGATGCGGTGCATCACGGGGATCATCAGCATCAGACCCTGGGAGGAGGTGAAGGTGGTGGCAAGGGAGCCAGACTCCAAAGCGCCGTGCATGGCGCCGATGGCGCCTGCCTCGGACTGCATCTCTACCAGAGTGACAGGCTGGGTGAAGAGGTTTTTCCGGCCGTTGGCGGACCACTCATCGGTTTTCTCCGCCATGGGTGAGGAAGGAGTGATGGGGTAAATGGCGGCAACTTCCGAAAAGGCGTAGGCAACGTATGCTGCGGCCTCGTTGCCGTCTGCAACCAAGATGTGCTTGTCCTGTTTCATAATCCTGATCTCCTTTTGTTTTTAGTAAACCTTGCCTGCGGGAGAGAAACGTCAAAGGGAAGAGTGTGCATTTTCCCCGTTCATTATATATGTATGACTTGCTGAAATGGAAATTTCAGTTTATAATGAAGGTATAACAAAAGCTTATGCCTGGAGGGTGAGGAGATTGACTGTCACACAGGTGCTGTATTTCATTGAGGTGGCCAAACGAGGGAATATCTCTAAGGCGGCGGAAAGCCTGTTTGTATCCCAGCCGGCGCTGTCTTTGCAGATCAAGCGGTTGGAGGAGGAACTGGGTTGCCGATTGTTTCAGCGGGAGCCTCAGGGAATGACGCTGACAGAGGCGGGACAGAACTTCTATCGGGAGGCCATGGAGCTTGCCGAAAGTTGGAAGAAGTTTCAGGATGGAATTCAGGTACTGCGGGGCACTTTAGGTAGCTCCCTGCGGATCGGCGTTGGCGCCCGGGCGGTTTCCAACGGGATTTTTGAGGCGCTGGTTCCCTTCTTTGAGCGGGATCCCGAGACAGAGGTTTCCTTCATCACCGATATCGGCTACAATGTACTGGAGGCTCTGGAGGAGGGGAGTATCAGCCTTGCACTGGATGAGATGCCGCCTGCATCCATGATCGCCCATCCGGAACGGTTTTTCTCCGTGGAGCTGCTGCGGGAGCGGCAATGCATTCTTATGTCTCGGGACGATCCCCGGGCGAAATGTCCGGAGATGACCTTTGCGTCCTTGCAGAGCAGCGCTTTCATTTCCGGGCCTGAGGATTCTCTGGATGCGGCGCTGATGCGCAGAATGTGTGAGGCTCATGGCGTCCGCATGGGACAGATTCGCCGGGCGGACAGTGTGGAGGCCATGATGGTGCTGATTCGCAACGGAAAAGGCATCGCTCTGGGGCCCAGCTCCTTTGCTCGGCGCTACGGCGTGGCGGCCATACCCATGGTTCCGGTTACCGACGCGCCCCTGAGTCTCATCTGTCTGAAGAAAAACAGCCGAAACACGCTGGTGGTGCAGGCGGAGGCATATCTGAAGGAATTTATCCGCACCAATTGGAAAACTGCAGAAGGATAGCAGAAGCAGCAGGCCCTTGGTGTGCATTAAGCCACACTGTTTGCGAATATCGTCCGATGTTTCCTTCCGCATAGAGCAAATATCACATTTGTCACAATTGCCGTGGGGAGACACTGAACACTCCACACCTGTTGGGATATGGCTTCTGCCATGGTTCACCGATATTACTGGAGCGACTCGGCCTTATTGCTGTTCCGACATTAATGGCAACTGCAGTCCAGTTCGTCAAGTGCTGGCAGGAATCTTCTTTTGCTGTATTTTCTTTTATCAGTCATTGCGCTGTTTCGGCCCTCATGTTATACTATAGAAACATATGTTTGACTGATGCCGCGCGGGAGGACTACCACGATGCCGAGTGATTTCCGTTTTTTAATGTATAATTCTGCCGAGGAAGATGTTTCCGTCAGTGCAGTAATCAAAGATGAAAGTGTCTGGTTGAGCCAAAAAGGTATGGCAGAGCTGTTTGACTGTACTACTGACAATATCTCACTGCATTTGAAAAATATCTATGCTGAGGGCGAATTGGATGAGATATCAACTGCCGAGGAATTCTCGGTAGTTCAGCGAGAGGGAAATCGAAACGTCTCCCGTAATATGCGTTTCTACAATCTCGATGCCATTATTTCTGTCGGCTATCGCGTGAGCTCCCGCCGCGCAACACATTTCCGCATCTGGGCCGCCAGGGTTTTGAAGGAGTACATGGTCAAGGGCTTTGTGTTGGACGATGATCGACTGAAGCAGGGAAAAGCCGCTTTTAGCAAAGACTATTTCAAGGAACTGCTGGAACGTGTCAGATCGATTCGTGCCAGCGAACGGCGCATATGGCAGCAGGTCACAGATGTTTTTGCTGAGTGCAGCATCGACTATGACAAAGACTCGCCCACTACGCATGATTTTTATGCTATGGTGCAGAACAAGTTCCATTATGCGATTACGGGACAGACAGCAGCAGAGATCGTTTATTTCAATGTCGATCACACCAAAGAGCACATGGGACTGACTACAGGAAAAATGCGCCTGAGGGACGAATCTTAAAGTCGGACGTTTCCGTTGCTAAGAACTATCTGACCGAAAAAGAAATTCGCCAGTTGGAGCGAACGGTTTCCGGCTATTTTGACTACATCGAAGATTTGATTGAGCGGGAAAACACGTTCACAATGGAGCAGTTTGCGGACAGCATCAACAAATTCCTTACGTTCCGGGAATACAAGATTCTCAGCGGCAAAGGGCGTATTTCCACGAAAGCAACTTCTGCCAAAGCATCCGAGGAGTATGATTTGTTCAACAAAACCCAGAGGATCACTTCGGATTTTGACCGCGAGGTAAAGCGGTTGCTGGAATCCAATTGATTCCTGATCCATTTCCTCGCAATATCCGCTGCCGCTCAGGCCGCTATCAAAAATCCTCGCTGATCAGGATCTGACGGCGAAAACCGCATAATATGATAACCCTCCCCGATTCCGGCTGGAATCGGGGAGGGTCTTTGTTTAATTGCTTGCTTTGATTTTTATTGATTCTGAAAAATCGTAATTGTTTGTTACCATTCGTAATTCTTTGTTGTTGTATGAACCGCTTTTCCAAGAATATACTGAATGCACAGAACAATGGGGCTCCCGGCGATTCTGACAAACCCAACAGGAGGAAAGCAAAGATGCCAGAAGTGATGAATACGCCAGTCTCTGCACCGGCACCTATACCGAAAAAACCCAACAGACGGAAAAAGAGAGTGGTTCTCAAAATTTTTGTGGTCCTATGTATCCTTGCAGTGCTGGGAGCGGGCGGCGTTTTCCTGTTCCGTTTTCTGAACGAGAGTGAGGAGACCAGCGCCATCTATTCTCAGCCGGCTGCCATCGGCAGTATCCAGAGCAAGGTGTCCGGCAGCGGAAACGCCAAGGCGCAGGAATCTGCCGCCATCACTTTGACCCAAAGCGGCACGGTGCAGGAGGTGTTTGTCAGCTCCGGCCAGACCGTAATGGCAGGGCAGCCCCTGTATACCATTTTCAGTCAGGCGGCGCAGGATGAGGTGGATAAGGCGCAGAAGAAGCTGGACGAGCTTCGCGAGCAGATGGATGCCATTCAGGCGGCAAAGGACGAGCTGGTGGTGAGGGCGCCCTTTGCCGGTAAGCTGATGGATGTGCAGGAATTTTCCGTGGATCAGATCCTCTCCAAGGGAAGCACCGTGGCTACGCTGGTGAACGATAAGAAGCTGAAGCTCTCTCTGTATTTCAGCTATGCTTATGAGAACGACATCCGGGTGGGACAGGAGGTCACAGTGTCCGTTCCCGCGGTGATGGAGGTCTTCCCCGGTAAGGTGGAAAAGATCAACAAGGTCAGCTACATATCCCCTGAGGGTGCGGTGCACTTCGAAGTGGTGGTGGTATTTGACAACCCCGGCACACTAACAGCGGACATGGATGCGGCAGCCTACTTTGCGGCGGAAGACGGCTGGGAGATCTATCCCTACGAACAGGGAAAGACGAAGTTCTATGAGATCCGCAGCATTGCGGCCAAGGCAGGCGGCCCGGTGGAGCGCATGGGTGATATGCTGCTGAATTATGCCAACGTGTCTGCAGGAGAGCCGCTGTTGTATCTGGGAACGGCTACCCTGGATGAGGAGATCCTGGCCAAGCAGGCGGAGATCGACACCGCCCAGCTGGCACTGGAAGAAGCCACCGGCGCACTGGCAGACTTCAACGCCGTGGCACCAATCAACGGTACCATTATCAGCTGCAGCCTTACCCCGGGCGCCGAGGTGAAGAGCGGCGAAACGGTGATCATCATTTCCAACAATACCACCATGGTGGTCACCATTCAGGTAGATGATCGGAATATCTCCTTTGTCAAGCCCGGCCATATGGTTGAGCTGACCTGGAACGGTATGCCCTACATGGGAACCGTTACCGCCATCGATATGGGCGGCGCACAGAGCGGCAACGGCATGACCAACTACCCGGTGACACTGTCGGTGGACAACTTCGACGGCTCGCTGATGGACGGCGCATGGCTGCGGTATTCCTTCGTCACCAGCCAGTCGGAGGACTGCGTTCTGGTACCCACCACTTCTGTGAAATATATCAGCGACAAGGAAGGCAACCGCCAGTCGGTGGTGTTTGTGAAGCGTGACGTACGTCCCGATGATGTGCCGGAGCTGGATATGCCGGAGCTGCAGCCCGGTGAAAAGCGGCGCTTCCCCAGCGAGGAGGAGGGCTTCTATCCCGTTATCGTGGAGACCGGCATCTCCGATGCGCAGAATGTGGAGATTGTCTCCGGTATTCAGGAGATGGATGAAGTCTTCGTGAACTACACCGTTACCGACTACAGCGGCAGCTGGTAAGGGGTGAGACGATGCTGATAGACATCCGAAACACCTATAAAATCTATAACGAAGGGCGGGAAAACGAGATCCGTGCGCTGGACGGCGTTACACTGCAGATCGACCGTGGCGAATTTGTGGCCATCGTGGGTCAGTCCGGCTCCGGTAAATCCACCCTGATGAATGTGCTGGGGTGTCTGGATATTCCCACCTACGGCGAGTATTATCTGGACGGCACCGATGTGACCGCCCTGTTCGACAAGGAACTGGCACGGATCCGAAACCGGGAGATCGGGTTCATCTTTCAGGGCTATAACCTGATTCAGGAACTGGATGCGCTGGAGAATGTGATCCTGCCACTGATCTACCGGGGCGTGCCGGCGTGGGAACGGAAGGATATCGCCATGGCGGCGCTGGAGCGGGTCGGTATGGCAGACCGCGCACGGCACCGGCCGGGTGAGATGTCCGGTGGTCAGCAGCAGCGGGTAGCCATTGCCAGAGCCATTGCTGCAGACCCACCCATCATCATGGCCGATGAACCTACCGGCGCGCTGGACACCAAGACCGGACGGCATGTGCTGGAGATCCTGCGGGAATTGTATCGGGCGGGAACCACTGTGCTGCTGATCACCCATGACGAGAACATCGCGGCCAATGCCAAGCGGGTGGTGCGCCTGTCCGACGGCAGGATCATTTCCGATCAGCTGCAGGAGGTGGACTGGGAATGAAATTGTGGCAGGCCTTCAGAATGGCCTTTAAATCCATTTCCATGAAGAAGATGCGATCCTTCCTTACGATGCTGGGCATCATCATCGGCGTGGCCAGTGTGGTCATCATGGTGTCGGTGGTGCAGGGGCAGAACCGCAAAAACATGGAATATTTCGAGAAGATGGGCGATAACAAGATCAATCTTTACGCCTACTCGTACAATGATACCAACAATGAGACATCCCAGAAGCTGTATGACTACTGCCTTTCCATGAGCGATTCGGTGCTGGGCATTACACCCAACGTGGAGCTGGGGCAGAAGATGACCATCATTTACGGAGCCAAGACCCTGATGGTCAACGACTGGGAGAACATGGGCATGGGCGGTATGGACTGGGACAGTATGATGCACATCAAGCTGGGTTCGGATCAGTACGGCGTTTGCAACAACTACACACTGGCAGGCGGACGGGAAATGTCCTATCTGGATGTGGAGAAATGCAACGCCGTGTGCGTGCTGGGCTCCGGCGCCAAGGAGGCACTCTTCGACTACACCGATCCGGTGGGGGAAACCATCACCATCAATGGACAGCCCTTCCTGGTGGTGGGCTGGTATGCGCCGATGGATCTGTATTCCGATTTTGACAATATCATTGTCATTCCCTATACCTTTAACCGCAGCATGAACAATAACAATCCCATTGACAGCTATGTTGTGAAGGCCAAAACTGCCTCTGCTACCATTGAGGCCATGACCAAGCTGGACGCGTATCTTTCCGGCCTGTTTCCCAAGAATGAGATGGGTTATTCCGATACCGGTTATTACGATGTTTCCAGCAATAACAGCTATGCACAGGATATGGAGAGTCAGAATCTGATGCAGTCCTTGGTACTGGGTGCCATTGCCGGTATTTCGCTGCTGGTGGGCGGCATCGGTATTATGAACATTATGCTGGTGACCGTTACAGAGCGTACCCGTGAGATCGGCATCCGCAAGGCCATCGGTGCGGAGCGCAGCAGTATCGTTACCCAGTTCCTCATTGAGGCGGCGGTGATCTGCGGCATCGGGGGTCTTATCGGCATCGGACTTGGCTATGTGGGCACGATGGTATTCAGCAAGCTGCTGTTTCAGGAGGTTATGACCCCCACGCCTTCCATTGCAGTGGGTGCCTTTGTGTTTTCGGCGGTGCTGGGCGTGATTTTTGGCATGTACCCTGCCGTCAAGGCCTCCGGTCTGCAGCCGGTGGCGGCCTTGCGTGCAGACTGATAAAGGAGTGATCATACAATGAAAATGAAACGATGGTTGGCTTTGCTGCTGTGCGCTGTCATGCTGGTGATGACAGTGCCTGCGGCTGCGGTGATTCCCGCCGGGGAGAGCGCGCAGAGCGGTGCGGATCCGGAAACGGAGTTCCTGCGTCAGTTGGGCATTCTGGTGGGACTGGAGGAAGATCCTGCCGCGCAGATGACCCGTGCCGAGTTCTGCGTCATGGTCGTTCGTGCCATGGGGCGTGAGGAGGAAGTATCTCTGCACACTGCCCGTACGATTTTTCGGGATGTGACAGCGGCACATTGGGCCCGCGGCCATATCAATCTGGCGGCATCCATTACAGTGGGCAGTGGAACGGGCACCCGGCTGGTAGCTGGTGTGGGCACAGGACAATTCAAGCCCGATGCACCCATTACCTACGCACAGGCAATCACGATCCTGATGCGGATGCTGGGATACAGTGACCAGCAGGCCGGAGCCATCTGGCCCAAGGGCTATCTGGATCTGGCGGCATCCCTTGGTGTGGCACAGGGACTGGCAGCCCATGCCCCCCTTACCCGGGCGCAGGCTTCTGCGCTGATGAGCAGCACGCTGCGTGCCGAGGCACCCGGCGGCGAACCGTATTATCAGAGCATTCGGGGCGTTGCGTCTGTAAAAAAGGTCACCGTGCTGGAAACGGCAGTGACCAGCGGCGGCATGGATGGTCTGCTGCGGGTCCGCACCACCGCCGGTGTGGAGGAGCTCCGGCAGGAGAACCTTGTTTCTGCGGATTTCCAGGGCTATAGCGGTCAGCTGCTGCTGAACGCTGCGGGCAGAGCCATGGCGTTCCTTCCGGAGATGCCTGTGGGACAGAAAGCGGTTTTGTCTGCTGCGGAGACCGATGGAATAACGGCATCCGGAAAGAATTATCCGCTGTCCGGGAATGCCGTGATGATCGTGGGTGAAAAGGCCTACAGCTGGGCAGAGACCGGCAGCCTGCAGGCGAATTGCTATCTGGGCAGCACGGTCTGGCTGTTCTGTGATGATCTGGGCGCGGTTGACTGCGTGTATCTGCCGGTGGAGGATCCTGCCCGCGCGGCGAAGCTGACAGTGGTCTCTGCCCGGGAGGTCACCGTACTGGATACAGCGGCAGTCAGCGGCAGCATGGATGGTTTGCTGCGTGTCCGCACCGCAGCCGGTGTGGAGAATTTCCGTCAGGATGGGCAGATCTCTGCGGATTGCCAGGGCTACAGCGGCCAGCTGCTGCTGAACGCTGCGGGCAGAGCGGCAGCGTTTATCCCGGAGAGTACTGCGGGGCGAAAGGCAGTGCTGACTGCCGCAGCTGCCGATGAGGTGACTGCGTCCGGGAAGGCCTATGAGATGGCCAGAGGCGCAGTGATGATCGTGGGCGATCAGGTTTACGACTGGACGGAGACCGGCAGCCTGCAGGCAAATTGCTGTCTGGGCAGCGCGGTCTGGCTGTTCTGCAATGATCTGGGCGAGGTTGACTGCGTATATCTGGCAGCGGAAGATCCTGCCCGTGCGGAAAAACTGGCGGTGACCTCTGCGCAGACGGCGATTCTTCTGAATGTCGGCGGCGAATCTGATCTGCTGACTGCATATGCGGTGACAGGAGCGGAAGCATCCGTGGAAACCTTCTCCTGCGCGGTGAGACTGCCTGAAGCATATCTCGGACTGCTGGGGCGACTGCTGCTGAACGCCGATGAAGCGGTGGTAGGGTTCATCCCTGATGCGCAGCAGGCGGAGGATGTGAAGCTGGCATCCGCCAAGCGATCCGGTATTGTGGACATGGAGGGTGTTACACACCGGATCTCCAGTGACGCGGCGGTGATCATTGAGGATTCTGCGTATATCTGGAAGGAGACCGGGTATCTGCAGCTGAGCAGTCATACGGGAAAGACGCTGCGGCTCTATCGAAATGAAAAGGGTGCTGTGGTCTATGTCTGCCTGTTTGCCGGTGGGACCTCTGCGCAGACGGGGGCCATTGTGGCGGAAACCGTTACCGCAGCCGCCGAGTTGGCACGCAGACTGGGCATTACGGGTACATACGCCATCACTAAGAACGGCGCCCCGGCGCAGGCAGACGATCTGGCGCGCTACGATGTGGCGTATTTTGATGCGGCGTCCGGCACCCTGCGTGCCTCGGATCTGCAGTTTACAGGATACATCGAGGATGCGTATCCCAATCTGACGGAGGCAGAAACCGTTACCGTTTCCGGAAACACGTTTGTTGTTCTGGAATCTGCCTGGGCATCTCTGGCGGACTGTGCTCTGGGCGGGCGTGTTACACTGCTGCTGACAGATGACGGCAAGGCCGCTGCGGCTGCGGAAGACGCTGCGATGATTGCCGATATGCTGGGTGTTCTCAGCGTGGATGGCACATCGGTGACGCTGCTGGGCAGCGGGCTGACGCTGAAGGGTATGAAAATTGAAGCACAGGAGAACCTGCGTGGCTGCATTGTTCAGGTCAATATCTATCAAAACGAGGTGCGCTGCTACGCCTGCTCGTCTGATCGAAAGGGAACGCTGGACATCGCGGCCGGAACACTGGGGGATTATGTGCTGGCGCCTGTATGCGCGGTATACGAGCATGCGGCGTCCGGCTCTCTGGAGAGCCATGTCTACAGCCTGTCCGGCGAGGTGGGAAAAGCTTCCTATGATTTCCGTGAGATCAGCTGGACGAACACCATCCCTGCAGGTTCTGTGACGGCTTGCCATGTGAATACGGCGGGACAGGTGGACATGATCCTTCTGCGGAATGTTACCGGCAATTGCTATGAGTACGGCAGAGCGGTCAGATATACCGGAGAGAACGGCATCAACGTGGGTACGTCTGAATTGAGCGCTTACAGCAACGCTGTTGCTGTTGCCAATGCCGATAACGGCGGCGAGGGTGTGAAACGCATCTGCAGTTCCTATGATGCGCAGACTGGCGCATATCTGGGTGTTGCTGCGGGCGCATACAGCGCCAGCCATCAGCGTGTGGCGGCGCTGACACTGCTGAAAAAAGCCGCCAATGCCGACAGCAGTGACTTTTTCCTGAAGGATGACGCATGGTATGCGGTGGCGGACGCGGCGGAGTGTCCGGTCAGTCCGCGTGTGCAGATCTATCTGGAACGCACCGATCGTTGGGTCGGCGGACTGGAGGAGCTGCCGGATGTGCTGGCCATGGAACAGCCCCTGACGCTGTACTATGATCGAACCGTCCAGACCGGCGGACAGATCCGCGTGATCGTGGTGGGAAAATAATCAGCAGAACAGCCTCCGGTAAGGGAACCGGAGGCTGTTCCATTGACTTTCTGCGGAAAGTGAGGTATTCTGTAAAAAAACATTACAGGAGGCTATCCTATGAATCCCTGGCTGGTTATTTTTCTGATCTCGTTGGGTCTGGTGGGCTGCATCATGATTTTTTACGTCATTCTGAGCCACATCGTGATCGCCGTTGCCAAGCGTCACGTGGAGAAGACGTTCCGAAGCTATACGGAGAAGATGGAGCAGCTGCTGCCCGGCAAGAACTGCGGCAAATGCGGTTTTGCTACCTGCCGTGCCTATGCCGAAAAGATGGTGCGGGAAGGTGAGAATGACGTTACCCGCTGTACAGAGGGCGGCGAGGAGCTGGCGGAACAGCTGCAAGGCTACATCAGAGAACTGGAACTGCTGGCACAGCCGGAAGAAGCACCCAACCCGGATGAACGTGAGAATGTAGATGTCGGATAAAACGATCAATACCCCGGTCGCTCCCATGGGAGTGACCGGGGTATTTCGGCGTTTGGGGATGTCAGCCTGTGGCGGAGAGGCGGGAGATATACTGCGCCTTGCGTTTGCCTGGAGACCGTACCAAGTGGCGGCAGCCACAGCTGCCTGGTGCTCTGCAAGCGGCATCGCTGCGATCAGAGCGTGTGAAACGTGGAAGGGTCAGGCGTTGTCAACCTCATACATGTGTGCAATGAGATCCAGCAGCTTGTTGGTGTAACCCCACTCGTTGTCGTACCAGGCAATGAGCTTGACGAAGTTGTCATCCAGCATGATGCCGGCGGTTTCGTCAAAAATACAGGTCTGGGTAAAGCCGGTCAGGTCGGAAGAAACCACCTGATCGGTGGTGCAGGTGATGATGCCCTTCATGCTGTTCTGGGCGGCGTTGCGCATGGCCACGCAGACATCATGATAGGTTGCGGGCTGGATCAGACGGGCGGTAAGATCCACCACGGAGACATCATTGGTGGGCACACGGAAGCTCATGCCGGTCATCTTGCCCTTCAGAGAGGGGATCACCTCGCCAACAGCCTTGGCGGCGCCGGTGGAGGAGGGAATGATGTTGCCCAGCACACTGCGTCCGGTACGCCAGTCGCGGCCTGCGCGTGCATCCACCGCCTTCTGCTTGGCGGTGGCGGCATGAATGGTGGACATCAGCGCCTGCTCGATGCCGAAGGTGTCGTGGATGACCTTCGCCATGGGAGCCAGACAGTTGGTGGTACAGGAGGCGTTGGAGACCACGTTCATGTCGGGAGTGTAGTTCTTGTGGTTGACGCCCATGACGAAGGTGGGTGTGATGCTGTCCTTGGAGGGAGCAGAGATCACAACCTTTTTCGCACCGTTCAGCAGGTGCAGAGAACCCTTTTCCGTGGTGTCGAATGCGCCGGTGGACTCGATGATGTACTCTGCGCCGCAGTCATCCCAGGGGATCAGCGCGGCGTCGCTTTCGCTGTAGACGCGGATTTTTTTGCCGTTGAGGATCAAATGCCGGTCATCGTGCTCAATACTGCCCTGGAAGGTGCGGAATACGGAGTCGTACTTGATCTGATAAACCATATAATCCAGATCTGCCTTGCGCAGATTGATGCCGCAGATTTGGTAAGTACTGCTGCCGCGCTCTACCATGCAGCGCAGAGCAACTCTGCCGATGCGGCCAAAGCCGTTGATGCCGATTTTGATGGCCATAGGATGATTCCTTCCTGTTTCCATATATTTTGCCAAGGCTTGGCAATTATGTTTTTATTATAGCAATAGTTTTCGGAAATTTGAATATTTGTTGCGCAAAATTACGCCATATTTTAAATAAAAAATATGGCGTTTTGCACAGTTGACACCTCTGCAGAGATAAAGATTTGGCATGGGGGGAAATATCACTTTACAGAACAGCGCAGGTATGCGATAATGAGGAAATGATTATAAAGGAGGAATGGGTGTGAAACGAAAAACACATGGTTTCAGGCTGCTTGCGGCAGTGTTGAGTCTGTTGGTGCTGGTATTGAGCGGATGCGCTCAGGCAGCAGAGATCCGCTTCGGCACAGCTGCGGAGGGCGGAGCCTATTATGCCTACGGTACAGCGGCAGCCGATATCGTCAACCGTGAGGTGGGCATGAGCTGGGATGTTAAGAAGACTGCCGGTGCCGCGGCCAATATCCGTCTGCTGTCCGAGGGATATCTGCAGATGGCCATTGCACAGTCGGATGTGGCGGCGGACGCCTGGAACGGGCAGGGGGCTTTTGTCGACGACGCCCGTACGGGATACAGTGCGGTAGCCAGCCTGTACACGGAGTACTGCCATATTGTGGTGCGGGCGGATTCGGAGATCCGGACCGTGGAGGATCTGTACGGCAAGGTGGTATCCATCGGCGAGGTGGAGTCCGGCGCAGAATTGAATGCAGAACAGATCCTGCAGTGCTGCGGTCTCAGCAAATCCCTGCTGGATGTGCGGAATTATAACTATGATCAGGCAGCGCAGGCGTTGAAGAGCGGAGAAATTGATGCGTTCTTCTGCACGGTGGGTCTGCCCATGGAGACGGTCAAAAAGCTTGCCGGCGAGCTTCCACTGCGGCTGCTGTCTTTGACGGACAAGCAGATGGAGCGTCTGCTGGAGACCTATGGCGGATATATTCGCTGCACCATTCCTGCGGATACTTATTCCGGACAGACGGAGGCAGTGGATACCGTGGGCGTGCGTGCGGTGCTGCTGGCCGACAATGATTTGGAAGAAGAGACGGTGAAGAAGGTACTTTCCGTTCTGATGTCCAAGGCTGAGGAGCTGAAAACGGCATCGGGGACGGAAACGGCGCTGTCACTGGAGACCTGCGGAGAAGGCATTGCCATTCCCTATCATCCCGGTGCGGCTGCCTATTATCGTGAAAAGGGTATTACCGTAGAAATGGAGGCTGCAGGATGAAACTGGCATTGGATATGTATCAGACTGCGGCGGTCGCCGTGGCAGTCCTGTTTCTGGGCGCTTTCCTAAAAAAGCGTGTGAAGCTTCTGGAGACTTTCTGCATTCCCGCTCCGGTGGTGGGCGGCGTGATTTTTGCCGTATTCACCTGCATTCTCTATGTGACGGGCGTGGCAGAATTCGCCTTTGATGAAACGCTGAAAAATGTGTGCATGGTGATCTTCTTTACCTCGGTGGGCTTCCAGGCCAATCTGAAGGTGCTGAAAAGCGGCGGTAAGGCGCTGATCGTGTTTCTGGGCGCGGTGATGCTGTTGATCGTGCTGCAGAATGCCGCGGCGGTGGGAGTGTCCTTCGCCATCGGCGTGGATCCTCTCATCGGCATGTGTACCGGTTCCATTCCCATGGTGGGCGGACACGGTACAGCCGGTGCTTTCGCCCGCACGCTGCAGGATCTGGGCTTGGAAACGGCCAATACCCTGGCCACCGCTGCCGCGACCTTTGGCCTTGTGGGCGGCAGCCTCATGGGAGGCCCCGTTTCCCGCCGGCTCATTGAGAAGCACGCTCTGCTTTCCGGCATCCGTGAGGTGCAGGAGAGCCTGACGGTGGAAGAGGAAGATACCCTGTGTGAAAAGCCGGTTTCCTATGCCACGGCTGCCTATCAGCTGGTGATCGCCATGGGCATCGGCACCGTGATTTCCGCTCTGCTGTCCAAGACCGGCATGACCTTCCCGGTATACATCGGCGCTATGATCGTGGCAGCTGTGATGCGGAATACCAGCGAATACTCCGGAAAGTTCGAAGTTCCCATGAAGGAGATCGACGATATTGGCAGCATCTGTCTGTCCCTCTTCCTGGGTATCGCCATGATCACCTTGAAGCTGTGGCAGCTGGCGGAGCTGGCTCTGCCCCTGATCATCCTGCTGGCGGTACAGGTGGTGCTGATTCTGCTGTACGTCAATCTGGTGATGTTCAATGTCATGGGTCGTGACTATGACGCGGCCGTGCTGGTGGCCGGTACCTGCGGCTTCGGCATGGGTGCTACACCCAATGCCATGGCCAACATGCAGGCCATTACGGAACGGTATGTGTCTTCGGTGAAGGCGTTCCTGCTGGTTCCTATTGTGGGAAGCCTCTTTGCGGATTTCTTCAACACCCTGATCATCACGTTCTTTATCAATATGCTGTAAGCTTGCCGTGTATGAAAAAAAACGTCCTGCTGCCCGCCTCCGGGCAGCAGGACGTTTTTTATGAATTCAGAAAAGATCCGCGGGAAGACGGATGTCCTCCTTGGGAACCAGATCCCATGAGAAGGTATCGATGAGGCTTTCCGGCGTACAGGGCTGGCGGCTGGGATTCAGCCCCGCCAGATAAGCCAGTGTACCAACAACCTCCTCCGGCTGACAGCGGCGGCGGAGAGCGTCCAAACCGATGTCTCCGTCCCGTTTGGAGAGACGGCGTCCGGATGCATCCAAAAGCAGGGGAAAATGATAGAATTTGGGCGGTGTCAGGTCCAGAAGACGGTACAGAAGAAGTTGACGCGGCGTGGAGGACAGCAGATCTGCGCCCCGAACCACCTCGGTGACGCCCATGGCGGCGTCATCCACCACCACAGCCAGTTGATAGGCAAACAGTCCGTCTGAGCGGCGCAGCAGGAAATCGCCGCAGTCCAGCGGCAGGGATTCCGTTACAATGCCCATGTGACCGTCCAGAAACGTAATGCTTTCATCCGGAACACGCAGCCGCAGAGCGGGAACGCGGGTCAGGCGTTTCTGTGCCTGATCTTCCGGAGTCAGATCGCGGCAGGTGCCGGAATAGACGGTGAGGCCATCCTCCCTGTGAGGTGCGCTGGCGGCGTGAAGCTGTGCCCGGGTGCAGAAGCAGGGATATACGACACCCAGCTCCGTCAGCCGATCCAGCGCGGATTGATAGAGCTCACTGCGGCGGCTTTGTTCATAGGGCGCACAGGAGCCGCCCCTGCTGCCGCCTTCGTCCCAGTCCAGTCCCAGCCAAAGAAGATCATCCTCCAACCGGGCGGTATGCTCCGGCTTGCAGCGGACGGTGTCCAGATCCTCAATACGCAGCAGAATGCGTCCGCCGCTGCTTTTGGCGCTGAGCCAGGCCAGCAGGGCGCACAAAAGATTTCCCAGATGCATCCGGCCACTGGGGGATGGCGCAAAGCGTCCTATAGTCTCCATGGCAGAGCCTCCTTGTAGTGCAGTCAGTCTGTGAATGCCGCCAGCAGGTCGGCGGAAACCGACTGGGCGAAGGCATCATAGCATGGCTGAGCCGCAGCGCGGAACTCCGCCGCGGCCTCAGGTGTCAGCGTGGTGACCGTGATTTTGGCTTTCCGCCACTGACTGAGAATCGATTGGGTGGATTCGGACATAAGATGGCGCTGATGGGCGATGGCTTTTTCGCCGCAGTCATCCACGATTTTCTGCAGGGAGGGAGAAAGCGAGTCATACAGCTCGGCATCCATGCAGAAGAAAAGTCCGCTGTACAGGCCGGTCCAGTCGGTCACATAGGACTGTACTTCCTGAATGGAGGAACGGTGGGCATCCTCCAGCGGCATTTCCTGTCCGTCGTGGGTGCCTGTGCGCAGGGCGGTATATACCAGAGGCCAGCTCAATGAGACACAGTCGGCTCCCCAGAGGGAATAGGCCTCCCGGAGAACAGGATAATCATCTACCCGCAGCCGCAGATCCCGGAGATCTGCCGGAGATGTGATGGAGCGGATGCTGTTGGTGGGACAGCGAAAGCCGCCGCTGCCGATGCCGAGACACTGCTGGCCGTACTCTGCCAAAACTTCGGCCAGTGCGTCGCCCCCCTCTTTGTCCAGTGCATCGGCGGCATCTGATGCCGAAGAGAAGAGGAACGGAAGCGTCAAAACAGAAAAGCGCGGATCCAGTTGACTCCAGAGCAGGCTGGAGAAAAGAGTGATATCAGCCTTGTCCGGGACGTCGCCCCCTGAGGAAAGCGTGCTTCCGGAACGGACATTTACCTGCACGGCACCGTTGGTTTCCCGATAGACCAGCTGCGAGAAATACTCGGCGGTCTGGGTGTCTACGGCGTTCTTGCTGCCGAAGCAGGTTAGCTGCCAGGTTTGGGATTCGAACTCCAGAAAGATGGGGTCATCACTGGAGGTGGGGTCCAGCCCGATGCAGCCGGTGAGAAGAAACAACAGGAACAAAATCAATGTCGGCAGGATGCGTTTCACAGCAAAGCCCTCCTTTCCCGTGAGGTGATTTCAGTATACGGTGCTTTCTGCGCTTTGACAAGAAATAAAGTGCGAAGTTTGGCAAAGGCGCTGCATTTTATCAGGAAAATGAGGTGGACTCCGGCGGAGTCCACCTCATTTGATGCGATTTTGGAATCAGGAGCCGGAAGCCGCGGGCGATTCGGGAAGCAGGATTTGCTGGATGTCGGTAAACCGGAAGGTACCTCGGGCATCCCGCAGGAGGCCGGTAAGATCATCCCGAAGTGCGTATGCTGTTCCTGCGAAGTACAGGGGCGTCAGGGGAACGTCTTCCAGCAGGAGGCTCTCTGCATCGTGGAGACAGCCGCGGCGCGCGTTGTCATCACTGGCGCTGTGGATGACGGCCAGAAGTGTGTCAAAAGCCGTGTTGGAGTAGGAAATCACATTGTTGGGATGGCCTGTGACCCAGTTTTGCAGGAAGCTTTGGGCATCATTGGCCGGAGCGGTGTATTCCATCAGCGCCAGCATGTATTGCCCTGATGCCAGCGCGGCATCCAGAGAAGAGGGTTCCATAGCCGTCAGCTGAACTTCCAGATGGAATGCGGCTGCCCAGCAGGCTGCCAGCTGCTGAGCAGCGGCGGCGTACTGCGGAAGAGCTGGATACAGGAGCTCCATGGCGGGGAAGGGGATGTCTGCATCAAATCCGGCTTCCTCCAGAAGCTGCTGGATGCTGCGAAGATTTGCAGAGAGAACGGAGGGGTCGCAGTTCACCAGATCTCCGCCGTGCTGGCGGAAGTTGGCTGCGTCTTCGTCGGGGTCCGGTACGCTGGAAGAGACCAGTCCGCCGGCGGGAATGCAGGCTGCGTTTACGGCGGCGCTGACGGCGGTGCGGTCGATTACCGTGTGCAGAGCCTGCCGTACCAGTGGGTCGGAAAGCACGTCTTGATTGGTGTTAAACAGCAGTAAACAGGTGGTGGGGAGAGCCAGCGGCTCCCATGCGGGATCCTCTGCCAGAAGCTGCAGCTGAGATTCCGGCAACTCTGCCAGAAAATCTACCATGCCGGACTGATACAGATCCCAGCCATCCTCGGGAGTAGAGGCATAGACAATACGGATCGTCTCGGGAATGTCCTCGCTGCCGGAATAACGTTCGTTCCGCACCAGAGTTATGGAGTGGGTACCGCTCTCGCCTACACAGTACGGACCGTTGGTAACCAGTTTGGTGGGATCAGAGGCCCAGGCATCTGCCGGAGCTGCGGGAACGGGAACAGAGCTGTCTGCGTCTGTGACCTCTGCAGTCGATTCTACTACTGCCCGGCGGAGGGGGCTGGCGGCAGGCGCGGTACACACATCTGTCAGAAACCATTCGCAGGTGCCGGTGATGGTGACCACCAGAGTGGAGCTGTTTTTGGCAGATACCTGCAGCTTGGAGACGTCGCCGGTGGCCTGAACCTCATCATAGCCCTTGATCATGGACATGAGCTGGCTGTTTGGGGAATTGACGGCGGGGTCTGCCAGCCGCTGCCAGGCAAACACAAAATCATCCGCAACAACGGAGGAGCCATCTGACCATTTGGCGTTGCGAAGGCGGAAGGTGTAGGTCACAGAGCCGTCAATGTGCTTCTCGTCCTCATAGCTTCTGGCCATGGCGAAGACAGGTGTCAGATTGCCGGATTCGTCCTCGGCCAGCTTCATTAGATTTTCGTAGAGATTGGAGATCACCGTCAGATCCCGGGATTCTGCTGCACAGGCGGGATCCAGAGAATCCGGAGCACTGCCCAGACAGACGGAAAGCGTCTCAGGAACCAGCAGGGTTTTTTGAGGCTGGTTTTTTCTGCATCCTGTCAGAGAGCCAAGATTCAGCACTATGATGAGCAGGATGGCTGCGGCACGTTGGCAACGTTTCATGACAAAAGCTCCTTCCCGTTTGCGGGAGAAATACACGAAAAATAGAATAATATATCATTATAGGAAAAAAACGGAAGGATGTAAAGGGAAACCGGAGAAAAAACGACAAAAGCCGCGCCTGCGGCGCGACTTTTGCAGAGGTTCTGTATCAAATGACTTCCAGATGGCCGTCCTCGCCGAAGCGGACGGGGACGATATTGTTGCGGGTGTTCTTGGCAATGTCATCAATGCGCAGCTTGGATGGGTAGTCGGCGATGAAGCTCACGGCAACGCCCTGACGCTTGGCGCGGCCGGTACGGCCGATGCGGTGGATATAGTCCTGATTTTCGTCGGGGACGTCGCAGTTGAATACGATATCCACGTCGTCCACGTCGATGCCGCGGGCGGCAACATCCGTGGAAACAAAGACCCGCAACTTGCCCTGTCGGAACAGATCCATCACCTGCTCGCGCTTTTTCTGGGGGATGTCGCCGTGAATGCACTGAGCATCAATGCCGCGCATCTGCAGGAACTTGGTAATGCGCTCCGTAGCTCCCTTGGTGTTGCAGAAAGCCATGCAGCGGTCAAAACCGGTTTCGTTGAGAATTTTCTCAATGGCACCTGCCTGCCCGTCGCGGGTGACATCCATGCGGAACTGCTTAATGTCCGGCTTGTTCTGTTCGTCCTCCCGGACGGTGATCTCCTCGGCATCCCGCTGGTAGACCCATGCAATGTCCATGACCTCCCGGGAGATGGTGGCGGAGAACAGGCCCAGATTTCTGCGCTTGTTCATCCGGTCCAGCAGACGGGTGACGTCATGGATGAAGCCCATATCCAGCATCCGGTCGGCCTCGTCCAGCACCACGGTCTGGGCGGTGTCCACCCGGACGGTGCGGCGCTTCATATGGTCGGCCAGACGGCCGGGGGTGGCTATCACGATCTGTGGACGTTTCTTCAGCGTCTCGATTTGGCGATTGATGGGCTGGCCGCCGTACAGACACACGGAACGGACACCGGGCTTATACATGGCGATATCCCGCAGCTCATCGGTGATCTGAATGGCCAGCTCCCGGGTGGGAGCCAGAATGACAGCCTGCACGCTTTCGTCCTCCGGGTCGATGTGCTCCACAATGGGGATGCCGTAGGCAAAGGTCTTGCCGGTGCCGGTGGGCGCCTTGGCAATCACGTCCTGCCACTTCATCATGGGCGGGATACAGCCGGCCTGTACAGGCGTGGAAAGCGTAATATTCCGTGCGCTGATGGCACGCATAATCTCCGGGGAAAGCCCCAGCGTATCAAAACGCACGCCTTCTGTGATTTCCATATTGTTTCCTCGTTTTCTATCAGTATGACTGCCGCGGACGGTGCCGCGGAAATTACAAAAAAGGTGACGGACATCCTCCGCCACGCTATACTATACAGGCGAATGTACAGAAAAGCAAGGAAAATCCCGGATTTCTGCAGAAAAACGAACAACAGAACGGAGAAGTCGGGAGGAAGGGACAGAACAGGCGTAGAATCGACTTTCCGCGGCTGTGCAAATTTTGACGAAATACTGTGGAGTCTCCGGTTTGTTTGTGGTATAATGATTCCAGATGAATTCCATACAAAGGAGAATTGCCATGGAACGAGAAAAAATCATTTTAGATGTTGATACCGGTTCCGATGACGCCGTTGCCATTATCTGCGCCGCCCTTTCCAGCAAGATTGAGCTGCACTCTATCTGTACGGTATGGGGCAATCGGCCCTTACATCAAACCACCGACAACACGCTGCGCGTGGTTGATCTGCTGGGCCTTGGGGATACGGTCAAGGTCTATCCCGGCTGCGAGACTGCTATGGTAGCCACCCTGCTGGCAAAGCGGCATGCCGGTTACGGCGGACAGCGCAAGAGCGTGAACGGCGGCAAAGAGGTGAGTATGCATCAGGAGACCATTGATGAGCTTCCTGCACCCCATACGCTGCCTCAGGACAAGCGCGCCGTAATGCACTATATTGACACCATCATGAACGGAGAAGACGGCGAGTTTACACTGGTGCCTGTCGGTCCGCTGACCAATATTGCAATGGCGCTGCGTGTGGAGCCTCGCATTGCCGGGAAAATCAAACAGATCGTTTTGATGGGCGGCGGCTGCAGAAGAACTAACTCCACGCCCGCTGCGGAGTTTAACATCTGGGCGGATCCCGAGGCGGCGCAGATCGTATTTACCTGCGGCGCGAAGATCACGGTCGTTCCTCTGGACGCAACCCACAACGCCTGCATCAACAGCGACGAGGTGGAGGCACTGTACAAAATGGGCACGCCCGTATCCAATTTCGTTGCTGACATGATCAAGCATCGCATTGCCGCTTACAGCTATCTGCAGCCCATGAAGAGACTGGACAGCGCGCCGGTCCACGATGCGCTGGCTGTCTGCTGTCTGATCAGGCCGGATGTGCTGGAGCAGGTGGAACTGGTGAGATGCGACGTCGATATTTCCGGCGGCATCGCCGACGGTCAAACCATCGTGGATCCACGTGCATACACGGATCTGCCTCCCAATGTGCACTTTGCATTCTTTGCCAATCGCGACAAATTCTCCAGCCTGCTGTTTGAGATCCTGCGTGGCGAAAACTGAGTTAAAAAACGAGTAGTCACCCATCCGGGTGGCTACTCGTTTTCCTGTTATTTTACAGTGAATCCCAAAGGGCAGAATTACTCGCACAGACCGGCGGTGATGATGGCCATGGAATAGACTTCCTGGGCATTGCAGCCGCGGCTCAGGTCGTTGATGGGAGCGTTCAGACCCAGCAGGATGGGGCCGTAGGCATCGAAGCCGCCCAGACGCTGAGCGATCTTGTAGCCGATGTTGCCGGCGTTGATGTCGGGGAAGATGAAGGTGTTGGCATAGCCTGCCACCTTGGAGCCGGGGAACTTCAGCTGGCCGACGGTGGGAGAAACGGCAGCGTCAAACTGCATCTCGCCGTCCACAGCGATCTCAGGCATGGCCTCCTTGGCCTTGGCACAGGCGTTGCGCATCTTGTCCACGTCCTCGCCCTTGCCGGAGCCCTTGGTGGAGTAGCTCAGGAAGGCAACCTTGGGCTCCACGCCGAAGGTCTGAGCGCACTTGGCGGTCTCCACGGCGATCTCCACCAGCTCGTCCTCGTTGGGCTTGATGTTGATGGCACAGTCGCCCATGGCCAGAACCTCGTTGCCGCCGTTGGCAGCGGGACGAACCATAATGAAGCAGGAAGAAACGATCTTGTTGCCGGGCTTGGTCTTCACGATCTGCAGAGCGGGACGGACGGTATCTGCGGTGGAATAGGTTGCGCCGCCCAGCAGAGCGTCAGCATAGCCCATCTTCACCAGCATGGTGCCGAAATAGTTGCCCTTCTTCAGTGCGGCGGCACACTCCTCGGCGCTCATCTTGCCCTTGCGCAGCTCCACCATCTTGTCCACCATCTTGCCGAAATCGGCGAAGGTCTCGGGATCGATGATCTCGGCGCCGTCGATCTTGAAGCCGCCCTTTTCGGCAGCGGCCTTCACCTCTTCCACATTGCCCACCAGAACGGGGGTCAGGAAGTCGTCAGCCAGCAAGCGGGCGGATGCCTCCAGAATACGGGCGTCGGTGCCCTCGGTGAACACGATCTTGCGGGGATGGGCCTTCAGTTTTTCAATCAGTACACCAAACATATCTGTTTCCTCCGAAAAATGAAAATTTTTTCAGGTGTCCATACTGCGTTTATTATACGCCCGAGGGACGATCTGTTCAACACAAATCGCAAAAATACGCAACAAATAATGGAAAAATCGCAATTCCGGGAAGCTATGTCTGCCGGAGAAGGAAAAGTTACACCAGATGTTGTGGTTGCGGATCATCGCAAAAATGTTCGCAGAGATGGCATTCTTCGAGGGGTTTCCCGGGGGAACCGACACAAAAAAGTCTTGACTATACAGATAAAAAAAGGTATGATACAAACGGTAACAAATTGTTACCGTTTATTTTCGAAATCCAAGCAAAGGAGCGGTCTATGAACGACACGCTGAAAAAGCAGCAGGATGCTGTTCCTACCGATGCGGCAAAGCCCGGCAGCAGCAAGCGCACGCTGCTGCAAAACATAGAAAGATCCGAGACACAGCGCCGTCTCCGCCAGAAGCGGCTGGAGTGGGGCTGTGAGGAGGAGCTGGTGGATGCGACTGCGTGGGATGCTTACCGTGAGCCTGCGGGTAAGCTGAACGTGTGGCAGAAGCTGTTCAGCAAGGCGGCCCGCATCAGCCGCCGCTGGAAGCATGTCCGCCATGAGCAGCAGACCAACCATTTCCCCGAGTCCAACCGTCTGCCTCTGCAGATCCTGTTTTTGCTGGGCGGTGTGCTCCATATGTGGAGCAGTCTGCTGCATGAGAGAGCGCTGAAGCGCCGCCGCAAAAGTCTGGCCAGATTCTCCGGCCTGCGCAACTGGCTGGAAAACCGTCGTGTCCATCCCGTGGTCTTCCTGGGCACCAGTGGCCTGGCGGTTGCTGCAGTGGTGGCTGTCTCTCTGTATACGGTGGGCGTCACGGTCACGTATAATGGCCGGGTCGTGGGCAATGTGTCCTCTGAGTCTGTGGCTGCCGCTGCGCTGGAAAATGTGCAGAGCATTGCCAGCGAAGCACTGGACGGACAGTATACCATCAGCGACAGTCTGGTGCAGTACACCAGCAATATCATGCTCCGCAAGGATGTGGAGGATGAGAGCGCTCTGAAGGAAGAACTGACGGAGAGCATCGATCAGATCACCCATGGCTATTCCCTGTATGTGGGCGGCGAGTTTATCGGTGCTACGCCGTATGAGGGCGCTCTGGAGGAACTGATCCAGCAGCTGATCAATGCTGCCAGTACGGAAAATACCGTGTCCTGCACCTTTGAGCAGGACATCGATATCGTGGAAGGCTATGTGGCAACAGAGAAGATCATGAATCTGGGTCACATTGCAGAGGTGCTGTACAGCACCAAGATGGAGGAAGTCACCTATACCGTGCAGAAGGGCGATACCTGGTCTGAGATCGCGCAGGCACATGGCATGACTTCCAATGAACTGCTGGCGCTGAACCCTGGCTATGATATCAGCAAGCTGGCCATCGGTGAAGTTCTGGTGATGTCCGCTGCCGTACCTTACCTGACCATTACCGTCACGGAGCAGGAGCGCTATGTGGAGGATATCCCTTACGACATTGCGTATACCGACACGCCTGACCTCTATATCGGCGACTTCAAGGTGATCTCCGCAGGCAGCTACGGTGTGGCGGATGTGGTGGCCAACGTCACCTATGTCAACGGCGAAGAGACGGAGCGTACGGTACTGTCCTCCGTGGTGCTGAAGGAGTCTGTGGCTGAGCAGCAGCTGCGCGGTACTACCAAGCGGCCTACCTGGCACGCCACCGGTTCTTTCCGCTGGCCTGCTTCCGGCAGAGTTACCTCCAAGTTCGGTCCCAGAAAGTCGCCCGGCGGTATCGGTTCCACCAACCACAAGGGCATCGACATCGGCAACAAGAAGGGTACGCCTATCTATGCTGCTGACGGCGGTAAGGTCATTTATTCCGGCTGGATGAGTGGCTTTGGCTATCTGGTGAAGATCGATCATCAGAACGGCTATGTCACCTATTACGGCCACTGCTCCAAGCTGCTGGTGAAGGTGGGCGACAAGGTGCCCAAGGGCACCAAGATCGCGGAGATCGGTTCTACCGGCACTGCCACCGGCAACTGCCTGCACTTTGAGGTGCGGTACAAAAATGTTGCCAAGAATCCCCTGAATTACCTGCCCTGACAACAGATTTTCAGAGAATGATATGCTCCCTTTGTGAACAGATTACAAAGGGAGCATATTTCGTCCCGAAGGGAGCCGACGCATGAGCCGATACCGCAGAAAACGCCATTCTGCCTTGAGAAAGGCCATGGTGATGACCATAATCATCCTTTGCCTGGCCTTGACGGTCTGGGGGAGCAACGCTGTTCTCCAAACGGAAGAATTTACTTTCCGGTCGATTCGTCTGCCGGAAAGCTTTGACGGATACCGCGTGGCGGTACTCAGTGATCTCCACGGCGCTGTGTTCGGAGAAGGAAATGCTGTGCTGCTGGAGCAGACAGCGGCAGCTGCGCCGGATATGATCGCCGTCACCGGGGATCTGGAGGATCAGTTCCGCGGACACGATCCGGAATGGGTGGCGCATCTGGCGGAGGAACTGGCGAAAATCGCGCCGGTGTACTATATCACCGGAAACCATGAGTGGGCGGTGGGCGATGTACCCGCCCTGAAGAAAACGCTGAGCGGTGCGGGATGGACGGTGCTGAGCAATCGATTCGTGCCTCTGGAGCGGAACGGAGAGACCATCGTGCTGGCGGGTATCGATGATCCCAACGGATATGCAGATCAGAAATCGCCGGAAACCGTCACAACAGAGCTGCACGCGGAATGGGGAGATCCCTTCTGGATCCTGCTGGCACACCGCAACAACCGTTTTGAGCATCAGTACAGCCTGCTGGGAGCAGACCTGACCGTTTCCGGTCACGGACACGGCGGGATCATTCGTCTGCCCTTTACCGATGGGCTGCTGTCTACGGAGAGGACGCTGTTCCCCTCTTATACCGACGGATTCTACGAGGCCAACGGAGCAACCGTGTTCGTGTCCCGCGGCATTGGCAATTCCGGACGGCTGCTCCGGATATTCAATCCTCCGCAGATCGCAGTGATCACGCTGCGGTGTGGGGAGGGATAACAGACAGATCAAAAGAGGAATACCGTATGACTACGTTTTTTGCCGGACAATTTGATATTGCCGTGGTGGGCGCAGGCCATGCCGGCATTGAGGCAGCGCTGGCTGCCGCCCGTTTGGGCTTGAAAACCATCGTGTTTACCATCAATCTGGATGCGGTGGGCAATATGCCCTGTAACCCTGCCATCGGCGGCACAGGAAAGGGACATCTGGTGCGGGAACTGGACGCGCTGGGCGGCGAGATGGCGAAAACGGCTGATGCCTGCTGCATCCAGTACCGTCTGCTGAACAAAGGCAAGGGGCCTGCTGTGTGGTCTCTGCGTGCGCAGGCTGACCGCCGGAAGTATCAGGAAACGATGAAGCGGGTGCTGGAGGAGCAGGAAAACCTCACTGTCCGTCAGGGCGAGGTGATAGAGCTGCGCTGTGCCGATGGAGCTGTTTCGGAGGTGGTGCTGTCCACCGGTGCTGTATTTGGCGTCCGGGCGGTGATTCTGGCCACCGGCACCTATCTTTCCGGCCGTACTATTGTAGGTGAATGCATCGAAGATTCCGGCCCTGACGGTATGCATGCCGCCAACCGGCTGACGGCATCTCTGGAGCAGCTGGGACTACCCCTGCGGCGGTTCAAAACCGGAACGCCGCCCCGGGTGAATATCCGCAGCGTGGATCTGGAGGAGATGGAGGTGCAGCCCGGAGATGAACTGCCGGTGCCGTTCTCTTATTCCACCAGAACACCGCCGGAAAACCAGGCGGTGTGCTGGCTCACCTGGACGACTGAGGAGACCAAGGAGATCATCAACGAGAATCTGGATCGCTCTCCCATTTATTCCGGTGTTATCGAGGGTGTTGGCCCCCGCTACTGTCCGTCCTTTGAGACGAAAATCGTCCGGTTTCCGGACAAAAAGCGCCATCAGCTCTTTGTGGAGCCCATGGGCCTGAATACCAGTGAAATGTACATTCAGGGCTTCTCATCCTCCATGCCGGAGGATGTGCAGATCCGGATGCTGCACAGCGTTCCCGGCCTGCGCCGTGCGGAGATGACCCGTCCCGCCTATGCCATTGAGTATGACTGCATCGATCCGCTGGCGCTGCTGCCTACGCTGGAGACGAAGACCATCTCCGGCCTTTACGGAGCGGGACAGTTCAATGGTTCCTCCGGTTATGAGGAGGCGGCGGTACAGGGCTTTGTGGCTGGTGTCAACGCCGCCAGAAAGCTGCGGGGACAGGAACCGTGGGTTCTGAAACGCAGCGAAAGCTACATCGGCACCCTCATTGACGATCTGGTGACCAAGGGAACCAATGAGCCCTACCGCATGATGACCTCCCGCAGCGAGTATCGTTTGGTGCTGCGGCAGGACAATGCTGATCTGCGTCTGACAAAAATCGGCCATGATATTGGTCTGGTGTCCGATGAGCGGCTGGCGGAGGTGGAAGCCAAGGAGGCGGCCATCCGCGCCGAGATCCGCCGCATCAACCACCACGGCGTGGCACCCTCTGCGGAGCTTAGCGCCTTCCTGCGGGAGAAGGGAACGGCGGATGTTACCGATGGCTGTGCGCTGGCGGCACTGCTGCGCCGTCCGGAGATCCATTATGCTGACCTTGCTCCCTTTGACCCAAACTGGCCCGATCTGCCGGCAGATGTGGCCGAGCAGGTGGAGATCAGTGTGAAGTACGAGGGATACATCCAGCGCCAGCAGAAGCAGGTGGAGGATTTTGAGCGGATGGAGCAGCGTTTGCTGCCGCCGGAGCTGGATTTCCACGCCATTCAGGGTTTGCGTCTGGAGGCGCGTGAAAAGCTCTCCGAGGTGCGTCCAGCCAACCTGGGACAGGCTTCCCGCATTTCCGGCGTTTCCCCGGCGGATGTGGCGGCGCTGATGATCTGGTTGGAGCACCGCAGCTGATATACCAATCAAAAATCCTCCGGCCATAACGGCCGGAGGATTTGCTGCGTTTATGCCTTTTTGCGGATGAGAATGAAGGGTGTGCACTGGGCGGACTGACCGGCAGGATTGTCCCGGATGATATCGCACAGGGCGGCTTCGTCCAGAGTGAGACAGTCTGCCTTGCCCAGCAGCTCGCGGCTCAGGTCGCTGGCGTCCACGATCATGGACACAACGCCGGTCTTCTCGTAGATCTCGTTGCACACGCCGGTGGGATTCTCAGGGTTGAGAATGCCGTAGTTGACGTATTCCTTGAAGGAAATGTCATAATCGATGAGGCCGTCAATGCCGTCCACCTCGTGGCCGCACACCTTGTAGAACACGCCCTTCTTGCCGAACAGCTTCGTAACGGCGGAGCAGGCGGCGGCAAACAGCACGCGGGGCAGGCCGCACTGCATGATGATCAGCTGCATCTTGTAAGGAGTGCCTGCGCCGGGACCGGCAGGAGTCACATGGACGAAGCGGCACAGCAGCTTGGCCCAAAAGCCGGGGTGGATATCCTTGCGGTGCACCACGCGGTTCTGGCACAGGGCGATGATCTTCTCGGAGATGGAGAGAATCCAGCCATCCTCATACAGGGGCTTGACGTAACGCTCCACCAGATCGATATAATTCTCACCCAGCTCCACAAAGTGGGTCCGAATGGCGTGGCGCTCATAGATAACGCCGTTGGATTCAATTTCCACGGCTTTATTTTCGTTGGCGACAAATTCCATAATGGTTTCCTCTTTCCTGTGATATCAGTTCCACGCCTTATTTTAACACATTTCCAGGAAAATTCTACTGCTATTTGCAAAAATACCGGCAGCTTTCGCCGACACAAAGAAAGGACGCACCCTTGCGGATGCGTCCTTCTTGTCTATGGAAGAATCGTGAGCCGGGAAGCTCCGGATCAACCCTCGTACATTGCCTTCAGCTTCAGCAGCTTCTGGTAACGCTCCATGGCGTTCTTCTCATTGCGCTCGAACAGGTTGCCTGCGCGGTCGGGGAACTCGCGGGTCAGACGGCTGTAGCGGGCCTCGTTCATCAGGAACTCCTGATAGCCGCCGGCGGGCTCCTTGGAGTCCAGAGTAAACTTGGAGCCCTCAGCAGCAGGATTGAAGCGGAACAGGTTCCAGTAACCGCACTCGACGGCCTTCTTCATTTCCTTCTGGCAGTTCATCATGCCGCCCTTGATGGAGTGCATCTCGCAGGGAGCATAGCCGATGATCAGGGAGGGACCGGGATAAGCCTCGGCCTCCTGGATGGCCTTCAGGGTCTGAGCGGGGTTGGCGCCCATAGCGACCTGAGCAACATAGATGTAGCCATAGGACATGGCGATCTCAGCCAGAGACTTCTTCTTGATCTCCTTACCGGCGGCTGCGAACTGAGCAACCTGACCAATGTTGGAAGCCTTGGAAGCCTGACCACCGGTGTTGGAGTAAACCTCGGTATCGAAGACGAAGATGTTCACATCGTTGCCGGAAGCCAGCACGTGGTCAACACCGCCGAAGCCGATATCGTAAGCCCAGCCGTCGCCGCCGAAGATCCACATGGACTTCTTGGCCAGATATTCCTTGTCAGCCAGGATCTCAGCAACGATCTCGCTGGCGGGAGCCTTCTCCAGGATGGCAACCAGAGCGTCAGCAGCAGCCTTGTTGGCGGTGCAGTCGTCCATGGTGCTCAGGTATGCCTCGCAGGCAGCCTTGCACTCGGTGCAGTCCACGGAAGCGGCCAGCTCACGGACCTTGTCGGCCAGGCGGCTGCGGGTGGCCTGCTGACCCAGGAACATGCCCAGGCCGTGCTCGGCGTTATCCTCGAACAGGGAGTTGGACCATGCGGGGCCCTGGCCCTTGGTGTTGGTGCAGTAGGGAGAAGTTGCGGCGGGACCACCCCAGATGGAGGAGCAGCCGGTGGCGTTGGAGATGTACATATGATCGCCGTACAGCTGGGTGATCAGGCGGGCATAGCTGGTTTCGGCGCAGCCTGCGCAGGAGCCGGAGAACTCCAGATAGGGCTTCTTGAACTGGCTGCCCTTCACGGTGTTGTCCTGCATGTCCTTCTTCTCGGCGACCTCGGCAACGCAATAGTTGAACACGTCCTGCTGTGCCAGCTCGTCTTCCTGAGCGACCATGGTCAGAGCGCCAACGGGGCACTGGCCGATACAGACGCCGCAGCCCATGCAGTCCAGGGGGCTGATAGCCATGGTGTACTTGTAGACGCCCTTGCCCTTGCCGGCCTTGATGTCCACGATCTTGGAGGCAGCGGGAGCCGCGGCAACCTCTTCCTCGGTCAGGGCGAAGGGACGGATGGTGGCATGGGGGCAGACATAAGCGCAGTTGTTGCACTGGATGCACTTGGCAGCGTCCCAGGTGGGAACGGAGACGGCGACGCCGCGCTTCTCGTAAGCAGCAGCGCCCAGCTCGAACTGACCGTCGGCGTGCTTGGAGAACACGGACACGGGCAGGCTATCGCCATCCATCTTGCCCATGGGCAGCAGGATGTTCTGAACCATCTCAACCAGCTCGGGCTTGCCGGTCAGGGCAGCGGCCTCGGTGGTATCCTGAGCGTTGGCCCACTCGGCGGGAACGTCGATCTTCTTGTAGGCAGTGGCGCCCAGATCGATGGCCTTGTGGTTCATGTCAACGATATCCTGGCCCTTCTTCAGGTAGGAAGCGGTGGCAGCGTCCTTCATGTAGCCCAGTGCCTCAGCCTCGGGCAGAACCTTTGCCAGAGAGAAGAATGCGGACTGCAGGATGGTGTTGGTGCGCTTGCCCATGCCGATCTCAATGGCCAGATCGATGGCGTTGATGGTGTAGAGCTGGATGTTGTTCTGGGCGATGTAGCGCTTGGAAGCGGCATCCAGATGCTGATCCAGTTCCTCGGGAGTCCACTTGCAGTTGATCATGAACACGCCGCCGGGCTTAACGTCACGGACGATGGGGAAGCCCTTCAGGATGTAAGCGGGAACATGGCATGCAACGAAGTCAGCCTTGTTGATGTAGTAAGAGGACTTGATGGCCTTGTCGCCGAAGCGCAGGTGGCTGATGGTGACGCCGCCGGTCTTCTTGGAGTCATACTGGAAATAAGCCTGAACGAACTTGTCGGTATGGTCGCCGATGATCTTGATGGAGTTCTTGTTGGCACCGACAGTGCCGTCGCCGCCCAGACCCCAGAACTTGCACTCGATGGTGCCTTCTGCGGCGGTGGCGGGAGCAGCGGTCTCTTCCAGAGACAGGTTGGTAACGTCGTCCTTGATGCCGATGGTGAACTGGCGCTTGGGAGCGGCCTTGGTCAGCTCATTGAACACGGCGAAGACGGAAGAGGGAGGAGTATCCTTGCTGCCCAGACCGTAACGGCCGCCGATGACGGTAACATCGCTCTTGCCGGCATTGGCCAGAGCGGTGACGACGTCCATGTACAGAGGCTCGCCCTGAGAGCCGGGCTCCTTGGTGCGGTCCAGAACGGCGATCTTCTTGGCGGTGGCAGGGATGACGGACAGCAGGTGCTCGGCGGAGAAGGGACGATACAGGTGAACCTTCACCATACCGACCTTTTCGCCCTTGGCGGTCATGTAGTCGATGACTTCCTCTGCAACATTGCACAGGGAGCCCATGGCGATGATGACGCGCTCTGCGTCGGGTGCGCCGTAGTAGTTGAACAGCTTGTAATCAGTGCCCAGCTTGGCATTGATCTTGTTCATGTACTTCTCAACGATGGCGGGCAGAGCATCATAGTAGGGGTTGCATGCCTCGCGGTGCTGGAAGAAGATGTCGCCGTTCTCGTGAGAGCCGCGCATGTTGGGGCGCTCAGGATTCAGGGAGTGCTTGCGGAAGGCTGCAACAGCATCCATGTCGCACATTTCCTTCAGATCCTCGTAGTCCCAGATGGCGATCTTCTGGATCTCGTGGGAGGTACGGAAACCATCGAAGAAGTTGATGAAGGGGACGCGGCCCTCGATAGAAGCCAGATGGGCAACGGGGGACAGGTCCATGATTTCCTGAACGTCATTCTCGCACAGCATGGCGAAGCCGGTCTGACGGCAGGCCATAACGTCGGAGTGATCGCCGAAGATATTCAGGGCGTGGGTGGAGACGGTACGGGCGGAAACATGGAAGACGCAGGGCAGGAGTTCACCGGCGATCTTATACATGTTGGGCACCATCAGCAGCAGGCCCTGGGAAGCGGTATAAGTGGTGGTCATAGCACCGGTGGCCAGAGAGCCGTGAACGGTACCGGCGGCACCGGCCTCGGACTGCATCTCGCAGACCTTGACGGTGGTACCGAAGATGTTCTTGCGGCCGTTGGCAGACCACTGGTCGACCATATCTGCCATGGGAGAGGACGGGGTGATGGGATAGATGCCCGCCACTTCGGTAAACGCATAGCTGACATGTGCAGCAGCGGTATTACCGTCCATGGACTTGAGTTTTCTTGCCATAAACAAAACCTCCTATAATTTGCTGCCCGGGGGCAGCTGTTTACACAGACGGGGACTTTGGAAAGAACCCCATTCATCACACATTATAGCACTCCGTTTTTGACGTGTAAACGACTGTATTGTTATTTTTTTTACAAAATCCGAAAATTCTGCGGAAAGGACAAATTAACTTGCATTTTTTCGGCGTTTTTTTGCGTTTCCTGTTTCACTTTTGGCAAAAATGTGGTAAAATGCAGGAAAACAGACCAAAAATTGCAGTAGTTGCGGTGGAGGAGGAAGGATGCCGGCCGCTGAATCGTATACGTTTCCCGCGGACGGATGACTTTTGAAGCCTGTAGATTTCAAAGTGCAAGGAGGATCGCCATGGTCGTCACAGTTCGTTCTCTGGGTCTGACGGGCCTGAGCGGGTATGAAGTCTCTGCAGAATGCTTTCTCTCCGGCGGATTGCCGGCGTTTGATATTGTAGGTTTGCCCGACACCGCCGTGCGGGAAGCGAGGGAGCGTGTCCGTGCGGCAGTGAAAAACTGCGGCTGCAAGTTCCCTGTCAGCCGCATTACCGTGAATCTGGCTCCGGCGGGACAGAAAAAGGCTGGTACCGTTTATGATCTGCCCATCTTTGTGGGCTTGCTGGCGGCTTCCGAAGAGATTCCCCAGCTGCCGGAAGATGCCGCGTTTATTGGCGAGCTGTCTCTCACCGGTGTAGTGCGGGGCATTGACGGCGTTCTGCCCATGGCACTGGCTGCCCGGCGTGCCGGTATCCGACAACTGTTTGTGCCGGAGGAGAATGCCGCAGAGGCTACTTTGGCCGGTGAGCTGACGGTGTTCGGCGTGCCGGATGTGGCTGCCCTGACGGCGCACCTGAGGGGTGAGAGCATGCTGACGCCTGCGGCTGCGTGGATTCCGGGTGAGGAGACGGAGGAAATGCCGGATCTTCGGGATGTGGTAGGACAGGAGAACATCCGCCGTGCTCTGGAGGTGGCGGCCAGTGGTGGGCACAATTTGCTGATGCTTGGCAGCCCCGGAGCCGGCAAGTCCATGCTGGCCCGCCGTCTGCCCTCTATTTTGCCGGAGATGACCCGCGAGGAAGCGCTGGAGACAAGCGCGATATGGTCGGTGGCGGGATTGCTGGACAGGGATCGCCCGCTGCTGCGGCAGCGCCCCTTCCGGGCGCCCCATCATACGGCCTCTGCCGCGGCTCTGGCCGGCGGCGGTCCTGCTCTGCGGCCGGGCGAGATCTCCTTTGCCCACAACGGCGTGCTGTTTCTGGATGAACTGCCGGAATTCCGTCGGGACGTGCTGGAGGCCATGCGCCAGCCGCTGGAGGACGGTACCGTTACGGTGGCAAGAGCCGGCGGCACACTCCACATGCCTGCCCGGTTCCAGCTGGTGTGCGCTATGAATCCCTGCCGCTGCGGCTGGTGGGGACATCCCTCCGGGAGATGCCGCTGTTCGGAACGGGATGTGGAACGGTATGCAGAAAAAATCTCCGGTCCGCTGATGGATCGCATTGACATCCATGTATATGTGCCCTCGGTGGAATATGACGCCCTGCGCCGCAAGGCAACGCCGGAATCCTCCGCAGAGGTTAAGGCGCGGGTGGATGCTGCCCGGGAAATCCAGCGCAAACGCTTCGCCGACAGGGATGTCTACTGCAACGCCCAGATGACGGCGGCCATGGTGGGTGAGTTCTGTGAGCTGGATGCCGCAGGCGATAAACTGCTGCGCACAGCCTTTGAGCGGATAGGACTTACGGCCCGATCTCACGACCGTATCCTGCGGGTGGCCCGCACCATCGCAGATCTGGAGGCATCGGAAAGCATTCAGGCCCATCATCTCGCAGAAGCCATCCAGTATCGCAATACGGAGATATTGAAGGGGTAAAGAAATTGGGTTTTGACACGAAGAATACATATATGCCGGTTATGATGTGAACAGACGATGGGACAACCTATGCAAAGATACCGGCATATATGCCTGCCGGGAAAGGAGGATGCCTGTGAAGAAGTATATTTCTCTTGTTTTAATGCTTCTCGTTCTGCTGTGCTCTGCCTGCGGGGCAGAGGAGGAACCGGAGGGCAAAACCATATCCACCCAGATCGGCGGGCAGTCGGCTGTCGTGACATTTGAGCCGGGAACACTTTCCGCCGGCACGGTTCAGACGGACAAGGGGACCTACGCCTTTGCCTGGGACAGAAGCGGCGACCTGAAGATCACCTATCCGGATGGGACGAGATTTACGTACACGGAAAGCGGCAGCGGTTTGGCATCCCTCGACTTTGATCCGGAAGCCAAGGGATATCTCAGCGGGATCACCATGGCATGGGGCATTGAGAGTGCCATTGACCAGATGCGTCCTGCCCGGAAGGAGGGACCCAGTCCGTTGCTGGCGATCTTCCTGCTGGCGGTGGGCGCGTGGAATACCTTTGTGCCAAGAAGTGCATGGTATCTGTCCTATGGCTGGCGGTTCCGGGATGCGGAGCCATCAGACGCTGCACTGACCGCGCATATCATCGGAGGTGTCGTGGCATTGCTGGCAGGCGGTATCTGTCTGCTGGCGGCAATTTTTTGAAAGATGATCGAAAAGCAGCACTACCACTGGCAACGCTTGATAACTTGCCGGTGGTAGTGCTTTATGCATTCGTTTATGTGCTGCTTTTGTTAGGATGTGAAGCCTCCAGCTTGGCTTGGCGGCGGTTTTTGATGTGCTCGGGAACCGGCTGGATATCTCCTGCCTTGGTCAGAGCCTGCTTGGTCAGCATGGGGCCGAACAGCTCATAGACCAGAACAGAGAAGAGGATAATGTTTCGGATGAGGTCACCTTCCGGGCCCAGCTGACGGGCAGTGATACACATACCCAGAGCTACGCCTGCCTGAGGCAGCAGAGTGATGCCCAGGTATTTGCAGACTGCAGGCGGACAGCGCACCCACCGGGCGCTGAGATACGCGCCCAGATATTTGCCTACAGAACGGGACAGGATATAGGCTGCGCCGATGAGGATGATGGCAACATTCGAGAAGACACCCAGATCCAGCTCTGCACCGCTGATGACAAAGAACAGCGCGGACAGGGGAGATGTCCAGCGATCAGACTTTTCCATCAGGTCGTGGGACAGCGGGCAGAGGTTACAGAAGACGGTGCCCAGCATCATGCAGACCAACAGAGAGGAGAAGCCTACTTCCAATGTGCCGATCCGGAATTCCAGCATGGAAAGGGATGCGGTCAGGAATACAAAGGCAATGACCAGATTCAGACGGTTGGTGTTGGAATGGAACATGGTTTCCAGTTGGGTCAGTACCCAACCCAGAAGTGTACCCAGCAGGAGAGAAGCGGCGATCTCTGCCAGTGGTGCTGCCAAAATGGACATCAGATCAGCGGAGCCGCTGTTCAACGCTCGGGCAATGCCGAAGGAAACGGCGAACACCACAAGGCCCACCGCGTCATCCAATGCTACTACCGGCAGCAGAAGCTTGGTGAGGGGGCCGTTGGCTTTGTACTGGCGTACCACCATCAGCGTGGCGGCGGGTGCGGTGGCGGTTGCGATAGCGCCCAGAGTGATGACCTGGGGAATCGTGAGCTTGTCCGGCGCTGCCAGATGGATGGCCAGGAGTGCTGCGTCCACCAGCAGAGTCGCCGTCACAGCCTGCACAATGCCAATGATCAGCGCCTGACGGCCGGTGCGCTTTAATTCATCCAACCGGAATTCATTGCCGATGGAAAAGGCGATAAAGCCCAGGGCCACTTCGGAGATCAGGGACAGGGAGCTGACGGCTGCAGCACTGGTGAATCCAATTCCGTCAACGCCCAGAGCGCCCAGACAGTAGGGGCCGATCAGGACACCGGCCACCAGATAAGCCGTGACATCCGGCAGATTCAAAGGTTTCACCAGACGGGTCATGAGAAGCCCGGCCAGGATCGCAACAGAAATGGATAAGAGGGTTGACATGGGGTAAGACTTCCTTTCGCGAGATGTTTGCCGAATAACTTGGGGCTGCTATAGTATAGTCTCATTTAAAAGAAAAGCAAGAAAAAAACAGAGAGATTTCGTGAATAATATCTGGAAAATTTGTGCATTTTGGAGAGATGTGCAGAGCGAAACAGGAAACTTGCAGGAAAGATAAAAAGTGGAGATATTCCCAGGGGCATTCTGAAAGAAATGGGAAAAGAGTTGCATCTTCAAAATCTGCTCTTCCACTTTGGGAACGGATGCTGTATAATTAATCAATTATAAATCCCATACCGTTTCGGAGGTATTTTTCATGAATGAAGCACATCAGCAGGAGATCCTGCTTCTGAAACTGGGTGAGGTGGTGCTGAAGGGCCTCAACCGAAACCAGTTTGAGGACAAGCTCATCTCCAATGTCATCCGCCGCCTGCGTCCTTATGGACGGTTTCAGGTCTATACCCGCCAGAGCACCATTTACGTCGAGCCAGCCAATCCCAACTGCGATATGGACGAGGCAGCCGTTGCCTGCGGCCAGATTTTCGGCGTGGCGGCGGTAGCCCGGGCTCTGCCCTGTGAGAAGTCTGTGGTCGCCATTGTGGAGACGGCCAAGAAATACTTGGCCGATGAGTTCGCCGCAGCCCGTACCTTCAAGGTGGAAAGCAAACGTGCCGACAAGCGCTTCCACCTCAATTCCATCCAGCTTTCCCAGCAGGTGGGCGGTATGCTGGCAGAGGCATTCCCTCATGTGAAGGTGGACGTTCACAAGCCGGATCTGACGGTGTTTGTGGAGATCCGCGAGAAGGCGGCCTATGTCCATGGCCCTGCCATGGAAGGCGCCGGCGGTTTGCCGGTGGGTACCGGCGGCAAGGCGGTGAGCCTGCTTTCCGGCGGTATCGACAGCCCCGTATCCTCATGGATGATGGCACGCCGCGGCGTGTGGCTGGAGATGGTGCACTTCGAGTCTCCTCCCTATACCTCTCAACTGGCGCAGGACAAGGTGCTGCAGCTGGCACAGGAGCTGGCGCCCTGGTGCGGCCAGCTGCTGGTGCATGTCATCCCCTTCACAGAGGTGCAGGAGGAGATCCGCCGCCAGTGTCCCGAAGAGTATTTCACCCTTATCATGCGCCGTTTCATGATGCGGCTTGCCCAGCAGGTGGCGCGGGAAAGCGGCGCTCAGGCGCTGGTTACCGGCGAATCTCTGGGTCAGGTGGCCAGCCAGACCATGATGTCTCTGGGCGTCACCGAGGATGCGGTGGATATGCCCGTTCTGCGTCCCCTCATCGGCATCGACAAGGTGGAGATTATCCGCCTGTCCCGACGCATCGGCACCTACGAGACCTCCATTCTGCCCTATGAGGACTGCTGCACCGTGTTCACACCCCGTCACCCCAACACCCGTCCCCGTCTGGAGGATGTGCGGGAGGCGGAGTCTGTGCTGGATGTGGAGGGCCTGATGGCCAAGTCCATGGCCGGCGTCCGCCGCTTCCGCATCAAGAACGACGGCACTATGCGGGAAATCCTGCCCAGGACAGACAAGGCAGACTGATCAAAAGAGCCGATATCTCCATGCCGGCTATTCACGCTATAAGGAGGATTTGACATGGCACACAAGACGGAGATCATCGCGGTGGGAACAGAGATTCTTCTGGGCAACATTGCCAACACGGATGCGCAGTTTCTGTCCCGTGAGCTGAGCGCGCTGGGCATCGGCGTCTACTGGCATACCGTGGTGGGCGATAACCCCATCCGCTTACGGGAAGCGGTGGAGCTGGCCCGGCAGCGGGCGGACATCATCATCACCACCGGTGGTCTTGGCCCCACCTATGACGACCTCACCAAGCAGACTATCTGCGAGGTGTTCGACCGGCCGCTGGAGCGGCATCAGGACGTGGTGGAAAATCTGCGGATTTTCTATCGGGAATCCCTGCACCGGGAGATGCCGGAAAATAATTGCCGTCAGGCAGATCTGCCGGTGGACTGCACCGTGTTCGACAATGCGGTGGGCACTGCGCCGGGCTGTGCGTTCGAAAGCGGCGGCGTTCATGTGCTGATGCTGCCCGGTCCACCCTTTGAATGTGAGACCATGTTCCGGCGCTGCGCTGCGCCGTATCTCCGCGCTCTGTCCGATGAGGTCATCGTGTCTCACGACATCATGTGCTTCGGCATTGGTGAGTCCAGCGTGGAGCAGCTGCTTCACGACAAGATGGTGGTGATGGAGAATCCTTCTCTTGCCACCTATGCCAAACCCTCTGAGGTGCGTCTGTGTGCCACCGCCCGAGCCCATACGGTGGAAGACGCGGAGGCTATGCTGAAGCCGGTGATGGAGGAGGCTATGGTGCTGTTGGGCGATTATGCCTACGGCGTGGATGTTTCCGGCTTGCCGGAGACCTGTTTGAAGCTGCTGAAGGAGAAGGACTTGACCTTTACCTCTGCGGAATCCTGCACCGGTGGTGAAATTGCACGGCAGATCACGGAACTGCCCGGTGCGTCGGCGGTATATCGGGGCGGTGTGGTGAGCTACTGGTCCGAAGTGAAGCACGGCGTGCTGGGGGTTTCTCAGGAACTGCTGGACGCCTATGGCGCTGTGTCGGAGCCGGTGGCGAGAGCCATGGCGGAGGGCGCACGAGCTGTTACCGGCGCTGAGCTGGCAGTGTCTGTTACCGGTGTGGCCGGGCCGGACAGCGATGAACGCGGCAATCCGGTGGGGCTGGTATTCGTGGGACTGGCTGCTCCCGAAGGCACGTTCTGCCGGAAGCTGGAACTGGGCCGCCGCCGCAGAGACCGCATACGGGGCGTGTCCACCAACCATGCCTTTGATATGCTCCGCAGGTATCTCACCGGACTGAATCCCGAGGCAATGTGAGGAATTGTCCATGGAACTGATGGACATTTACGATGAAGAGCGGCAGAAAACCGGGCGCACTATGGAGCGTTCGCAGGAACCGGCTCCCGGCGATCACAGAACGGTGGTACACCTGTGCATATTCAACAGTGCGGGTGAGCTGCTGATCCAGCGCCGTTCGGCGGCAAAGTTTACCTATCCCCTGCGGTGGGATGTGACCGCTGCTGGTGCGGTGGACGCAGGAGAGATCAGCCGACAGGCGGCGGAGCGTGAGCTGCGGGAGGAAATGGGATATTCCCTCTCTCTGGCCGGACTGCGCCCCGTGATGACGGTGAATTTTCCAGGCGGCTTTGACGACTTCTTTGTGGTGGAACGGGAGATTTCGCTGCAGGAACTGGCATTTCAAACAGAAGAGGTCTGTGATGCCGCGTGGGTGAGTCTTGCAGAGGCGGAGCGGATGGTGCGGGAAAAGGAATTCTGTCCCTATCCGCCGGGGCTGCTGACGGTGCTGTATTCCCTGCGTCACGGAAAAGGCTTTATCGATGAATGAAAGGACCCCGGTGAAGTGGAAGCGAGTTGCGCTTTCCCATCACCGGGGTCATTTCTGTTCAGATTTTTCCGAAAGGACAGCTTCGTAGATGGCCAGATCACTGTTTTCTTTGTCGTTAAAATATAGATAGCTGATTACCCCGGACGAATATCGCTCTTTTGGATACCATTTTGCAGCATGCGGCGTATCTGGAAAGCACAGAATTCTGTATACCGGCATACCGTGCACGGTATTAACCCAATGCCACGTCCAGCGTCATCATGATCAGGAAGCCCAGCAGGAAGCCGCAGGTTCCGGTGCGGCTGTGTGCCTGGGGAATCAGCTCTTCGGCAACTACGTACAGCATGGCACCGGCGGCAAAGCTCAGAAGCCATGGCATCAGCGGCGTGGCGCCGGCGGCGAACAGCACAACCAGTACGCCGAAGAAAGGTTCCACCGAGCCGGACATGGCGCCGCCCAGAAAGGCTCGCCGACGGGAGAAACCTTCCTGCCGCAGCGGGAGAGAGATGGCGGCGCCTTCGGGAAAGTTCTGGATGCCGATGCCGACTGCCAACGCCACAGCACCGGCAAGGTGGTCGCCGCCTGCGGCCAAAGCAAATGCAAGGCCAACGGCCATGCCCTCCGGTATGTTGTGCAGAGTGATAGCCGCTGCCAGCAGGGCAGAACCACGGGAGCCGGGGAAGTGGAACCGCCCTTCCTGCAGACGGGTGAGCCAGAGATCCATGGCCGCCAGAAAGACAGCACCCAGCAGCATTCCCATTCCTGCAGGCAGCCAGCCGGGAAGCGCAAGGGCGCGGCTTCGTTCGATGGCGGGGATCAGCAGACTCCATACGGAGGCAGCGGTCATCACGCCGGCGGCAAAGCCCAGCATGGCCTGACGAAATCGGGGATGAGGATCTCCGGCAAAAAAGAATACAGTGGCGGAGCCCAGCGCAGTCATCAGAAAGGTAAACAGTGTGCCGCAGGCCGCCCAGATCAGTGCTTGCATCATATCGTTCCTCCAACACGGGTACCGGGGAAATGCTCGCGCCTGTGGATACCCGTATCCCAGAATACGCGGAATGCGGCGGCGCGGTGTCTGGCGGGAGGATGCGCAGAAAGAAGAATTGAAAACCCATAGGAGATGTAATATAATACGAAAAAATGACTTCGGAATGATATGTGCTGCAGAGGCATGACACGAAAACTACAGCTGCGCGGAAGAGGTGTCTGCCCGGCGGCGTTTGGAACAGGAGGAACAGGTATCATGACCACCGTACTGAAGGGTAATATTGTTTCCGCCACGGCACTGGGCAAACTGGAGATTACGGAAAATGGATATATGGTGCTGGAGGATGGAGTCATCACCGGGATCCATGATCGTTTGCCGGAGGCGTATGCCCATGCGCCTCTGGAGGATTACGGTGACTGCCTGATCCTGCAGTCCTTTGCGGATATGCATTTCCACGCGCCCCAGTACGCCATGCAGGGCATGGGCTTTGACCTGCCCCTGCTGGAATGGCTGGAGAAGTATGCGTTTCCCACAGAAGCCCGTTACCTGGACATAGGGTTTGCGCGGGAGGTGTACAGCCGACTGGCGCGGGAGATGGTGCAAAACGGCACGACACGCATGTGCGTGTTTTCCACACTCCACCGTCCGGCTACGCTGGTGCTGATGGAGGAATTGGAAAAGGCCGGTGCTGTGGCCTATGTGGGCAAGGTGAATATGGATCGCAACAGCCCGGACTTCCTTCGGGAGACTACGGAAGGGGCGAAGACGGAAACACTTCGCTGGCTGGACGAGTGCAGCCGGTTCCGCAATGTCAAGCCTATGATCACACCTCGCTTTACACCCTCCTGCACCGATGAACTGATGACCTTCCTTGGGAAGCTGGTGCAGGAAAGGAATCTGCCTGTTCAGTCTCATTTGTCGGAAAATCGCGCGGAAATGAACTGGGTGCGGCGGCTGCATCCCGACTGTCAGCAGTATTGGGAGACCTATGCCAAGTTCGGCCTGTGGACGGATCGCACCCTCATGGCTCACTGCGTCTGGTGTGATGAACGGGAGAGGAAGGCCATTCGGGAAGCCGGTGTTACGATGGTGCACTGCGGAGCGTCCAATAACAATATCCTCTCCGGCACAGCACCTGTCCGGCAGATGCTGGATGAAGGGATCAAAGTGGTTCTGGGCAATGACGTAGGCGCCGGAGACAGCCTGCAGGGCTTTGATCTGGTGGCGGATTCTGTGCGCGCATCCAAAACAAAGCATGTGCAGGATGGTTGGACTACTCCGTTCCTGACGGTGGCGGAGGGCTGGTATCTGGGTACTACCGCCGGTGCGGAATTCTTCGGTGCAGGCAAGGGCTTTGCCGTGGGCGATGCCCTGCATGCCATTGTGCTGGACGATTCCCGTCTGCTCACCCCCCGTGACCTGACGGTGCAGGAGCGCTTTGAGCGCAGTATCTACCGCCGCCAGAACGACGCTATCCGCGCCGTGTGGAGCGAAGGCCGCAAGGTTGTAGGCTGAAGGAAAGGATAGATTTCATGGATTATCAGAGCGAAAGAGATAAGGCCAGCCTGAAATTCAGTGTGGTGCTGGTGTTTTTGGGAACGACAGTCGCCGGTATTATGGACGGCATGATTGAGGACAGCACCCTCAGCACGGTGGCCATTGTCGCCGTGTGTGCGGTGCTGCTGTGTCTGGATCGCGGCTTCCGCTGGCTGGTGAGCCGCCGATTAAACAAAAAAGCAGAAAAGAACGGCGATCCCATTCCCTTTGGCAAGAACAATATGATCTGAAGGAAGGAGCAATCGACATGAACGAGATTTTGAAGCTGCTGGAGCAGCGCCGCAGTATCCGCACTTATCAGAAGGAACAGATTACCGATGAACAGCTGGAGGCCATTCTGGAGGCCGGTATCTGGGCACCCAGCGCCAAGAATCAGCAGTCTCCCGTGATCGTAGCGGTGCAGGATGCCGACACCGTGGCCGAGCTGAGCCGTCTCAACGCACAGGTGATGGGTGCACAGACGGACCCCTTCTATGGCGCACCTACCGTGCTGGTGGTGCTGGCAGACCCCAAGGCTACCAACGAGATCAACGGCGTCTGTGACGGCTCGCTGGTCATGGGCAACCTGATGAACGCAGCATGGAGTCTGGGCATCGGCTCCTGCTGGATCAACCGTGCAAGAGAGATGTTCCAGCTGCCGGAGGGCAAGGCTCTGCTGGCCAGATGGGGTTTGCCGGAGGACTTGGTGGGTGTGGGCAACTGCATCCTGGGTTATCCCGCCGGTGATGTGCCTGCGCCCAAGGAAAGACGCGAGGGACGGATTCTCAGAATCTGACGGCGATAACAGGACAAAACAATTCTCCCGTGATCTGCGGATCACGGGAGAATTGTTTTTGTCAGGACAGTCCGGCGCGTTGACAGAGGGCGTCATAGATTGCCCGGGTGGCGGCAGTATCCTCGCCGCTGAGGACAATGGTTTTTCCGCGGTCTGTCAGCACCACACAGGCGTCGCAGCCGGTGTAGGTATAGCGTGTGTAGCTGCCGAATTCTTCATTGCGGAAGCTGCCCAGCAGCAGACGAAAGCTGCCCAGACCGCCGGTTCGGAGGCCGGGAACAGGCTCCTCGCGGTACTCGATAGAAGTAATATCGGCGTACCGGATGGTGAGATCGCTCCAGTAGCTGGCACGAATGCGCACGGTGTCTTCGCCGTATTCCGGCGTGATATTGCCGGTGAACAGCATGACACATGTCGGAATCATGATCATTGCGGCAATGGTAATGGCGGCAGTGGTGATTCGTCGGCTTTTGCGGCGATCCGCTTCGGTGACCTCAGGGGGTTCGCCGTCCCGCCAGCACCTGGTGTTGGAAAGCCAGATCATGGCGGCCACATCCAGCAGTGTGACGATGATAAAAGCAGCAACGAATGCCGACGGTGCGTCTTCACCCAGCACTGCCCACAGAAGCAGAAGAATGCCGCATATCAGCAGCCCACCGCCGGTGACGCGGCAGAGCTTCTTTTCGTCATAGGCGGCTTTTTTCTCCGGAGAGGCGGTGTTGTAGCCGGCGATAAGGAATGCACCCCGCCCGGACAACAGACTCACGGCGGGAATGATCAGTAGTGCCGCCGTGGAATACATAATGATGGAAAACATAGACGCACCTCCCTGTGCGGATGGACTGATTTCAGTATAGATTTCGGGTGATGGCTCTGTCAAGAAAACATTCCCCCGGATTAAAAAAATATGGACAAGCCTTCCTTTCCCGACGGGTTTCGTCTTCCCATGTCTGTAAAATGGAAAAAAACGCCTTGAGGAGGGAATGGTCTTGCAGCGTGAACAGGCATTGGCGCGTCCGGAGCAGATGGCCAGACTGCTGGGATGGGGGATCCGATTTTTTCTTTCTGCCGGTCTGACGGCGGCACAGCTGCCGGGAGGAGCTGCGCCCTTTGCCCTTGGCTGTGTGGCGGCGTCCGGCACTGGCGGCGAAGGATTGGCGGCGTTTCTGGGAACGGCGCTGGGGGCACTGCTGTTTCAGGAATTTGAGGAGGGACTGCCTCATCTGGCGGCGGCGGTGCTGATCCTTACCACATCCTTTGCCCTGCGGGAGACGCGATGGTTCCGTCACCCGGCGGTTCCGGCGGTGTGTGCCGGAGGGCTGACGCTGACAGTGGGGATGGTGTATGTACTGCAGGCGGTGGCGCCGCTGCGGCGTCTGCCGGTGTGTGTGACCGGTGCCATTCTGACCGGTGTTTCTGCGTGGATGTACGCACTGCTGCTGGAGCGCCGGGAGCCGGAGCGGCAGATCATGGGACTGCGTTTTCTGGCAGTGACATTGCTTTCCGCTTTTGCAGAGGTGAGCGTGGGCGCCTTTTCTATCGGGCGGACGCTGATGGTGTGCCTGCTGATGATGACAGGCTGGCAGCACGGCGCATCTGCCGCTATGATCACCGGCCTTTGGGCGGGACTCCTGATGGATCTTTCTCTGGATCTGGGGACGCTGTTCTTCACGGCGGCTTACGGACTGGTGGGTATGGCGTCCGGGCTGCGTGTGGGGAAAAACCGCGTCTCTGTGGCAGTGGCGGCTCTGGGGATCACGCTGGCTCTGGTGATGGGACTGACGGATGATCTGGCCGGTTCCATGCTGGGGGAAACCATGCTGGCCTGTCCGCTGCTTCTGCTGATTCCAGGGCGGTTGTTCGGCGGCAAGCGACTGCAGAAGGAGACGGATGCCTCCGCTGTTGTGACGGAAGGCATCCGGAAGCGGCTGAACCGCACGGCGGCAGCTTTCCGGGAGCTATATGATTCTCTGGGAAGGACGGCGGTGCAGTCTGCGGACGAGAATCCGGCAGTGATCTACGATCGGGCGGCAGAAAGGGTTTGCCGCAGCTGCGCTCTGTGTGAGCTGTGCTGGAAGAAAGAATATGTTTCTACCTTCAACGCTCTCAACGATGCCACGCCCTTCCTGCTGGAACGGGGACGGCCGTTGCCCAAGGATTTTCCTACACATTTTACCAGCCGTTGTATTCATCTGCCGGAATTCCTGACAGAGGTGGGGACGGAATTGTCGGCGTTCCTGCTGCGGCGGCAGTACCGGCGGCAGCTGGAGGAAAGCCGCCGTACCCAGCGGGTGCAGTATGCCCAGGTGGGCGAGATGCTCAGAGCTGCTGCCGCCGGGCTGGGAGAGAGTGTACCGGCATCGGCACAGAAGAGGTCGTATCAGATCGGCGCGGTGCTGCGGCCCAAGGAAGGGGAAAGCGTCTGCGGCGACAGCGTGACCTCTTTTGAAAATAACGATGGTCAGCTGTGCCTCCTGCTGTCCGATGGCAGCGGCTGCGGAGAGTCGGCGCGCCGGGAATCCGCCCTGACCAGTCGGCTGCTTCGACAGTTTCTGGAGGCGGGTATCGATGCTGAGGCGGCTCTGAAGACCCTGAATGCGGCCATGGCTCTGCGCAGTGAGGAGACGGGCGCTTTTTCCACCATTGATCTGATGACGGTGACCCTTGGCAGCGGTGATGCTGCCATCTATAAATATGGCGCGGCGCCTACCTATGTAAAAAAGGGCGGCAGTGTTCGCCGCATCACAGGACATGCTCTGCCGGTGGGACTGCGGGAATCTGCTGCAGAGCCGGATATTACCCGCCTGACCCTGAAGGAGGACAGCTTTGTGGTGATGATCAGCGACGGTGTGGCAGATCCGCTGGGGGATGAGTGGCTGCAGGATCTCATTGCCGGCTGGGACGGCAGCGATCCACAGGTGCTGGCAGGTCTGATCCTGCAGGAAACCGTGCGCCGCGGCGAGCTGTCGGATGACTGCGGCGTGCAGGTGCTGTATTTTCCCGCGGATGAAAGACAGGCTGTATAATGCGTTTTTGTAGGAATTCGTATAAAATTTCCGTGCCTGTGGCAGACTGCAAAGGAAGATATTTGACGGCAGGGGGATGATAACCGATGGTCAAGGGTATTTCCAGAAGAGTGGTGGTTGTGGAGTCACCGGATCAGCGCTTTTTTGAGCAGGCAATCTTCATTGTGCGCAATGATGCCGCGGGAATGGGTGTTACCTCCCGGGAATTGGTGGAGGAGGCCCGACGGGTGGCGAAGAACTATGCGGGAGGAAACAAAACCAGTCGGCGGATGGGAGAACTGAATCCGGCAGTATACGCACTGATGGGTGCGGCAGCCATCGGTCTTGTGTGGCTGATCGCATCGCTGATATGAATGAAAAGAAGGGAGCGCTCTGTCCCAAAGGACAAAGCGCTTCTTCTTTTTTATGGGAAACGCGCAAAGGACATTGACTGTTTTATGAAAATGATGGATAATAATGACGATTATCCATGCGGCGAGCCGAACCGGACTTGTCACAAGGAACAGAGGAGAGAGGAATGGACAGGAATTCTTCCCTGCACGTGGGCATGCGCAACCTGAAAACCTCCATTACGGTGGCTGTCTGCGCACTGGTGTACTATTTTCTGGATCGCAGCCCAGCCTTTGCATGCATCGGTGTGATTTTCGGTATGGGCTCCGATATGGGCAATTCCCGGCTCAACGGCGGCAACCGTTTCTTCGGAACGTTGATCGGCGGTCTCATCGGCATGGTACTGTTCCGTATTTATCTGATTTTTCAGCCGGATGGAAAGCACTCCCTGCTGCTGGTGCCGCTGGTGTTTATCGGCACTGTGCTGCTGATCCTGCTGTGCCAGAAATTCTGGGTGGGCGGCGTTCAGCCCGGCGGCGTGGTGCTGTGTATCCTGCTGTTCAATACACCGGTGGATACCTATATCAGCTATGCGCTGAACCGCATTTTCGACACGGCGGTGGGCGTACTGCTGGCGCTGGCTGTAAACTGGCTGCTGCCCCGCGAGAGAATCCTCCGCTGGCTGCACAGGGATGAGAGAATCTGAAACAAGACGCCTCCGTTCTTCTCTTCAGGAAGAACGGAGGCATTTTTTCGTTAAAGCTCTAATAATACCGCGGCCAAACCTCGTCAGGTCTGGCCGCGGCATCTGTTCTTTTGATATTCCGAACCTGCAAAGGACTTACAGGCCCATCTCCTCCTTGACTTCCTTGAAGCACTTGACGGCGAAGTCCAGGTCTTCCTTGGTGTGGCCTGCGGAGATCTGGGTGCGGATGCGATCCTTGCCCTTGGGAACCACGGGGTAGCAGAAGGCTACCACGTACACGCCCTTGGCCAGCATACGGCGGGAGAACTCATGGGCGATCTTGGCGTCATAAAGCATCACGGGAACGATGGGATGCTCGCCGGGCAGCAGCTCAAAGCCGATCTTCTCCATCTCAGCGCGGAAGTAGCGGGCATTCTCATGCACCTTGTCACGCAGAGCGGTGGACTCGGTGAGCATTTCCAGAGTCTTCAGGGTGGCGGCGCAGATGGCGGGAGCCACGGTGTTGGAGAACAGATAGGGACGGCTGCGCTGACGCAGCAGATCCACGATCTCCTGACGGGCTGCGGTGAAGCCGCCGCTGGCACCGCCCAGAGCCTTTCCGAAGGTGCCGGTGATGATGTCCACACGACCCTGAACACCGCAGAACTCGGCAGTGCCGCGGCCGGTCTTGCCCATGAAGCCGGAGGAATGGCTGTCATCCACCATTACCAGCGCGTCAAACTCGTCTGCCAGATCGCAGATGCCCTTCAGGTTGGCGATGTAGCCGTCCATGGAGAAGACACCGTCGGTGGCGATGACCTTGATTTTGGCACCGGCTTCGGTGGCGGCCACCAGCTGGGCACGGAGATCGTCCATGTTGTTGTTCTTGTAGCGATAGCGCTTGGCCTTGCACAGGCGGACACCGTCGATGATGGAAGCATGGTTCAGCTCGTCGGAAATGACAGCGTCCTCCTCGGTGAGGATGGTTTCAAAAAGACCGCCGTTGGCATCAAAGCAGGATGAGTAGAGGATCACGTCGTCCATGCCAAGAAACTCGGCCAGCTTCTTTTCCAGAACCTTGTGGATCTGCTGGGTGCCGCAGATGAAGCGGACAGAGGAGAGGCCGAAGCCCCATTTGTCATAGCTTTCCTTGGCGGCGGCGATAAGGTCGGGGTTGTTGCTCAGACCCAGATAGTTGTTGGCGCACATATTCACCACGCCGTTGGCGGCGGTGGTGTCGATGCAGGAACGCTGGGGAGTGGTGATGATCCGTTCATCCTTGTAGGTGCCGGCCTCGCGGATGGCGGCCAGTTCAGCGCGGTACTTTTCCAGTGCGGTTTTCATTGCAGCAGCCTCCTATTGCAAATTACTTTTTGGTAGTCCAGTCCAGAATGACTTTGCCGGACATGCCGCTGTCCATGGCGGCAAAGCCCTTCTCAAAGTCGGTGTAGTGGAAGCGGTGGGTAATGATGGGACTCATATCCAGTCCGCCCTGCACCATGTAGCTCATCTGATGCCAGTTGTCCATCTTGCGGCCGTAAATGCCCTGCAGAGTCAGACCCTTGCCGATGATGTCGTTCATGTTCAGCTCCATGGGCTTGTTGCCAAGGCCCAGCAGGCTGATCTTGCCGCCGTTGCGCATGACAGAAAGCATCTGGCGGAAGGCAGGTGCGGCTCCGGACATCTCCAGACCCACGTCAAAGCCTTCCACAATGTTCAAACGCTTCATCACGTCCTTCAAGTCTTCCTTAGCGGTGTTGACGGCGGCGTCAACGCCCATTTTTCGTGCCAGATCCAGACGGTAGTCGTTGAGGTCGGTGATTACCACCCGGCGCGCGCCGGCGTGCTTGCAGATGCCGCCGGCCATAACGCCGATGGGACCTGCGCCGGTGATCAGCACGTCCTCGCCCACCAGATTCCACATCAGAGCGGTGTGGGTGGCGTTGCCAAAGGCATCAAAGAAGGCCACCACATCCTCAGGCAGATCGTCGGGCAGAGCAATGACATTTCTGGCAGGAATGCACAGATACTCCGCGAAAGCGCCGTCACGGTCAACGCCTACGCCGAAGGTGTCCTTGCACCACTGGATATCGCCGTTGCGGCAGTTGCGGCAGTGTCCGCAGGTGATGTGACCCTCGCCGGAAACGCGCTGGCCCACCGTCAGGCCGTCAACGCCCTCGCCCAGAACAGCGATCTCGCCCACATACTCATGGCCGGTGACCATGCCGGGCTTCACATGCTGCTGCGCCCAGGAATTCCAGTGATAAATATGTACGTCCGAGCCGCAGATTGCGGTTTTGCGGATCTTGATGAGTACTTCGCCGGGGCCGGGAGTAGGCACCGGAACTTGCCGAAGTTCCAGACCGGGACCGGCTGCGGGTTTTACCAGAGCGTCCATCATCTGTGCCATCACAATGTCCTCCTGCTAAACACAAAAATACAGAACTGGCCAGTTTGGCAGTTTACCTAAGAAAAGTATACGCCTAAAAACTGGCAAGTGTCAACAGGAATTTAACAAAAATCAGAATAATGTGCACGAGACAAAGACATATGTACATATAACCGATTGCGCAAAATCTGTGTCCGCGAGTGGAGGATGGCTTGCCGACGAAAACAGGAAGCGTGCCACTTGTATAGAACAGTGATCATGCCTCTGGTGCAGAGCTCGTGCCGTCGTCGTTCAGATATTCTTCCTCTGCTTCCTGCTGTGCGCAGCGCAGCAGCGTCTGCGCATAACCGATGTTCAGTTTCTCCAGTGCGCGGAGGGCATCCGTGGCCGCGTTAAACATTTTGGCGTAGAGCTTTTGATAGTTTGGCATAACACACCTCTGTAAATATATTTTAGATATGTTTTATATCTATTTTAAACATGATACCGCATATTGCGCCTAAAGTAAACGCATCTTAAATTTATTTAGAGGTGCTGATATGTCCATTAAGAGCCTGTCCATTCGTATTGATGAAGAGATGCTGCATAAGCTGCATGTGGTTGCGGACTATGAGGGGCGTTCTGCCAACAGCCAGATTTTGATTCTGATTCGGGAGTGTATTCAGGGATACGAGGCCAAGCACGGCGAGATCAAACTATAAATTCTGCATAAAAATATCCCCGGAGCAGTCGCTCCGGGGATATGGATTATTTTGGGGAATTACTTCAGGCTTTCAGCAACTGCAACAGCGCAGGCCACGGTCATGCCGACCATGGGGTTGTTGCCGGCGCCCAGGAAGCCCATCATTTCCACATCAAATCCGCCTGTCGGCGGCTTTTGTATTGGGGCACAAGGGTTTCTGTGGGAGTGAGCCTGATATCTTCCAAAACAGAACGCATATCATTATCGGATGGATGATGTGTTTTCTATACTATACACTTTCAGGTGTTCAGGAAACCAGATGTTTGAACTAAATTAAACAACTACAAACATCTTTTTTCATCTTTCAGCATAGCGGAACAAGGTTCAACATTTCCAGAAGAACAGGGAACATCTTTCATCAAAAAAACAAATGAAAAATATCGTAATTACTTTTGAGGGTATCCAGAGTTTTTGGATACCCTCATTGCTATAATAAAGCCAGAAAGTGAGAGATGAAACAAGCCCTCACAATACAAAATAAAGGTGGCGACCTAAGAAAACGCAGACTGCCAAAAGGCAGATGGAGATTATTATGAAGAAGAATACCACCAACACCGTCCGTTTCACCGTCGATTTCATTGAGAAGAAGATTATCGGCACCAAGGCCAGCTTCGACAAGGCAAGTAAGGGTTTCGGTCCCGCCTATGAGGAACTGGCTGAAAAGGTTGCTAAGCACTCCGACTTTAAGTTGGAAGTCAAGGAGCAGAAGAAGCATACTACCAAGGCCAAGAGAACCTATGACGGTATGGATTTCGCCTTTATGGAAGCCTACATTGAAACTCTCAAGAATGCCGAGCAGATTATGGCGGAGTATGAGGCCATTAAGGCAGATGCCAAGAAGTGGGATATCAGCGTCTATCCTTATACCAAGAAGTGGTTCCTGGGTGAGTTTGATCCCGACAAGAACGGCTTTGATATGGCAAAGGCAAAGCAGGAGATTACGGAATATCGTATGTCCCGGGCTATTCTCAACGCCGAACCTGTGGAGCGGGGCAATGAGCAGATTGCGGCTGACTAACCACAGAGCAATTGAAAAAGTATAGGAGGATATGAAAATGAACGGCTATAAACTCAATCTGACCGCAAAGACCCTGACCATCACCAAGGAGTTTGAAGAGGCAATCGCCCAAGGCGAGGGCAAAGCATACGAACTCTATACCAAGTTTCTGCGGGATATTCCCGGTCTGACAGTTATCCGCAAGACCCACAAGACCCCTTCCAAGTATGTATCCAAGAGCACCGGAGAAGTCTTTCGCTGTAATCAGTTTAAGAACCTCAAATATGAGAATATGGAGAGGTTTATCAATGGCCTTTCCAACAGCGAAGATTATCTGACACCCTATAACTTCCTGAAAAACTGCGGCAGCCTGCCTCAGACCTCCCGCTATAAGGTTGTTCGTCAATGGTTCGTGGCTCAGTTCCCCGAGTTCCGCAAGAACCCGCTGTTCTACCTCTATAACGAAGTCAAGGTGGTTGATTTCCGTCCTATCCTTGAAGCAGAGCAGAAGCGTGCCGATGAGTTGGCTGCCAAAAAGGCAGAGGCGGAGGTGAAAGCGGACAAGACCGCTTAATCAAGTCAAGATATTAACACCAATGTATAATTATATTACTGTTAAATACTCAACTTAAAAGGGAAAGGATACGTTGTTATGTTGGAAATCGGCAAGTGCTATACCAAGCCTGAAATGACCGTGATATTTGGATCAAAAGATAATCAGGCTATTGAGCGGAAAATAAGGGGGTATGGGGTTGAGTTCGCTGTATCTGGGCGAGGGGAGAAAGCGGTTTATGAGATACATAATTTGAGAGACCCCTTTAAGGTCTTCGCGATTACCGAATTGGACTGCGGTGCAGGAACAGACTTCAAGAAACTTCGCTACTTCTATTGGTATTATTTCAACGATGAAATCTTTATGACGATGCCAGATGAAGTGAAAGAAACGATGACGGAGAAAGCGGGACACCGGATATCTCGTCAGACCATCGCAAACTACACACAGAAACTGTTGGCCAGAGAGTTAATTGACCGCAATACCAAGAATTACATATACTACTTTGCCTTTAAGCAAACGCAACGCCTGACAGACTATGCCGAATATCGCAAAGCGTGGCGTGAATACTGGGAGGCCATAGATAACGGCTACTGTTCCTTTGACGCTATTTGTAATATGCGGTTGAATTATGGTGGTGTGGCGAGAAAGCAACCTATACCCGAAATCAACGGCATTTATAACGAGCAGATAGAGCAAATGCTTACCTACATTCAGCAGAGCATTGAAAATGAAATTGAGGACTGATTTTAAGTCAGGCATTTAACAGTAGCAGAGTGGTGGATGTTCTATTCTGTTAGTGTTAAATGCCTGACTTGATTGGGTGATACCAGTTAAGATGTTTTGCCTAATCTTCATATCCCATAGAAGATAAAATTGCGATGTTGAGAACCCCTTACCCAAGCCGTGCGGCGAACCGCACGGACTTTGGGTGAAGGTTCTCAACATCGTCCGTTGGATTAGATTGGAGGGGCAAAAGAATGACCGATACAATGAAATCTGCCCGTAGTCGTGGGTTAGTGCCTGATTGGGCGTGGTATCAGATAAACGGACAATCAGCACAGGCAAATATGATGGAGCAGAAAAGAAAAATATGGGAGCGTCTTTTGGATCGGGAAGACCCCGGCGAAGAACTACCACAGATTTTCTTTACGAATGGGGTGAAGTTGAGATGATGATTGATAATCGGGATAAGAAGGACAAAAAGAAGAAAAAGAAGAAATCTGCCCTTGAAGCGGAGATTTTTAAGATTATGGAGAAGAGCCTGAAATCTGCTCTGGATGTGGCCTTGGATGATATCTTGAAGGACTGGAAATAAGCAAAGCGGTTTTAAGTCAGACTATTAACAGAAATATATATCTATATTACTGTTAAATACTTGACTTAAAACCGCTTATTTTCGTTTTGTGCCGTTTGACGGCACATTTTTTTGTTGTATCGGTTTCGGCTGCCAATACCGTCAGCCGAAACAAAAATGCCTTTTGGTGAGAGTTCTGCCCACGCCTTTTCGGCAAGGGGCTTCTGTGGTCTGGTCTGCCCGAATTATATCCCCCGGTGTTCAATCAACCATTTGTTTTGCTGAACACTTCTGGACGGCTCAAAAGAGGCCGAAATCCGCCGCGAAATGGCGGTATTCTGTCAGCGAAACTCACTCTACCGTTTCCTGAACAGGGACATACTCAATCAGGTCTCCCGGCTGACACTCCAACAGAGCACAGATGGTATCAAGGGTCTTCCAAGACACCAATTCCCCGTGGCGGATTTGCTGTAAGTAGGATTGCCCTATCAGTTTCTCTTCACGGATTTTCGTGGATGAATAGCCTTTCTCTTTGAGGGCAGCCATTATATCTGCCTTGTAGCGGATTGCCATAAAAAGAGCCTCCTTTCCCATTGTCCTTATTGTAGCAGGCAAAAGCACTAAAATCAAGTGCTAAAATTACACAAAGAAAGCACCAAATATTAGTGTATTTTGCCAATAGACAGCACCAGATATTAGTGCTACAATAAAGACAGTTAAGGGAGATACCCAAACACAAATAACATCCAAAAGGAGATATGAATTATGAGTAAGAACGAAATGATTTCCCTGATTGAGACTATGAATAACTATGATGACCTCGCTGCCAAGGCAAAGGCCAAGGCCGATACCATCCGCGAAGCCATCAAAGAAGAGATGGTGAGACAGGGAACCGAAGAACTGGTGGCCGGTGCCTACATCGTCCGTTTTACCAGTGTGGTTTCCAATCGGTTTGACAGCACCACCTTCAAGCGTCTGTATGCTGACCTCTATAAGGACTTTACAAAGCCCGTCAGCAGTCGGCGTTTCTCCGTGTCCTGCTAAACTAAATACGCTCCACGGGCAACACAAAGCCCGTGGAGCAAGCCAGAAGGAGGAAACAGTATGTATGCTTTGGAAGACCTGTGGCAAGGGAAGATAACCCCAAGCGAACGGGGATACCGCCGCGGCAGTCAATACGAAGAGTTGATGCGGGAGGCCATTGAAACCTGCGATATCTTCTACAAAGAGTTGTCGTCTGTTGGAAAGAAAGCCTATGACGCACACTGTACGGTGGAGAACAAACTGAATGACCTTGCCGAGTTTGACAGTTTTAGCCGGGGCTTCCGGTTAGGGATGCGGTTGCTACTGGATGCCATAAACGATGATGGGTTGCCAATGATTCAACGGCACGAAATGAATACGGCGGAGTAATAATCTCCGCCGTGTTCCAGAAGAAGGGGGAAGACAGATGGAACACGGATACGCAAGATGCTCTACCAATGAGAGCAAGCAGGATATTGACCGTCAGGTGCGGGAACTGAAACAGGCGGGAGCAGAGAGCATCTTTTTGGAGTATGAACACGGGGACGCAGCCGTCAAGTGCCAGTTGTCCTCTCTTTTGGAACAGGCACAGGAAGGGGATACCATCATCACTTTGGAGGTTTCCCGCCTTGCCAGAAGCACGAAGCAGTTGTGTGAGATTATAGAAATCATTCGTGCCAAGCGTCTGCGGTTGGTGATTGTGGGGAGCATCACCGTGGATTGTTCCAACGGCCAGATTGACCCAATGACAAATGCTTTTATTCAAATGTCCGGTGTGTTTGCCGAATTGGAGTTGCGTATTATCCGGGAGCGTGTAAAGTCTGGAATGGCAAACGCCAAGGCGAAGGGTGCGAGGATCGGCAGACCTCAGGCAACGGCAGACGATATTCCCGCCGCGTTCCTGCGTCATTATCCCGCATACAAAAGCAAGCGGTTGAATGTGAGCGAGTTGGCAAGAGTGTGCGATATCAGCAGAACAACAGCGTATAAGTATATTGGCCTTTTGGAGGGGTAAGAAGAACAGGGAGCCGTGTGGCTCCCTGTGTGCTATTGTTGAATTATTTTTTTTCCTTCTGGTAATATGTGATATAATCTTTTGCCATTATTCCAAATAACATCTATCATGTGATTGCTACAGCAAGCCTGAACAACAAAGGGGTCTACTTTTCTATCAATCACATCCGCGGAATATGTATCAGCGGCAAAAAAGAAAGTGTGCAAAAATGTAGTTGAGTTGTTAATCACTATATTACGTCTCCAATAGATTTTTTTTCTTTTCTTCAAACTCTTCTTGCGTGATGGTTCCGTTGTCCAACAGTGTCTTTAACCGAACAAGACTGTCAACCTTGTTATCCGCAGGTTGTGGTTTAGCTCGTGCGGCTGCTCTGGTAGCGACGTTTTCTTTAAAAACACTGTCGGCAAAGAAACAGAGAGATATGATTCCGACGATAAGTACCAGATAAAGCAACGCACGATGCCCATTGGACCAAAAAAGAGGAACTCCGGAAGATAAGTACCAGCCTGTATAGTTGCCACTACGATAGAGCATTAAAATAGCAAAACTAATTGTAAGCGATACTGCAGAAGTCATTCCGAGTTTTTTAGATAATTTTGTTGGAATACATCCGATTAACAAAAGAACAAGCGCAATGATGAATGTGGCTATGATACCGGATTCTATTGTGAATGCTTTCCAATTGTTTTTCCGAAACATTGCATCTGCGGCGCTATTGCCAAAGAGCCACGGGATATCCTTTGCAAAATAAATGAATTGATGAACTAAAGAAATGGTTAGGACGCCAGAGCCGATGGTAGCAATACCGGGGATAGAAGAAAGAAGGGCGATAACAATTATTGCGCAACCAATAATCATGGTTATGTAAAATTTGTATTCGGACTCCGCGCCTGTTGCGCGAAGATAATACAATCCCATAGTCGCTATAAAGCAAATAATAGAGAGATACTTCCAAATATTCTTTTTCATAGAGATGCCTCCGAAATTACATTTTAGAAAGACACTCTGCCTTTGCTTTGGCAAACTCTTCATCGGTCAATGCACCGGTTTTGTGGAGTTGAGCGAGTTTTTCTAAATCGTCATAAGGGTTTTTGGCCGACTGAGACTCAGCAGAAACGATTTTGATATCCTCATAAGGGGTTCCGTCTGCGGGCTGTAATTTACCGGTTGCGATATTAACGATATCAATGATCCAGAGGATACCAAAGCAACCGCCGGTGAGCAATTTTAGAACACCCATCCCCATATATCCCAAATAAAAGCGGTCTACGCCGAGCGTTCCGACCAGAACAGATAGAATCAATGCAGTTGTCTTGTTTTTCATATGATATTCCTCATTTCATAAAGTTTTGCTTAAGACGATGTTCAGACCAATACCAACAGTCTTAAGAAGTCAACCTCATTATAATTTGAAACATCAATAAATACAAGATGTTTTTTATACTATATAGATTGATGTTAATGGCGAAAGGTATCACTAATACTATTGGTTGAGGTGATGCTATTTGTATATGCGTATCAGAAAAGCTCGCGAGGATTTGGGATATACCAGAGAAAAATTTGCGGAGCTATTGGATGTAAGCGTGTCCTATATGGCAGAGGTTGAGCGGGGAAGAACCGGAATATCGGTAAAGATGCTGACGAAGATTTGCGGTGTCTTGGGTTTGTCTGCGGATTATGTCTTGTTTGGAGAAGGAAGAAATGAAGATGCTCTGCTTCTGGATAAAATCCATCGCATTGATGACAAGTATTTACCGCTCCTTGACCGCGTATTGACAGAACTCTTGGCTATTTCCGAATAACGCGAAGAATCCCTTATAATACCCAAAACGACAGGGAGGCGATTGGATGGCAAACACAGATTTCCTCCACGAAGACAGAAAATATCCACCCGGAGAACGGCAGTTTCTTCTTTACCAATATCTGTTGAAGAATACTTGTAAAGGGCATGCGGCTACGCGAAAGCAGATATTAGACTATCTTGCCACTTATGGCATCGTCATTTCTGTAAATACGCTGTATGCCGATTTAGAGGCTATTAAAGCCACAATGAAGTTGGATGTTCAGTTTGATCCTCACATCCGGGGTGTAAAAGGTGCTGGTGGATATTGGGTGGCAAACCCGGCATTTGAGCCACGGGAACTGCGTATGCTTGTTGATGGTATCCAGTCCTTACAGTTCATCACCCAGAGCGAGGCACGCAAAATCACAGAGAAGGTAAAAGAACTCGCAGACATTCATACGCAAAGAACGCTCAACAGACAGGCGTTTGTTTCTAACCGTGTCCGCAATACCAATGATGCTGTGGTGAAAGAGGCGGATAGGATTTATCAGGCCATCGCAGAGGATAAGCAAATCGGTTTCCGCTATTTCCATTACACACCGGACAAGCAAAAGAGAAAAGAATACTCCAACAAGGGAGAAAAGATTTTTGTCAGTCCGTATGCCCTCCTGTGGAGCAAGGGTAATTTGTATCTCTATGCCTATGACGGTAAGATATTCCGCTACTATCGCGTAGATAGAATGGACGGAATTTCAAAGCCACGCCTCGCAAAGCGGGAAGGGAAAGAAGAGTTTAAGACAAACGACATTACCCGTCCAAGAGCCAAAGTGTTTGATATGTATAGGGGCAAGGAATACAATGTCAAAATCCGTTTTCATAGGAGAGCGGCAGACCAAGTAATAGAGCAGTTTGGCGACGATGTTATGATGATACCGGATGACGAAACGCACTTCACCATCACGGTTCCTGTGGAAATCAGCCCGCCGTTTTTTGCGTGGGTGGCTACTCTGGGACGAATGGCAAAGATACTTAGCCCGGAGCCAGTAGTGGAGAAGATGAAACAGTTTATTCAGGCAGCCGCAGATATGTATGAAGATGAGTAAAGATGAGGGAAGGTGTTTAATCACCTTCCCTTTTGTTCGTCTATGTTGAAAGATGTTCCAAGTTGTTGGGTTAAGCCCTCATACGAACCCGTTCCTGTTTCAGACTGCGGATGATATTCACCTTCTCAATGTCCTTCTGGATATCGCTTGTCAGGATATTCAGATAGTTCTCTGTAATCGCAAGACTGCTATGACCGAGTATTTTTTGGAGCGTGACCACAGAACCTCCCATAGTCGCCCATTTTTTCGCAAATGTATGTCTGAACCGATGGACGCCTGTCCGCTCCAAGCCGCGTTCGTGGCAATAGTCCCAGATGGCGTGGTAGCAACTGCTTCGCGTGAGTTGTTTCCCATAGACGGAGCAGAAGAGCCAATCGTCAATGCTTCCGCCGCGATACTGTAAATACTCTTGGAGGATTTTGATAATGTCCTCATTCAACGGGATAATCAGGGGCTTGCGGTTTTTCGTGGTATTGACATACACAACTGAGTTATCAAAATCTATGTCCTTGATTTTGATATTCACAAGGCTGTTTTGCCGAATGCCAGTAGAGAGCAGGAAATTAACAATCACCCAACTGCGATACGTAGAGAAGATACATTTGCGGACATCTGGCTTTTTCAGCAGTTTCCGCAGTTCATCGTCCGTGTAGGTCTGGATGGGGGCTTTGTCTGCTTTCGGCAACTGGATTTCAAAATGAGGGATATACTTACACTTCATAAAGAACCGCATCAGGGTTTTCAAATCCCGTGCGTAAGTTCCCATAGAAACCTCGTTCAGTTTTGGGTCTTCCCGCAGAGCGATATAGAAGTTAGTCATCGTCTGTTTATTCAGCGAGGAAATAGGCGTATCAGGTGGTATTCTTTTGTAGATTTGTTTGATGCTTTCCTGATAGTGATGGATTGTTCCATCACGCAGGTTCCTTGCCTTACAGTCCAAGATGTATTCGCCAAAACCGTCCGCGAAAGTCTTCTCCCTTGGGAAGCACATCCTCATTTTCTTCATTGAAAAACCCTCCGAAAACACAAAAACAGGAAGCACATCATGCTCGTTTTCACGAAAATGACGTGCTTCCTGTTTTGTTTAGGAAGAATATTGTGTTTCGGAACGTTTCAGAGGCAAATGTGCCTCAAAATCCCTCTTACTTCAGGCTTTCAGCAACTGCAACAGCGCAGGCCACGGTCATGCCGACCATGGGGTTGTTGCCGGCGCCCAGGAAGCCCATCATTTCCACGTGGGCGGGGACGGAGGAGGAGCCTGCGAACTGAGCGTCACCATGCATACGGCCCATGGTGTCGGTCATGCCATAGCTGGCGGGGCCGGCGGCCATGTTGTCGGGATGCAGGGTACGGCCGGTGCCGCCGCCGGAGGCAACAGAGAAGTACTTCTTGCCCTGCTCGATGC
>SVLJ01000020.1 GCA_015067995.1 Oscillospiraceae bacterium
AGCAAACGAAATTCATTCTTAATGGAGATGATGAATATGGCACTGGTTACTACTGCCGAAATGTTCAAGAAGGCTTATGACGGCGGCTACGCTATCGGCGCATTCAACGTTAACAACATGGAGATCGTTCAGGGCATTACCGAGGCTGCCCGCGAAGTCAACGCTCCTTTGATCCTGCAGGTGTCCAAGGGTGCCCGCGCATACGCAAACCATACCTATCTGATGAAGCTGGTGGAGGCTGCTGTGATCGAGTGTCCCGACATTCCCATCGCGCTGCATCTGGATCATGGCGACAGCTTTGAAACCTGCAAATCCTGCATTGACGGCGGCTTTACCTCCGTTATGATCGATGCTTCCTCCAAGCCCTTCGAGGAGAACATCGAGATCACCAAGCGCGTCGTGGAATATGCACATGCTCACGGTGTGGTTGTGGAGGCTGAGCTGGGTTCTCTGGCTGGCGTTGAGGACGAGGTCAATGTTTCTGCCGAGGATTCTTCCTACACCCGCCCCGAGGAAGTGGAAGAATTTGTTGCCAGAACCGGCTGCGACTCTCTGGCCATCGCCATCGGCACCAGCCACGGCGCCTATAAGTTCAAGCCCGAACAGTGCACCCGCAATGAGAAGGGCATCCTGGTTCCGCCCCCCCTGCGCTTTGACATTCTGGAGGAAGTCTCCAAGCGTCTGCCCAGATTCCCCATCGTTCTGCACGGTTCTTCTTCCGTTCCTCAGGACTTCGTGAAGATGATCAATGAAAACGGCGGCAGCATGCCCGATGCTGTTGGTGTGCCTGAGGAGCAGCTGCGTCAGGCTGCCAAGCTGGCCGTCTGCAAGATCAACATCGACTCTGACCTGCGTCTGGCCATGACAGGTACCATTCGCCAGTTCTTCAACGAGGCTCCCTCCAAGTTCGACCCCCGCGAGTATCTGAAACCCGCCCGCGCCAATATCAAGGAGATGGTCAAGCACAAGCTGATCCATGTTCTGGGCTGTGACGGCAAGGCATAATTTATCATACGTCAGAACCTGCCGGACATCATGTCCGGCAGGTTCTTTCTATATCCGCTCCGGAGCTGTGACACCTTTTCCCCGTATGCATAGAATAGACGGAGAGGAGAGGGGGACACATGCACTTCACGAAGGACTATCATCGTATTGCCGCAGTTATGTATGCGCATCGATGGGCATACAGCCGTAATCCGTTCTTTTATAATTATGAGAACATCGGTGGTGACTGCACCAATTTTGCCTCACAATGTATCTATACCGGAAGTCAGGTAATGAATTTCACCCCGACCTTCGGCTGGTATTATATTAACGCCAATGAAAAGGCGCCCGCATGGACGGGAGTGGAATATCTTTATCGCTTTCTCACACGGAGCGCTCCTTCTATCGGTCCGATAGGGAGAAAGTGCAGCATAGAAGAAGTTCTTCCGGGAGACATCGTTCAGCTGCGATTTGGAGGCGAACGCTTTCAGCATTCACCAGTGATCGTTTATGCCGACAAACCTCGAACACCTGCAGATATTCTGGTAGCCGCGCACAGTCAGGACGCGGATAACCGTCCATTAAACACCTATGAATACACGGAAGCACGGTACATTCATATTGAGGGCATCAACCGTCCATAACATATATTCAACAAAACTTAACTTTTGTTGAATATATGGGGGCGATAAACGGTTTCCGGAGGAAATAGGGAAGAGGCCGTCCGCGGATTACGCGAACGGCCTCATATACATGCGAGCAAGTCTATAAGCCGGGTTCTGTATTTGACAGTCATCTATCTAGACGTATCGTTGCCGATACGTTCAAGCCACCCCGGGAGCGACCGGGCCAGCCTCGGGGGAGATCCCCCTGCTCCCATAGCGGTGTTGCTCCGGATAGAGTTTACAGCATCACGATGTTCCCATGTGATGGGTGAGCTCTTACCTCGCCTTTCCACCCTTACTGTCGGTTTGCAGGCAAACCGACAGCGGTATATCTCTGTTGCACTTTTCCTGAAGTCACCTTCGGCGGGCGTTACCCGTTATCCTTGCCCTGTGGAGCCCGGACTTTCCTCATGGACGGCCTTTCGGCCTGCCCACGCGACTGTCTGGCTTACTCGCCAGTTCATTATACGGAAAGAATGAAGAATTGTCAACAAATGTGCCATCCCAATCCATGAGAACACGGATCGCCGGCGAAAATTTTCCGTCTTCGTTGCTATTCCGTCATAAATGCGGTATAATTAATTATTATTTTTGCCCCAATCCTGCGTGCAAAGGAGCGCATTGTATGAATTTTTCCGCATATCTGGATTCTCTGAAGAATAAAACCGTGGCAGTCATCGGTATCGGTGTGTCCAATCGCCCACTGATCGAAGCCTTGCTGAAAGCCGGTATTTCCGTTGTTGCCTGTGACCGTAAGGATCGCGCCGGACTGGGTGAGGATGCCCAGCGTCTGGAAGCTATGGGTGCCAGACTGCAGCTTGGTGACAACTATCTGCAAGGATTGGATCAGGATGTAATTTTCCGGACACCCGGCATGCGGCCGGATGTCCCCGCGCTGCTGGCTGCCGCAGAAAAGGGGAGTATCATTACTTCGGAGATGGAAGTGTTTTTTGAGGTTTGTCCCTGTCCCATTATCGCGGTTACCGGAAGTGATGGAAAAACAACAACAACAACCATCATCGCCGAACTGCTGCGCCATGCCGGCCGGACAGTGCATCTGGGCGGCAATATCGGCCATCCGCTGCTGGTAGAGACCGATGATATGAAGCCCACGGATATAGCTGTTCTTGAGCTGTCCTCCTTCCAGCTTCTTACTATGAAAACAAAGAGTCCACACATCGCTATCATCACCAATCTGGCGCCCAATCATTTGGATGTCCATACAGGCATGGATGAATATGTGGCTGCCAAGGAGAACATTTTCCTGCATCAGACAGAAAACGATCTGGCTGTCTTCAATGCAGACAACAGCATTACCCGTGCCCAGTCGGAGCGTGCCGTAGGCGCTGTACGTTTGTTTTCCCGTGAAGAGGAGCCGGAAGAAGGTGTTTTCCTGCGGGGAGATGCCATCATTGCCCGCAAGAATGGCGAAGAGCGTCAGGTCATGACCAGAGCGGACATTCGCCTTCCCGGCATCCACAATGTCGAGAACTATATGGCTGCTATTGCTGCGGTGGACGACATGGTGTCTGATGATGTGATTCGCAGCTTTGCAAAGGAATTTGGCGGCGTAGAGCATCGCATAGAGCTTGTTCGCACACTTCGGGGCGTGCGTTACTATAACGACTCCATTGCCACCAGTCCCACCAGAGCCATCGCAGGACTGCGCGCCTTCCCTCAGAAGGTCATCATGATCGCCGGTGGCTATGACAAACACATTCCCTTCGATGTGTTGGGCCCGGAAATCGTGGAACATGTGAAGATGCTGGTTCTGTGCGGTGCTACCGCAGATAAGATCCGCGCAGCCGTTGTTAACGCAGATGGATATCAGGATGGACTGCCCGTGATTCTGGAAACCGATGATTTCCGGGAAGCGGTTGAGTTGGCGTCCAGCTTTGCATCTGAAGGTGATGTTGTCACACTCTCGCCTGCCTGTGCCGCATTTGACCGTTTCCGCAATTTCATGGAACGCGGAAAAGTCTTCAAATCCATCGTTCACGAACTGAAATAAGGAATAGCTGTCACCGCATAGGATGAGCCAATAGGGGGGGAATTCTATGCGTGGGTTTTACGGCTATCGGCGATATATACCTCGCCGCACCCTGATCAAGTGGATGGTTTTCACGGTCCTCACTGCGCTGCTGCTTCTGCTGATCATTGGTGCCGGGCAAATGCGAACCATTCTGACTCGGTTGGCAACGACTCGGGTAAGCAGCACGGTGAACCGCTTGGTGTCGGAAACGGTGAATGACGCAGTGGAAAAGGGAACATTTCAGTATGACCGGATGATTTCCTTTGAAAAAGACAACAACGGTGCCATCACAGCGGTGAAAAGTAACATGACTGAGTTCAACCGCTTGCAGGCTGAAATTCTGAAGGATATTCTCAGCAAGGTTTCTGAGGTATCCACCAAAGATCTCTCTATTCCGGTAGGAACACTGACCGGTACCAGTCTGCTGGCAGGCCGAGGTCCCGGTATCAAAGTCAGGATGCAGTCTGTTGGCTCATCCACCGCAATGCTGGAAAATGAATTTACCTCCGCCGGAATCAATCAGACCAAGCACAGGATCCTGCTGAAAGTGGATGTCTCCGTCAGTATTCTGCTGCCTGGTTTTGCTACTGCCACGAAGGTCAGCAACGCCATAACTGTTGCGGAAACCATCATTGTTGGAGATGTACCGGATTCCTACACATATTTTCACTCCGGTGATGCTATGGATGAAATCGCCAAAGATCGTGTTCTGAACGAAAACTGATAAAGGATGTAACAATCATGAATTATCGGGAAGAAATGAAAGAGCTTAGAGATAAGCTCAATCAAAACGCCTATTTATACTATGTGATGGACGCTCCCACCATGTCCGACTATGAGTATGATATGCTGAACCGCAGACTGGTGGAGCTGGAACGTCAGCACCCGGAAGAAATCACGCCGGATTCACCCACCCAGCGGGTGGGTGACCGGATTCTCCCCGGTTTTGAAGAGTATGCGCATCCCGTGCCTCTGGAAAGCCTTCAGGATGTGTTCAGTGCTGAAGAGGTGGAGGACTTCTGCCAGAGAATGGAAAACGTCCTTGGTAAGGATATGGAATACACTGTGGAGCCCAAAGTCGACGGTTTGTCTGTAGCTTTGGAATACCGGAATGGTGTTTTTTTTGCCGGCGCTACCCGCGGTGATGCCCGCATCGGTGAAAATGTGACGGAAAACCTGAAAACTATTCGTTCTATCCCCATGACGCTGCCGGAGAAGCTTCCACGGCTCATCGTCCGCGGCGAGGTCTTCATGTCTCACACGGTATTTGAAGAGATCAATGCCGAGCGCGAGCTGAAAGGGCAGCAGCTGATGGCCAATCCCCGCAATGCCGCAGCAGGTTCTCTGCGGCAGCTGGATCCCCGCATCGCCGCCCAGCGGCGTCTGGATATTCAGATTTTCAATCTGCAGCTGGCAGAAGGGAAGTCCTTCACCACGCATGCCGAAACACTGGAATATCTGAAGAGTCAGAATTTCAAGGTCATTCCCTATCAAACAGTCAAGGGCGCTGATGCCTGTCTGCAGGAAATCCACGATATCAATGAGCGGCGCGGCAGTTATCCTTATGATATGGATGGAGCAGTTGTAAAGGTAAATAACCTGTCAGACCGTGAAACACTTGGCAGTACGGTGAAATGCCCCAAGTGGGCAGTGGCATATAAATATCCGCCGGAGCAAAAACCCTCCAAATTGATTGACATCGTGGTTCAGGTTGGCCGTACCGGTGTCTTGACGCCCAAGGCCGTTCTGGAGCCTGTTCGTCTGGCAGGTACTACGGTCACCAACGCCACACTGCATAATCAGGATTATATTACTGAAAAGGATATCCGGATCGGCGATATGGTGATCGTTCAGAAAGCGGGCGAAATCATCCCTGAAATCGTGGAGGTGGATTTTTCCAAACGTCCCGAGGGAACGACTCCATATCATCTTCCGCACAGTTGTCCTGTCTGCGGAGCACCTGCAGTACGTGATCCGGATGGAGCTGCCATGCGCTGCACAGGCGCGGAGTGTCCTGCACAGCTCCTGAGAAACATCACACATTTTACCAGCCGGGATGCGATGGATATTGAAGGTCTCGGCCCGGCTGTTGTCCAGCAGTTGGTGGAAAGCGGCCTTGTCAGCACCGCAGCAGACCTTTATTATTTGCAGGAGCAGGACATCGCTCAGCTGGATCGAATGGGTAAAAAGTCTGCACAGAACGCTGTAGAAGCCATCGCAAAATCCAAAAGCAACGATCTTGGCAAGCTGCTGTACGCGCTGGGCATCCGGCAGGTTGGTGTCAAGGCAGCCAAAGTGCTGGCCGCACATTTTGGAAGCTTTGATGCGCTTGCCGACGCAACGCTGGAGGAACTGACGCAGATTGATGACGTGGGAGCCATTACTGCCCGGTTCATTCTGGACTGGCTGGCCAATCCGCAGTCACAGGATCTGGTGCAAAAACTGAAAGCTGCCGGAGTCAATATGAAAAGCACTGCTGAGTTGGTGGACAAGCGCTTCGCAGGCATGACTTTCGTTCTGACTGGTACGCTCAATCGTTTTGATCGAAAAACAGCAGAAAACATGATTGAACAGCGGGGCGGCAAAGCATCCGGTTCCGTTTCCAAAAAAACCACCTATGTGGTTGCAGGTGAAGCCGCAGGTTCCAAGCTGCAAAAAGCGCAGGAGCTGGGAATCCCGGTTTTGACTGAGGATGAATTCGCAGAAATGATCACATAAACACGGTAACTATAGGAGAACAGTATGAAGCGGGTATTTTCCCTTTTTCTGGTAATTTTAACAGCGCTTATCCTGTTTTCCTCCTGTAAGCAGGAGGCAGTGGATTTCGTTCTGGACACTGCCATCGACATACTGGAGGAAACCTCTTCTGCTCCAACACAGGAGGCCCCTGCACAATCAGCTGATGATGCCCAGCAATCCACCGAGGATTCCCCGCAGCTCGACGAGAACGGAAGCTACACTGCAAAGGAGGATGTCGCGCTGTATCTCCATCTGTATGGAAAGCTTCCGAAAAACTTCATTACAAAAAAAGAAGCTCAGAATTTGGGCTGGTCCGGCGGCAATCTGGAGTCGTATGCTCCCGGAAAGTGTATCGGCGGCGATCGCTTCGGCAACTATGAGGGACTGCTTCCCGAAAAGAAAGGGCGCACCTATCAGGAATGCGATGTTGATACGTTAGGTGCCAAGGAACGCGGAGCCAAACGAATCGTATTCTCCAACGACGGCCTGATTTACTACACACCGGATCACTACAAGTCCTTTGAGTTGCTGTACGGGGAGGAATAATGCATGAAACTCGTCCTTGATGGAGAAAAAATCAGGAGCAGGGATGACCTGCACAAACAGATGGCAGCGGTTCTGGGTTTTCCGGAATGGTACGGCGGCAATCTGGACGCTCTCTACGATTGTCTTACCGATTTGATGGAAGAGGTAAATATTCATATTCTGCACATGTCTGCTCTGAAGACTACACTGGGAGAGTATGCGGAACGACTTCTGTCAGTGCTGAAGGATGCAGAAACATTGAATCTGAATATTCAGGTTATCATTGATTGATGTATAAGAAAAAGGCAGCCGGAATTCCGGCCGCCTTTTCTTATACATCAAATCAGGCATTTCCTTTCATATTGGGAATCGCATTGGTGTCAAAGGATGGATTGACAAAATAAATGTTTTTGGAATCCATTTTCTCTTTCGCCAGTCGCAAACCTTCACCGAATCGTTGGAAATGCACGATCTCACGGGCGCGCAGAAATTTAATTACATCATTTACATCCGGATCATCGCTGAGACGGAGAATGTTATCATAAGTGACTCTCGCTTTCTGCTCCGCTGCTAAATCTTCTGTCAAATCAGCAATCAAGTCACCCTTTACCTGCATAGAAGCGGCGCTCCATGGGAAGCCAGATGCCGCAACAGGATAAACACCCGCAGTATGATCGACAAAATATGCATCAAAACCGCAGGTTTTCAGCTGTTCCTCTGTAAGATTTTTAGTCAACTGATGGACGATAGCACCAATAATCTCCAGATGGCCCAGTTCTTCAGTACCTGCCGTGGAGTGGCAATGGAGGAGCGCGTCCAAAACCGTTGCGTCCCAAGGCTTTGGGTTGTCGAACAGCGTCGAAATGGCGAATGTGCGAAAACACGCGGGTATGGAAATACCCCAGAACCTCGAACCTATCAAATCAATCTGCGGTTCTTACGCGCAGAATACACGCGACTTACTAAGAGCTCAGCTCTTTCCGGACTGGGATGAGTCGCCTATCTTCGGATAAAAGTGGAGAGCAGATGAGAGGGAAGCCCCAATTCTTTTTCGGCCAGGTAAGTGATAGCAGTGCTGTGCGCCGCTGAACTCGCAAGCTATTAGTTGAGTGGGAAAAATCACACAACCAATAGCTGATATTGTTCAACCAAACCAATGGTATGTAGATTTTTGAAGGAAATAGCGGTATGGTTTGGGTGAAAGGAGAAACAGAAAATGAATCAAATAAAAATAGGACGCAAAGTCCGAGAACTGTGATAAGCTGCCACACCCCTTCAGGTATAAAAAATCCGGCAACAAAGATACCTGCAATTAGGGCTGTCATACTTACAATCAAAATTGCCCACATAGAAGACCAAACTGTTTTGTTTTTCTTCTCTAATTCTTTCACCATATCAAGCAAAAGCTGTTCGTTTTTCTGATTGTTGTTTTCCATACTGATTTTCTCCCCACTCAATAATTTATGGAAATAAGTGTGGGTGCTTATAAATGTCAAAATTGCGGTTACGAAATTGTTCCTGCCTATAAAGAAGCAATGATGGCAATGCATAGAGGAACTACCCGTCATTTAAAGTGTCCTAAATGCAACAAACGCACTCGGTGCAAAAAAGTATTGAAGAAATAGATTCCAATTTGTTGAACTGATTGAAATGAATGAGGCTCTACAAGATTTGTAAGAAATTCTGTAGAGCCTTTTCCTATGCTTAGAGTTCCAGCATTTCGACGAAGGGTCTGGTGGATAAGCCTATATCAACACAAAGGGTAAAAGAGATAAGTGTTTCGCGAAGTTGACATTGTTCGCTCCTCGGACTATAATAATTCTATCAATTTAAGTGGGAACGAGGGCCAATTCAACTGGCTGAATCCGCATTTTGAAAGCCCTACGGAAACGTAGGGCTTCTTTGCTTTCAGAAGGGGAGGAACCATATGGAATATATGTCTATCTCACAGACGGCAGAGAAATGGGGGCTTTCGCCCCGCCGCATTCAGGTGCTCTGCAAGCAGGATCGCATCCCCGGTGCATCCCGGATGGGCTATGTTTGGGCCATCCCGGCAGATGCGGAGAAACCAAAGGATGGGAGAGTCCGCAGCGGACGCTATGTCAAGAAAGTAGAGGAATCTGTACGATGATTACTGGTGAACTGAAACATAAAATTGACAGTCTTTGGGAGACTTTCTGGACCGGCGGACTGACCAATCCCTTGTCTGTAATCGAGCAGATTACTTATCTGATGTTCATTCGTGATCTGGATGATAAGGACAACCTCCGCAGCAAAGAAGCCCTCATGCTGGGCCTGCCCTACAAGAGCCTGTTTGACGGTGAGTTTTCTGTGGGCGAAAAGAAAATGCCCGGAACCCAGTTCAAATGGTCTGTGTTCCGCGATCTCCCTGCAGCCAATATGTTCGAGATCCTTCAGAACGGCGTGTTCCCCTTCATCAAGAACCTCCATGCCGACAAGGACAGCGCTTATTCCAAGTATATGGGCGATGCCATCTTCATGATTCCCACCGCTCAGAAGCTGAGCCAGATCGTGGATCAAATGGACGGCATTTACAATTCCGGGCTGACCGACAAGGATACCCGTGGCGATGTTTATGAGTATTTGTTGTCTAAACTGGCCACTGCTGGAACCAACGGCCAGTTCCGTACCCCCCGCCATATCATTCGCATGATGGTGGAACTGATGGCTCCCGGTTCGGATGAGGTTATCTGCGACCCCGCTTGCGGCACCAGCGGCTTTCTGGTGGCGGCGGGGGAGTACCTGCGTGAAAAGCATAAAGATGAAATCTTCTTCAATAAGGAGCGCAAGGCCCACTATAACAACACCATGTTCACCGGCTATGACATGGACCGCACCATGCTGCGCATTGGCACCATGAACATGATGACCCACGGCGTGGACAATCCCAACATTGAGTACCGGGACAGCCTGTCCGATCAGAACACGGACACGGGTAAATTCTCCTTGATTCTGGCAAATCCGCCCTTCAAGGGCAGCTTGGACTATGATATCGTGTCCACCGATCTGTTGAAGGTCTGCAGGACTAAGAAGACGGAACTGCTGTTTCTGGCCCTGTTCCTGCGGATGCTGAAGGTGGGCGGACGCTGCGCCTGTATCGTTCCCGACGGCGTGCTGTTCGGCTCGTCTACGGCCCACAAGGCCATCCGCAAGGCTCTGGTGGAGGACAACCGTCTGGAGGCGGTGATCTCCATGCCCAGCGGCGTGTTTAAGCCATACGCAGGTGTGTCCACCGGGATTCTGATCTTCACCAAGACCGGCCACGGCGGTACGGACAAGGTGTGGTTCTACGACATGACCGCTGACGGCTTCTCTCTGGATGACAAGCGCAGCGAGGTAAAGGAGAACGATATCCCCGATATCATTGCCCGGTTCCATGATCTTGCGAGTGAGGAAGGCCGGGGGCGCACCGAAAAATCCTTCTTCGTGCCCAAGGACGAGATCGTGGAAAACGGCTATGACCTGTCCATCAATAAGTATAAGAAGACCGAGTACAAGCCTGCGGAGTACCCCTCTACGCAAGAGATCATGGCTCAGCTGCATGAACTGGAGGCTGAGATCACCAAGGGACTCAAGGAGCTGGAGGGGATGCTGTGATGGCAAAGCTTAAAGACGTTTGTATCATCAATCCCAAATCCCTGGGATTTGATGATAATCTTGAAGTGTCATTTGTTCCAATGTCAAAGGTTGGAGAAAATGGTGAGTTTGACCCTTCTGATGTGAAAGAATACCATGAGGTGAAAAAGGGATTTACTTATTTCCAAGATGGGGATGTGCTGTTCGCAAAGATTACACCCTGCATGGAAAACGGAAAGGGTGCAATTGCCTGCGAATTAAAAAACGGTATTGGGTTTGGAAGTACAGAGTTTCACGTGCTCCGTCCGTTAACTGAGCACGTTAGTAGTAAATGGTTGTTCTATTTGCTGAGTTGGCCTTCGTTCAGAAAAGAAGCAGAGAAAAATATGACAGGGAGTGCCGGTCAAAAACGTGTCCCCAAGAGCTTTTTAGAAGGCTATTCAGTTACCGTTCCCACCTTGAAAGAACAACAGAATATAACAGATGCGCTTGATAAGGTCTGCGATCTAATTTCTATCCAAAAGCAGCAGCTTACAAAGCTGGACGAGTTGGTCAAAGCACGATTTGTCGAACTGTTTGGTGATGCAGAACACAATGAAAAGGGCTTACCCACCTCACCAATGACAGAACTCTGTGAGATAATTGATGGAGACAGAGGTAAGAATTATCCTAAACAGGAAGAGTTCTCCGAAGAAGGCTTTTGTTTATTCCTCAATGCCAAAAATGTTACCTCTAACGGATTTTCTTTTGAAAATTGTATGTATATCACGGAGGAAAAAGATAAAATCCTTCGTAACGGTAAACTAAGCCGTGGAGATGTTGTTTTAACAACTCGTGGAACCCTTGGTAATTTGGCTTTTTATGACGAATCTGTTCCATACGAGCATATGCGAATCAATTCTGGTATGGTCATTCTGAGGATGAAGCGTGACCGTATTACAGAAAGATTTTTCATTGAACAGTTCAAAATGCAACTGGCATCTATAAAAGAGCGGATTGCAAGTGGTTCTGCACAGCCTCAGTTGCCAATTTCAACGATGAATAAGATTGTGATGTTAGTGCCCGATGTTGAATTGCAAAACCAATTCGCAGCCTTCGTCGAACAGACCGACAAATCAAAATTGGCCATCCAGCAGAGTTTGAATAAACTGGAAACACTGGAAAAATCACTGATACAGAAATACTTTGGGTGAACATTAATGCAACTTCACTAAAATACCGCATAAATGCTATAGAAACACCACAATTGTGAGGTGATCTCATGACCAACTTCGACTTTCTGACCTCAGACCCGCAATTTAACACGTTTTCCTCCGTGGCAGTGGCTGCCGAGAAGATTCTGCATATCGACCCCTCGGCTGCCGTCATCAACTGCCGCCGGGCCATGGAGTTTGCCGTCAAATGGATGTATTCCGTGGACAGCAGTCTGGTCATGCCCTATCAGGACAACCTTGTCAGCCTGATGAACACCGAGGAGTTCAAGGATATCGTAGGCACGGACATCTACCGCCGCACGGACTTTATCCGCCGCATGGGCAACAATGCAGCCCATACCGGCAAGAAGATCTCCGAGGAACAGGGGATGCTTTGTCTGGAAAACCTCTTTGTTTTCCTGGACTTTGTGGCTTGCTGTTACAGCACTCTGGGGCAGGATGTGCGGGAATTTGACCGCACTTTGCCCGCCAAGCAGACGGAAACCCTTCCGGACAACAGTGTTGCCATCAACTTTGAGCAGCTGTTGGCGGAGAATGCCGCTCTCAAGGCCGAACTGACCGCCCGCCGCGAGGAACAGCAGTCCAGCTATGTGCCCAAACCTCTGGATTTGAGCGAGTATAAAACCCGCAAGCTCTACATCGACACCATGCTCATGGATGCAGGTTGGACGGAAGGGAAGGACTGGATCAACGAGTATCCTCTGGAAGGGATGCCCAACAAGTCCGGCACCGGCTTTGCCGACTATGTCCTCTTTGGCGACGACGGCAAGCCTCTGGCGGTTCTGGAGGCCAAGCGCACCTGCAAGGATGTGGCCGTGGGCCGTCAGCAGGCCAAGCTATATGCCGATCTTCTGGAGCAGAAGTTTGGCCGCCGCCCCATCATTTTCCTGTCCAACGGCTTTGATCACCGCATCTGGAATGATCGTTTTTATAACGAGCGGCCTGTCTCCGGCATCTACGCCAAGCGGGATCTGGAGAAGGAATACAATAAGATGACCCTCCGCACCCATCTGGATGAGGTGCAGATCAGTGATGCCATCTCCGGCCGCTACTACCAGAAAGAGGCCATCAAGGCTGTCTGCAGCGCTTTTGATAAGGAGAACCGCCGCAAGGCTCTGCTGGTCATGGCAACCGGCTCCGGCAAGACAAGAACGGTCATCTCCCTGGTGGACGTGCTGCTGCGCCACGGCTGGGTGAAGAATGTTCTGTTCCTGGCCGACCGAACCTCGCTGGTGACCCAGGCCAAGCGTGCCTTTGTGAACCTGCTGCCTGACCTGTCCATCACCAATCTGTGCGAGGAAAAGGACAATCTGACCGCCAGAGCGGTATTCTCCACCTATCAGACCATGATGGGGTGCATTGATGATGTTCGGGATGAGAGCGGAAGAAAGCTGTTCACCGTGGGCCATTTTGACCTCATTATCGTGGACGAGGCCCACCGCAGTATTTACCGAAAATATCAGGATATTTTCAACTATTTCGACGCCCATTTGGTAGGTCTGACCGCAACGCCCAGAGATGAGATCGACAAGAACACCTACAGCATTTTTGAGCTGGAGGAGGGCGTTCCCACTTACGGTTATGAACTGGCCCAAGCGGTGGAGGACAAGTATCTGGTGGATTTCCGCAGTCTTGAAACCACTCTGAAATTCACCAGCGAGGGCATTACCTACGACCAGCTTTCTGCTGAAGATCAGGAAGAATATGAGGACACCTTCACAGACGAGGACGGGAATCTGCCTGATCACATTGATGCCGGTGCGCTTAATGAGTGGGTTTTCAATGAGGACACCATCCGAAAAGTGCTGGATACCCTGATGACCCAGGGCCTGCGGGTAGACTATGGCAATAAGCTGGGTAAGAGCATTATCTTTGCCAAGAACCACCGCCACGCTGAAATAATCTACGAGGTATTTAACAAGAACTATCCCGCCTATGTGGGATGGGCCAAAGTGATCGATAATTACACCAACTACGCTCAGAGCGACATTGATGAGTTCTCTGATCCAAAGAAGCTCCCCCAGATCGCCATTTCTGTTGACATGCTGGACACCGGAATTGACGTACCCGAAGTGCTGAATCTGGTGTTCTTCAAAAAGGTCATGAGCAAAGCAAAGTTCTGGCAGATGATCGGCCGGGGTACCAGACTGTGTCCGGGACTGCTGGACGGCAAGGATAAGGAATGTTTCTATATTTTTGACTTCTGCGATAACTTTGCCTTCTTCCGCGTAAACCCAAAGGGCCGGGAAGCCGCAATGCAGACGTCACTGCAGGAGAGAATCTTCAACCTGAAGGCCCAGATGGCACTGAAGCTGCAGGCGCTGGAGTACCAGACCGAGGAGCTGAGCGCATTCCGCAAAAATCTGGTATCTGAGATGGCGGCGCAGGTGGAAGCGCTGAATCAGTCCAATTTCGCTGTACGGCAGCACCTGCGGTATGTGGAGCAGTTTAAGCAGGAAAGTGCTTATGATGGCCTAACTTACGAGAATACCCTTCAGCTGGCCGAACTTGCTCCGCTGCTTCCGCCCAGTAAGGATGAATCCACGGCAGTGCAGTTTGACTCCCTGATGTATGGTATAGAATTGGCATATCTGGTTGGAAAGACCTATACCAAAGCACGCAAAGACCTGTTGAAAAAAGTTCGTGCCGTTGCGGATGTGGCAAATATACCTGCCATTGCCCAGCGAAAAGATTTCCTGCATCAGCTTCTTCATACAGACTATATTGAAACTGCTGGAATCAACGAGTTTGAACATATTCGCGAGGAACTTCGTGACCTGATCAAATATATTCCGCTCAAGGAGCGTTGGTTTGCCAGCACCGATATGGCGGACGAAATTGTCTCCTCAGAATGGCACGATTCTGAATTGGAAAACGATGATCTTGCCAATTACAAACTGAAGGTAAACTATTATATCCGGCAGCATCAAGACGAACTGGTTATCCATAAGCTTCACAGCAACCAGCCGCTGACAGAATTGGATATCAAGCAGCTGGAACGGATTTTGTGGAGTGAGGTCGGCAGCAGGGAAGACTACGAACGGGAATACGGCGACAAACCGCTGGGTGAACTGGTGCGGGAGATCATCGGTCTAGATATGAACGCTGCGAAAGAAGCCTTCTCTCGGTATCTGAATGATGTGAATCTGGATCAGAGACAAATCTATTTTGTCAATCAGATCATTAACTACATCGTGAAAAACGGAGTAATGAAGGATCTTTCTGTACTGCAGGATGCTCCTTTTACGGACAGAGGAAGTATCGTAGAGATATTTACGGACTTGTCCCTCTGGATGGGTATTAAGCAGGTAATTGATAACATTAACGCAAATGCCATTGCGTAAAGAAAAGGAGGATATTGACATGGATATCCGTAGGGCAAAAGAATTGCTGATTTCTTTGGCAGATGGGATCAATCCGTACACTGGCGAAATTCTACCGGATGACTGTGTGTGCAATCAGGCGGAAATTGTACGTGCTTTTCACTGCATTCTTAATAACTTAAAGGAGAAGCCAAGAAAAAAGCTCCCTGAAAATGCGGGAAAATCTTGGTCAACAGAGGAAGAAGAATCTTTGATCAGAATGTTTGATGCAGGAAGCACGCGAAAGGATATGCGTATGTATTTCAAGCGTACAGACGGCGCTTTGGCAGCACGACTTGTGCAGTTGGGAAAAATCCAGAGCCGGGACGAGTTTACTATTCGTGTCAAGTAATTAAGGAGATTAAACCGCATATGCTCGCTTATACCTACATAGAACACGGAAAATTTGAATTACAGGACAAGCCCAAGCCCGTCCTGCTCCATGATCGAGATGCTATTGTGCGGGTTACGCTGTCCAGCATCTGTACCAGTGACCTCCACATCAAGCACGGCAGTGTCCCCAGAGCTGTACCCGGCATCACTGTTGGCCATGAGATGGTTGGCGTTGTGGAGGAAGTCGGCGCGGCAGTCACCAACGTCAAAACCGGCGATCGGGTGACGGTGAATGTGGAAACCTTCTGCGGAGAGTGCTTTTTCTGCCAGAATGGCTGGGTGAACAACTGCACCGATCCCAATGGCGGCTGGGCGCTGGGCTGCCGCATCGACGGGGGACAGGCAGAATATGTCCGCGTGCCCTATGCCGATCAGGGACTGAACAAGATCCCGGACAGTGTTACCGACGAGCAAGCATTGCTGGTAGGCGACGTGTTGGCTACCGGCTATTGGGCGGCGCAGATTTCTGAGATCAAGACCCGTGACACGGTGCTGATCATCGGTGCAGGACCGACAGGTATCTGCACTTTACAATGCGTGCGGTTAAAGAATCCAAAGCGCATTATCGTATGTGATCGGGATGCAGAGCGCCTGAAGTTCATCCGTGATCACTATCCCGACGCTCTGACGGTTGGCCCCGAGCAGGTGTCCGATTTGGTGCAGGCATACAGTAACCACGGCGGCGCGGATGTGGTGTTGGAGGTGGCCGGCAGCGAAGAGACTTTCCGCATGGCCTGGGAGTGCGCACGCCCCAATGCCATTGTGACGGTGGTGGCCTTGTACGACGGTCCCCAGACGCTGCCCCTGCCGGAGATGTACGGCAAGAACCTCACATTCAAGACAGGCGGCGTAGACGGCTGCAACTGTGCCGAGACGCTGGAGTTGATTGCGGCAGGGAAGATCGACACCACGCCACTTATTACCCACATTTATACGCTTAAGGACATTGAGTCGGCTTACGACCTCTTTGAGAACCGCCGGGATGGCGTGATTAAAGTTGCCATCAAGCCCTGACAAAATGGAGGGAATACTATGAACCGCCCCTATGTTATCTGTCACATGACCCTCTCTCTGGATGGAAAGGTCACCGGTGAACATCTGGTCCGTTCCAACCACAGCCCTGCCAGCGATGTCTACTATGAAATCAACCGCAATTACAAAGCAGATGCTTACGCCTGCGGCCGCGTCACCATGGAAGGCAGTTTCACCGGAGGCTGGTATCCCGATCTGAGCGAATTTGAGCCTGCTCATAGCCCTATGGACTATCTGGTGGACGAGGTTACCGGTTTTTACGCAGTGGCGTTTGATTCCCACGGTCGACTGGGATGGAAGTCTGATCGAATCATCGACGTGGACAAGGATCCCGGCTACGATAAAGCCCAAATCATCGAGGTTTTGACCCACGACGTCGACCTGCGCTACCTGACCTATCTGCAGTCCATGGAAATTCCCTATATCTTTGCCGGGGATACCGAGATAGATGTGGAGGAAGCGCTGTTTAAGCTAAAAGCCTACTTCGGCATCAAAGCGCTTCTTTTGGAGGGCGGCAGCATCCTCAATGGTGCTTTTCAGCGCGCCGGGGTCATCGATGAGCTGAGTCTGGTCGTGGATCCCGTCATTGGCGGAGAGGGAAAGCCCCTGTGCATGGACAGCAAAGTCGAAGAGTACCGTTTGGTCGATGTGAAAAACCATGATGGGATCCTTTGGCTGAACTACAAGAAATAACGACATTCAAAACGGGGGAAGAAGGATGTTTCAGGATAAAGTAGTTGTCATCACCGGCGGTGCCGGCGGTATCGGCAAATGCATCCGAGAGGAATTTGAGAAGGCAGAAGCAAAGGTCTGCATCATCGACATTGCGGACAACCCCTACTTTATGGGAGACATTGGTGATGAGGCCACACTGCGCCGCTTTGCGGAGAAGGTCATTGCAGAACATGGTAGGGTAGACTGCCTCATCAACAACGCGCCGCCGCTGTTCAAGGGTATCAACGAGTGTACCTACGAGGAGTTCAACTATGCTCTCCGGGTGGGTGTTTCTTCGGCATTCCTGCTGGCGCAGCTGTTTCAGCCGTATTTTACACCGGGAGCCAGCATCATCAACATCTCCTCCAGCCGCGACCGTATGAGCCAGCCTCAAAGTGAGAGCTATGCGGCGGCCAAGGGCGGTATTTCCGCCCTGACCCACGCGCTGGCGGTAAGTCTTGGCGGCAAGGTGCGGGTCAATTCCATCTCACCCGGCTGGATCGACACCGATTACACGGTCTACGAGGGCCCGGACGCTGTTCAGCAGCCTGCTGGACGGGTAGGCAATCCGCTGGATATCGCTAATATGGTGCTGTTTCTGTGTTCGGATAAAGCCGGTTTCATCACCGGTGAGAATATCTGCATCGACGGCGGCCAGACGAGACTCATGATCTATCACAACGACTGCGGCTGGACCTATCAGCCCTGAAATGGAGGATTTTATTATGTTTGAAGTTGGCATGAAAGCCCCTGATTTTACGCTGCTGGACAAGCGCGGCAACAGCGTCAGCCTGTCTGATTTTCTGGGAAAGAAAGTGGTGCTGTATTTCTATCCTAAGGACAGCACGCCCGGCTGCACCCGTCAGGCCTGCGCCTTTGCCCAGAACCACAGCAATTTTGAGGAGAAGAACGTGGTGGTCATCGGTATCAGTAAAGACTCAGTAGCCTCCCATCTGAAGTTTGCCGAGAAGTATGAGCTTCCCTTTGTGCTGCTGTCCGACCCGGAGCTGCAGGCCATTCAGGCCTACGGCGTCTGGCAGGAGAAGAAGCTCTACGGCAAGGTGAGCATGGGCGTGGTGCGCTCCACCTATCTTATCGACGAGCAGGGCGTGATTGAAAAGGTGATGCCCAAGGTCAAGCCCGACACCAATGCTGCTGAGATCCTTGCCTATCTGAACGGCGAGGGCTAAGGCATGAAGCGGATACTACCGGCTGTTTTGATCATACTTCTGTTATTCACCGGATGCGGAGGGAACAGTATGAACGAAAACAGCTATCAGCAAATCGCCCAGGAGGCGGCTAAAGAGATGATGGACACTCAGGAGGTCGTGATCCTGGATGTCCGGGAACAGCACGAGTATGACAGCGCCCATATTCCCGGCGCAGTCCTTCTGCCTGTTGGCACCATCACAGAGAACACAGCAGCCGCTGTGATCGATAATCTGGATACGGTGGTTCTGGTCTACTGCCGCAGCGGAAACCGCAGCAAAACGGCCTCGCAGTCCCTTGTAGACCTCGGCTACACCAATGTCTATGAGTTCGGCGGCATCAACGACTGGCCTTATGAAATCGAGGAGTAATTATGATCGTTTACTTTTCCGGAACGGGCAACAGCCGCTTTGCGGCAGAATTTCTGGCCAAACAGCTGGGTGACGAGCTGCTGGACGCAGGACGACGGATCAAAACAGGGGAGAAGGACAGTCTCCACTCTGACCGCCCCTGGGTCTTTGCCGCGCCCATTTACGCCTGGCGCATGGCCAATGTTATGACAGAGTACATCCGCCGCACAGAATGGACCGGAAGCCGGGATGCCTATTTTGTGCTTACCTGCGGCGGCGAAATCGGCGACGCCGGAAAATACGCCGCCCAGCTGTGCGAGGAAAAGGGGCTGCATTACAAGGGCGTCCTGGAAGTGGTGATGCCTGAAAACTACATCGCCATGTTCAACGCTCCTGGCGAAGATGAGTCCCGTTCCATTGTCGCCAAGGCGAAGCCTGTGCTGGAACAGGCCGGAGAGCTGATCCGGCAGGGAAAAGACCTCCCGGCACCAAAAGTCGGCCTGCTGGACAAGCTGAAAAGCGGCCCCATCAACGAAGGATTCTACAAGTTCTATGTAAAAGCGGACGCTTTCTTCGCCACCGATGCCTGTACCGGCTGCGGCTTCTGCGTGGAGGCCTGCACGCTGAACAACATCCGCTTGAACGAGGAAAGGCCCATCTGGGGCAAGAATTGTACCCACTGTATGGCCTGCATCTGCGGCTGCCCAACCGAGGCCATTGAATACGGCAAACGTAGCCGTGGCAAACCCCGCTACCAGTGCCCAAAGGATGAAAACCTATGAGAATTATCATTTCACCGGCAAAAAAGATGAACATGGACACGGACAGCCTGCCTGTCCGCGGTTTGCCTGCCTTTTTGGAGCAAACGGAAGATCTTTATCGGGAGTTGCAGAGCAAGTCTCCGGAGGAGCTACAAAAGCTCTGGAAGTGCAACGACCAGATCGCCGCGCTGAATGTAGAGCGGCTGCGGCAGATGGATCTGCGCCGCAACCTGACCCCGGCGGTGCTGGCCTATGAGGGCATCCAGTACCAGTACATGGCTCCCAATGTATTCACAAGTAAGGAGTACGACTACATACAGGAGCATCTGCGCATCCTCTCCGGTTTTTATGGCGTGCTGCGCCCCTTTGACGGCGTGACTCCCTACCGTTTGGAGATGCAGGCAAAGCTCAAAATATGCGAGGCAAAAGACCTTTACAGTTATTGGGATAACAAACTTGCGGAGCATATTTTCTCCGAAACTGACTGCATCATCAATCTGGCTTCCAAGGAATACAGCATCTGCGTGTCCAAATACCTGCGTCCCGGCATCCGTTTCATTACCTGCGTGTTTGGCGAGGAAAAGGACGGCAAAATCATTGAGAAAGGCACCATGTGCAAGATGGCCCGAGGTGAGATGGTGCGCTATATGGCGGAGCATCAGATCACCAAGCCGGAGGACATCCGGGCCTTTGACCGTCTGGACTACGCCTTTGACCCGGTGCGTTCCGATGAAAGCACCTATGTGTTCGTAAAGTGAGGGAAAGCGTCATGCAGCTTGGATTGACCTGGCCTCTCCAGCGGCTTCTGAGGGTGTCTGTTCCCTACGGAGATCCCATCGAACACGGACTTTGTTGGGACGCTCACTGCATCACCCTCCATGGCCGCAGCAGCCTGCTGCTGGTCCACTGCGCCAGCCGCTACACCTGCGTGCGCTATGACCTTTCTCCCATGGACTGGAACCGACTGTCAGAACTGGTACTTGATGAGATCAAGCAGGGCCTGCTGGAAGCCGGGATACCAGAAGAGCAGGTGAGGGCCTATTTGCAGGAGGCAGGGGAGATTCAACTCACCCGCACCCATGGCAGGCGAGAGGTAGCTTTCCTCAACCGGGCTTGGGAGGATGTGCTGTCCGCCGACTTACTGGTAGACCAAAGCAGCCATCGCCAGCCGATTTTGAACTATACCGTCAATGATCGCCTGTGCCGCTGCGCCGGAGAGGACGGTATGGACACGGCCCACGCGCATTTCATGCGATATTTTCAAGAAAGAGAGCAAACAAGATGACAGAAGTAGCCGCCGCCCTGATTTGGGAGGATAATCGTTTTCTGGCCTGCCAGCGCCCCGCCCACAAAGCAAGAGGACTGCTGTGGGAGTTTGTGGGCGGCAAGGTGGAGCCGGGCGAAACCAGGGAGCAGGCCCTAATCCGGGAATGTCAGGAAGAACTGGCCGTCACAGTGGCGGTGCAGGATGTGTTCATGGAGGTAGACCATGTCTACCCCGATTTGACCGTCCATCTGACGCTGTTCAATGCCTCCATCTCAGAGGGAGTCCCGCAGAAAATCGAACACAACGACCTCCGCTGGATTACGGTGGGGGAGATTGACCTGTACGAATTTTGTCCCGCCGATGAAGAGATTTTAAGGAGGCTGAAGGAATCATGATCCAGCCCATTATGAAAGATGAGTTTTTCCTTGCACAGAAGTCCGTTCCTGCGGTGAACTGCGAGGAAGATATTCAGGTAGCCCACGACCTTCTGGAGACGCTGGAGGCCCACAAGGAGGGCTGTGTTGGCATGGCTGCCAACATGATCGGCGTTTCCAAGCGGATCATCGCCTTTGATAACGAAGGCAGCTACATGGTGATGTTCAACCCGGAGATTATCAAGTGTTCCAACCGCTATGAGGCGGAGGAGGGCTGCCTGTCTTTGACCGGCACCCGCAAGACGAAGCGCTGGAAGTCCATCAAAGTCCAGTACCAGAACGAGCAGTTCCAGACTCGCTTCAAGACCTTTACCGACTGGACGGCCCAGATCATCCAGCATGAGATTGACCACTGCAATGGCATTATTATTTAATGCCTGTCAAGGAGTTTTGCTTTATGCCAAGTATCATTGAAATCACCGATTTTCTGGCCCCGGAACTGGACGTCTATGCCCGGCTCACGGAGGTACAGCTGCTCAACCGCGAATATCCCGAGAAGGGGCTGTTCATCGCAGAAAGCCCCAAGGTGATCGAGCGCGCGCTGAATGCGGGCTGTGTCCCCGTCTCCATTCTGGTGGAAAAGAAGCACATAGAAGGGGAGGCCAAGGAGATCATTGCCCGCTGCGCAGACATCCCGGTTTATACGGCGGAGTTTGACGTTTTGACTCAGCTGACAGGCTTCAAGCTGACCCGGGGTATGCTGTGCGCCATGCGCCGTCCCAAGCTACCCAGTGTGGAGGATGTCTGTTCCGGCGCGCGCCGCATTGCGATACTGGAAAATGTGATGAACCCCACCAATATCGGTGCGATTTTCCGCTCTGCGGCAGCGCTAAATATGGACGCGGTTCTGCTGACCCCCGCCTGCAGCAATCCTCTTTATCGGCGTGCCATCCGCGTCAGCATGGGCACGGTGTTTCAGATTCCATGGACCTTCCTGGGCGGGGATGAGAACTCCTGGCCGGATTCCGGAATGCAGACGCTCCGCGAAATGGGCTTCAAGACTGCCGCTATGGCGCTGAGTGATGACTCCGTCACCATCCGGGATCCCAGGCTTCTGTCGGAGGACAAGCTGGCCATCATCCTTGGCACGGAGGGGGACGGCCTGGCTACAGAAACCATCGCCCAGTGTGATTACACCGTGCGCATCCCCATGTCACACGGCGTAGACTCCCTGAATGTGGCCGCCGCCAGTGCTGTGGCTTTCTTTCAGTTTGGGCAGATTGAGTGATTACACACAAAAAACGGCCCCGCCAGAAGGCGGAGCCGCAGATAAGACTTTATTTCGGAAGTTTTTTCAGGAGATAAACGGAGTAGGCGAGGGCGATCACCGCAATGGCAACAGCACTGAAAATCTCCTGCACCACGGTGATGCCTCCTTCATTGGCAAAGACACTTAGAGCATTGACCATGCTATGGGTCACGATGCAGGGGAGCAGACTTCCCGTCTTCAGGAACAAAATGACGAACAGGAACCCAACCGCTGCGGCATAGCCCACCTGACAGAGGTTGGACAGCAGCTGTGTGCCGCTGCCGTTGAACAGGTTGACAATATGCCCGATGCCAAAGGTCAGGCTGGACACGATAACGGCGGATTTCAGACCGTCTTTGCGCATGGCGTTGAACAGCAGGCCCCGGAAAATCACTTCCTCCACAAAGCCCACGCAGATCATACTGGCGATGTAGAGCAGGGTTTCGTGCGGCGGCAGATTCCACCGAAGACCAAACCAGAGATTGCTGGAGATCAGCGCGGCCAGCGGAAGATACCAGAGCAGACTTGAGGGCGGCACGCTCCCTTTGCACAGGCCAAAGACTTGAAACAGGTCATTGCGTTTCATCCAGAGTAGTAGTACTATGCACATGGCCAGCAGCAAAGGCAGGGTCACGATTTTCTCAATGCCAATGGTTCTGGACAGCTCATCCACAAAGCTGACAGCCACCACATAGAAGGCGATCCAGCCCAGCGCAAACCAAAGTTCATGTTTTTGATAGAGTTTCTGCATTTTCTTCACTCCACAGGATATTTCATCCAGAGTATACCACATCGAAAGAGTGCTTGCCATGGAATTTAATGAAAAGTTACAGGAATTAAGAAAACAGCGAGGGCTGACACAAGAAGAACTTGCGCAGGCTCTTTATGTGTCCCGCACTGCCATTTCCAAGTGGGAATCGGGCAGAGGGTATCCAAA
>SVLJ01000021.1 GCA_015067995.1 Oscillospiraceae bacterium
CCGCATATGAAGGCATCGCCCTGCTGCCCGCCCTTGCAGAAAAGATCGACTTCCTGCTGAAGCCCCTGTTCGGCTTTTCCAGTGGGGCAGCCGTCGCCGTGCCGGTGACGGCACTGGGCTCCGCAGGTGCCGCACTGGGCATCATTCCAAGACTGGTGGCCTCCGGGCAGGCAGGCTGCGGGGATCTGGCCGTGTTCACCGCCATGTGTATGTGCTGGAGCGGATACCTCAGCACCCACGTTTCCATGATGGATGTACTGGGCAGCTCCGACTTTACCGGAAAGGCCATCCTTTCCCACACCATCGGCGGACTGTGCGCCGGAATCGCGGCACACTGGCTGTATGTCTTCCTGCAGGCCGTCCGCTGACTGCGGTCATTTCCTGCTCATTATATCCACGGTTCGGAAATTTGTAAATTGCTTTTTCCAGCAATACGGACTACAATTGAAATAGCAGCACTGTTTTACAGGAGGATATTATGAAAAAAATTGAGATCAACGACCTTTTGAATTTCAAATTCCCCTCCGCGCCGGCTTTCTCGCCTGACGGCAAGACCGTCGCCTTTGTGGTACAGCAGGCATCTCTTGAGGAAAACAACTATCCGGGGGATATCTGGCTGCTGGATGTGGAAACAAAAAAGCTCCGTCAGCTCACCAGCGGCGGCGAGGCCAAAAGCTTTTTCTGGACAAAGCAGGGCACGATCCTCTTTCCCGCTATGCGCGATCCTGCTCTGAAAAAGGACGGTATCCTGTCCGCATGGTATGAGATCTCCCCCGACGGCGGTGAGGCAAAGCTGGCCATTGCCCTGCCTGTGAAGACCGGCAAACTCTTCCCCGTGGATGACGACCGCTATATCTTCACCTCTACTTACCGCAATCCCGACTCCGCCGCAGACGAGAATCGCACACAGGCCGACTGCGACGTGTTGGAGGAGACGCCCTTCTGGGCCAACGGCAATCCTGCATTTACCGCCGGTCAGCGCAGTCGTCTGTATCTCTACACCCGTTCCACCGGAGAGCTGAAGGCCATCACCGGCCCGTGGTTCGATGCCGTCAGCTACACTGTGCGGGGCTCCAAGCTGCTCTACAAGGGCATGGAATGGCGCAATGCAAAGAATCGATACGATAACGAAACGTTCTGGATGTACGATCTGGATTCCGGCGAGACCCGCATGGTCAGAGAGCAGGACCATATGCGGCACAGTATTTATGTGATGTGGGAGGATGATACCGCGCTGGTGGCCACTGCGGACAATTCCGCCAATGACCGCATGACTTTCGCCAATTTCTGCACCATGGATCTGGGCAGCGGACAGCTGGTGCCGCTGGCACCGCTGGAGGCCACATTGGGCGGCAACACCCTCACCGCCGATGCACGGCTGGGCGGCGGCACTACATACAAGCTGGTGGGCGACCGCTTCTACTTTATCACCACCGACGGCGATCACGGCCCTCTGAAGTACATCGACAAAACAGGTCATATTTCTGAGGCGCTGACACCCGACGGCGCGGCGGACAGCTTCGATATCCACGGCGAAAACACCATAGTCTGCGGACAGTTCGGCCAAAGGCTTTCCGAGCTGTATCTCAACGGCGAGCAGGTGACCTTCTTCAACGAGGACTGGTATCAGGAACACAGCATTTCCGTGCCCGAGTTCCATAGTTTTACCGCCTCCGACGGCTTCGAGATCCACGGCTGGGCTCTGAGGCCCATTGACTACGAACCCGGCAAAAAGTATCCCGCCATCCTGCACATCCACGGCGGCCCCCGCACCGCGTTCTCCGATATCTACCACCATGAGATGCAGATGTGGGCCAACGCCGGCTACTTCGTCATCTTCTGCAACCCCAGAGGCAGCGACGGACGGGGCTATGAATTCGGTTACATCCGCGGCCTGTACGGCAATGAGGAATACCGGAATGTGATGGACTTCACGGATGAAATGATCCGCCGCTATCCGGACATTGATGAAGCGAAAATGGCCGTTGTGGGCGGCAGCCATGGCGGCTTCATGACCAACTGGGTCATCGGCCACACCAACCGCTTCGCCGCAGCAGTATCTCAGCGCTCCATCTCCAACTGGGTGGCCTTCGAGCATATCTCGGACATCGGATACTATTACGTCTACGGTCAGCAGGGCGCCACCACGCAGGAAAATGTGGAAAAGCTGTGGGAACTCTCACCCCTGAAGTATGCGCCCCAGTGCACCACGCCCACCCTCTTCATCCACTCCGATCAGGACTACCGCTGTCCCATGGGAGAGGGTATGTCCATGTTCACCGCTTTGAAAAACAGCGGCTGCGACGCCCGGTTGGTGCTGTTCCACGGGGAAAACCACGAGCTTTCCCGCTCCGGCAAGCCTCGCAACCGCATCCGCCGCATGGAGGAGATTCTGGCCTGGCTGGACAAGTACCTCAAGCAATAAACGCACATCACGCAAAAACACCCCGGAGCCGCCGGCTCCGGGGTGTCTGTCAATTATGGGGAAAGAATTACTTGTTCTGGAAAGCCTCGTCGATAGCCTTGGCAGCGGTCTTGCCGGCACCCATGGCCAGAATGACGGTGGCAGCACCGGTAACGGCGTCGCCGCCGGCGTACACGTTGGCGCGGGAGGTCAGGCCGTCCTCGTTGACGACGATGCCGCCCTTGCGGTTGATCTCCAGACCCTTGGTGGTGGACTTGATCAGGGGGTTGGGGCTGGTGCCCAGAGACATGATGACGCAGTCCACGTCCAGCTCGAACTCGCTGCCGGGAACTTCGACGGGACGACGGCGGCCGGAAGCATCAGGCTCACCCAGCTCCATCTTGATGCAGCGGATGGCGCGGACGTTGTCGTTCTCGTCAGCCAGGATCTCAACGGGGTTGTTGAGAGTCTTGAAGATGACGCCCTCTTCCTCGGCATGCTCCACTTCCTCACGACGGGCAGGCAGCTCTTCCATGCCGCGGCGATAGACCACATAGACCTCGGCGCCCAGACGCTTGGAGCAGCGTGCGGCGTCCATAGCCACGTTGCCGCCGCCCACAACAGCAACCTTCTTGGGATGCTGGATGGGAGTGTCGGAATCGGGACGATAGGCCTTCATCAGGTTGATGCGGGTCAGGAACTCGTTGGCGGAGTAAACGCCCTTGTAGTTCTCACCGGGGATACCCATGAACATGGGCAGACCGGCACCGGAGCCGATGAACACGGCCTCGAAGCCTTCCTCTTCCATCAGCTCGTCGATGGAGATGGTGCGGCCCACCACGACGTTGGTAGCGATGGTGACACCCAGAGCCTTCAGGTTGTCAACTTCCTTCTGAACGATTGCCTTGGGCAGACGGAACTCGGGGATGCCGTACACCAGCACGCCGCCGGCCAGATGCAGAGCCTCGAAAACGGTGACCTCATAGCCCTTCTTGGCCAGGTCGCCGGCGCAGGTCAGGCCGGAGGGGCCGGAACCGACAACTGCCACCTTATGGCCGTTGGAAGCGGGCTTGACAGGAGGAGTGGTAACATGCTCGTTGTGCCAGTCAGCCACGAAGCGCTCCAGACGGCCGATGCCGACTGCCTCGCCCTTGATGCCGCGGACGCAGTGCTTCTCGCACTGGTTCTCCTGGGGGCAGACACGGCCGCAGACTGCGGGCAGAGAGCTGGTCTGGGAGATGATCTGATAGGCTTCCTCGAACTCGCCGGCAGCAACCTTGGCGATGAACTCGGGGATGTGGATCTGCACAGGGCAGCCGCTGACGCAGGGATGGTTCTTGCAGTTCAGGCAGCGGGCGGCTTCATCCAGAGCCATTTCCTCGGTGTAGCCCAGAGCCACCTCGTTAAAGTTCTTATTACGTACATCCGGCTCCTGAGCGGGCATCGGATTCTTCTTCAAAGACATGTTGGCCATGGTTAGTTAGCCTCCTTCTTGAACAGATTGCAGGTCTCTTCGTGCTTGTGCATCTCGAACTCACGATACATCTGGTTGCGCTTGACAGCCAGATCCCAGTCGACCTTGTGACCATCGAAGTCGGGACCATCAACGCAGGCGAACTTCATCTCGCCGCCGACGCTGAGACGGCAGCCGCCGCACATGCCGGTACCGTCGATCATGATGGGGCTCATGGAGACGGTGGTGGGGATGCCGTAGGGCTTGGTGGTCAGAGAGACAAACTTCATCATAATGGCGGGGCCGATGGCGAAGATCTCGTCGTACTCATTGCCGGCATCGATGAGCTCCTTCAGAGCGTCGGTGACCAGACCCTTCTCGCCGTAGGAGCCGTCGTCGGTGACCAGCTTCATAACGGAGGAGGCAGCACGGAACTTGTCTTCCAGAATGACCAGATCCTTGTTCTTGAAGCCGACAACTGCGTGCACCTCAGCACCGCACTCGTGGAACTTCTTCAGAACGGGGTAAGCAATGGCGCAGCCCACGCCGCCGCCAACGACAGCGACCTTCTTCTTGCCTTCGGTCTCGGTGGCCTTTCCCAGAGGGCCAACGAAGTCATGCAGGCAATCGCCCTCGTTCAGCTGGTTCAGCTTGAAGGTGGTAGCGCCGATGATCTGAACGATGATGCTGACGGTGCCCTTCTCACGATCATAGTCGTGGATGGTCAGGGGGATACGCTCGCCGTTCTCATCCACGCGCAGGATGATGAACTGGCCGGGTTCTGCCTTCTTTGCGATCATGGGAGCTTCGATCTCAAAGAGAACAACAGTGGGGTTGAGGGGTTCCTTTTTTACGATACGAAACATAATCTTCCTTCTTTCCCGAATCCTCGATATGTTTTTTCAGCTTGAGCCTACGTGTGGTCTTTATGGAACCACGTTATTTCAATTTTACCATGCAGTATCGCGCCTGTCAAACCACTTAGCGACAATTATTGCAAATTCTCCCGCAATTAATGCCTTTTTCGCCCCAAAATTGATATTTTTAGCAAAATTGTGCCGTCACTGCAGGAGACGGATCTGCCGTCCGTCGCTGGTAAGGAAGCCTTCCTCCTTGAGTTTTTTCAGTTCCCGCATCATGGCGCTTCGGTCGGTGGCGATATAGTCCGCCAGCACGCTGAGGGAAAACGGCAGCCGGAAATTGGCGCTGCCGGCCTTCTCGCTCTGCTGACGGAAATAGCACAGCAGCTTATCACGGATGGAACGGCGGGACAGTACATCCACCCGCTCGCTGAGCAGCTGCGCTTTGTCCGACATCAGCCGCAGCATGTTCTGCACCAGTACGCTGTGATGAGTACAGGCATTTTCGCAGCGTTTGAGAATGTGGGCGTAGTTGATGAACAGCACATCGCAGGAGGTGCGGCACACCACCTCCAGACTGTCCAGCCGGCTCCCGGCAAAGGCCAGATTTTTCCCGAACACACCTCCAGGCCCCAGAGTCTCCATCACTGTCTCCACGCCGTTTTCGTCAATCCGGATCAGGGCAGCCTCGCCTCGCTCCACAATGCCCACAGAGGAACAGTCTCCGGCGAAATCACAGATGACCTCCTCCGGCCGATAAGAACGGTTCACCGCCTGAAAGCAATGATACATAGCCAGATAGCTTTCATAGCTGATATCCTGAAACAGCGGACTTTTCCGCATTTCTTCCTGTGACAGCATAAATGTCTCCTTTCCCCGGAAAGTCCTTGCTTTCGTCCCGTCCGGAGTATATGATAGTAATGGAACCATCAGGCACAATTTCCCTCAGCACCTGTTGCATTCGCCACTTTCATCTTAGCAGACCTGTCTGGTAAAGTAAAGCGTCAGACACGGCAAATGTTGACAGTTTGTTCACCCATTCCACCGCCGGGGGCGGTATACTGAACAAGAAAGGAGTGGATGGCGTGAATCTCGCGTATTACCTGACACCCAAGAGCAATGTCGCTTACCTATATGACGATTACACGTTCCGCCAGGGACTGGAGAAAATGCGTCATCACGGCTATACAGTGATCCCGGTGATTGACCGCGAAGGACGGTATGTCGGTACCGTCAGTGAAGGTGACTTCCTGTGGAAGATTCTGGACTCTGATGGGACAGCCGCATCCATGAAGGATATGGAACGGCTCCATGTGAGGGACATTGTCTCCTGGAACCGTCTGCCTGTCCGCATCACGGCGGACGAGGAAAAAATTCTGGGCGCCGCCATGACCCAGAACTTTGTCTCCGTGGTGGACGACTATGACTGCTTCATCGGCATCGTCACAAGACGTGACATCATGCGTCACCTCACCGGTCAGGGGCCTGAGAAGCGGGTCTGAAAACAGAGCATACATAGCAAACGGGGTTCGGAAGCATGTTCCGAACCCCGTTTTTCCATTGGTCACTCTCCGGTCAGATCCACAGAAATATGATCCGTTCCGTGGGCGTCAAATTCCTCCAGATAGCGGTTGATACGCTCCATCAGCTCGGCATAGTTTTCATGGGTCATGGGCTGACCGTCCATGTCGCGCATGGCCATCTCCTCCGCCAGGATCTCATAGAAAGCCACATCCTCATATTCCTCAATGGCCTCATGGATGCCGCCGTCGGCAAAAGCACGGGAGGGGATGATCTCCCCATCCAGCCGTTCCACCAGCTTCTGCTTGCCACTGGCGAGACAGTGGGAAAAGATCAGGCTCTCCACCTGATCATATTCCCGGATGCGGTCATTCCCGCGGGTGGAATTGATGATCCAGTTTCCTATGTACACGAGATCCAGCAGATATCGATACTGCCGGTCGGTGAGTTCCAGATTCATGGACGCGAGACACCTCCGTTCCGGTTGTGCGTATTGATTATAACTATAACAGAGATATTTGCAAAAAGCCACACAAAAAATGTGGAAAAGGTACACAAAGCGTCTTGCGGGAAAATGGTTATCATAGTATAATATATGACTCGGATGCCGCATCTGCCAACTGTGGGCTGCGGCGTCCTGTGTAAGGAGACTTCTATGGACAATCGACCTATCGGCGTATTTGATTCCGGTCTCGGCGGCCTGACGGCCGTCCGTGCCCTGCGGCAGCTGCTGCCCCACGAGAATCTCATTTACTTTGGCGATACCGCCCGGGTGCCCTACGGCGGACGCTCCCGGGAGACTCTGCTGCGCTATGCACGGCAGGATATCCGCTTTCTGCGCACCCATGACCTGAAGGCTGTGCTCATTGCCTGCGGCACGGTATCCACCACCTCCCTGACCACACTGCAGTCAGAAAACGATCTGCCCGTGGTGGGTGTGGTGCAGCCCACCTGCCGCCGCGCCGTGTCCGCTACCCGGAACGGAAAAGTAGGACTCATCGCCACGCTGGCCTCCGTCCGCTCCGGTGCCTACGAAGCGCAGATCGCTGAGCTGGACAGAGGGGTTCAGGTGATCTCCCGCCCATGCCCCCTGTTTGTCCCGCTGGTGGAAAACGGACGCATTCATCCCGGTGACGTGGTCATCGAAACCGTGGCCCGGGAATATCTGGCCCCTCTGCAGGACGCCGGTGTGGACACCCTGATTCTGGGCTGCACCCACTATCCCCTGCTGGAGCGCGTCATCGGCAGCATCATGGGACCGGAGGTCACGCTGGTTTCCGCCGGCGAAGAATCTGCCCGGGAGCTGCAGCACCTGCTGAACACCCGTGACCTGCAGACAGGCAATACCCTCCCAGGCCGCGCAGAGTACTGCGTCAGTGACCGGGTCGAGGATTTCGAGCGCATTGCCTCGCTGTTCCTGCAGGAGGATCTGCACCACGAAGCACGGAGGATCGACATTGAACAGTATTGATGCACCCAAGACAAAATCCGTTATCCTGTTCGTCAAGGGCGAGCAGTATTTTGACGGCGTGGACCCGGACGGCACAGAACTGATGACGGAGGGCACCATGACCATCACCGACGAGGGCATGGACCTGAGCTATCAGGAGACGGAGCTTACCGGCATGGCCGGTACCACCACCACCTTCCGCATCCGGGACAGACGGGTAACGCTGCTGCGCTCCGGCACCGTCAACTCCCAGATGATCTTTGAGGAGGGCCAGCAGCATACTTCCCTGTATGCCACCCCTCTGGGGGATATGACCATCGACATCCAGACCAGCCGCCTGCGCCACAACCTGACGGAACGGGGCGGCATCATGGAGATCCGCTACTCCATTGCCGTGGAACATTTCGTCACCGGACGGAACGTGTTCCGCGTCCGGGTAAGGGAAAAAACCTGATATTACACAAATGAATGGGACGGTTTCCGTCCGTGAAAGGAAGAGAACTGCCATGATCCATATGATCCAGAACGCAAAAGACCAGGTGGCTCAGCTGACCATGACCGCCTATCAGGCCGCCGTTGCCGCCGGCAAGCTGCCGGAGGCGGAGCTGCAGCGCGCACCTGTTGAAATCCCCAAGGACACCAAAAACGGCGACTATACCACCACCTTTGCCCTGGCCTGCTCCAAGGCCCTGCGGATGCCCCCCCGGAACATTGCCCAGATTCTGCTGGACTCTCTGGTGCTGGAGGGCAGCTACTTTTCTTCCGCCGAGATCGCAGGCCCCGGCTTCCTGAACTTCCGTCTGGACCGCAAGTGGTACGCCGACGTGATGGCCGCCGTGGAGACCGAGGGTGACGAATACGGCACCGCCGATACCCTGAAGGGCAAGAAATATATGGTGGAGTTCGTTTCCGCCAATCCCACCGGCCCCATGCACATGGGCAACGCCCGGGGCGGCGTGCTGGGTGACACTCTGGCTGCCGTGCTGGCACAGTGCGGTGCCGAGGTCTGGCGTGAATTCTACGTCAACGATGCCGGCAACCAGATCGAGAAGTTTGCAAACTCTCTGGAGGCCCGCTATCTGCAGATGATTCTGGGCGAGGAGAATGTTCCCTTCCCCGAGGACGGCTACCATGGCGACGATATCCGCGAACTGGCCCGTGCCTTCCACGCCGTCCATGGAGACAGCTATAAGGATGCTTCCGTGGAGGAACGTCACGCCGCGCTGGCCAAGTTCGGTCTGGATCACAACATCCCCAAGATGAAGACCGATCTGCAGCGCTATAAGATCAACTACGACCAGTGGTTCTTCGAGTCCCAGCTCCACGACAGCGGCTACGTAGCCGAGACTGTGCAGCAGCTCACCGACAACGGCTGGACCTATGAGAAGGACGGCGCACTGTGGCTGAAGACCGCTGAGATCATGGCGGAGAACATGCGCAAGGCCGGCAAGAAGCAGGCAGACATCGACAAGCTGGAGCTGAAGGATGACGTGCTGCGCCGCGCCAACGGCTTCTACACCTACTTCGCCGCCGACATTGCCTATCACCGCAACAAGTTCGCCGTCCGCGGTTTCGACAAGGTCATCAATATCTGGGGAGCCGACCATCACGGCCACGTGGCCCGTCTCAAGGGCGCACTGGACGCACTGGATCTCAACGGCACTGAGCGTCTGGACATCGTGCTGATGCAGCTGGTGAAGCTGCTGCGGGACGGTCAGGTGGTGAAAATGAGCAAGCGCACCGGCAAGGCCATCAGCCTCAACGACCTGCTGGACGAGATCCCCGTGGACGCCGCCCGCTGGTTCTTCAACGCCAAGCCGGACACCCAGATGGACTTCGATCTGGGTCTGGCCGTCCGGGAGGACAGCGAAAACCCCATCTACTACGTGGAATATGCCCATGCCCGTATCTGCTCCCTGCTGCGGAACATGGAGTCTGAGGGCATCCGCGTACCCGCCATGAGCGAGGTGGATATCTCCCTGCTGTCCGGCGAGACCGAGGAGGCTCTCATCAAGCAGCTCTCCGTCTTCTGTGAGGAGATCCGTCTGGCTGCCCGTGACTACGACCCCAGCCACATCAACCGCTATCTGGTGGAGCTGGCCGGCTGCTTCCATCGCTTCTACAACGCCTGCCGCATCAAGGACGAGGCCGCCAACGTGGCTGCTGCCCGCCTGAAGCTGGCAGACTGCACCCGCATCGTGCTGAAAAACGGTCTGCGCCTCATCGGCGTAGAAGCCCCCGAAAAGATGTAATCTGTGCAAAAAATCCCGTGATCTTCACAGATCACGGGATTTTTCATGCTTGCTTGCATCAGCCGATACCGCCGGGAGTCAGTGCACCCACGACCAGCACGATGAGCGCCACGCCGCAGAACACATACTTGGCCAGGGGATAGAACCACGCACCCAGAGGCTTGCTGCGGCTGAGATTCACCTGCTCCAGACAGTAGTCCTTGCCGCAGACCCAGAAGAACATCACTGCTGCCAGGAATGCGCCGATGGGGCAGATATAGATGGAACAGACATCCATCCAATTGGACACGATGCCCTGAATGGCCAGACCCACCACGATGCCGATCACACCGATTACCGCCACAGCCACAGGGCGCTTCAGACGGAACAGCTCCTGCACGGTGGCAGTGGGCGCCTCAAACAGGTTCACCAGAGAGGTGATGCCGGCAAACAGGACTGCCACGAAGAATATGATCATGATGACGCTGCCGCCGGGCATGCCCCGGAACAGGTTGGGCAGGAAGATGAACATCAGGCCCGGGCCGCCGGAAGTCAGCTGCTGTCCGGCAGTGGCCATGGCGGGGATGATCACCAGCGCTGCCAGCAGAGCCGCCGTGGTGTCGAAGATGGCCACCATCTTGGCGCTGGAGGGCACGTTTTCCTTCTTGCTGAGATAGGAGCCGTAGATCAGCGTGCCGTTGCCGGCCACAGACAAAGAGAAGAAAGCCTGACCCATGGCATAGACCCACACCATGGGGTCCATCAGGCCCTGAGGATCGAAGGTGAGGATGTATCGGTAGCCGTCTGCAGCGCCGGGCAGGAATGCCACATACACCGCAAGACCCACGAACATGAAGTAGAACAGGGGCATCATCACCTTGTTCACCTTCTCGATACCGGCACCGATGCCGAAGGCCATAACCACCAGCGCCGTCAGCAGTGCCGCCACCTGCCAGATGTTGTTGCCCCATGCGCTGGCAGTGCCGTTGAACAGGTTGATGTAGCCATCCAGATTCTCAACCGCCATCAGAGAGCCACTGACGGCACCCCACACATACTTGAAGATCCAGCCCATCACCACGGAGTAGCCAATGGCCAGCGCCAAAGAGCCCAGCACCGGGATCATACCCAGCACGCGGCCGGGCATCTTCTGTCCAAAACGGCGCTCCGTGGCCATGGCGAAAGCATCCGCAGGGCCTGCGCCTGCAGCGCGGCCGAAGGACATCTCACCGATGACGCCGGTGGAACCGATGAGCAGCACAAACAGCAGATACGGAATCAGGAAGGTGCCGCCGCCGTAAGCCGCCACGCGGGCGGGGAACAGCCAGATATTGCCCATACCCACAGCAGAACCGATACAGGCCAGAATAAAGCCCCAGCGGGAGGCAAAGCTGTCTCTGCCTGCCTTGGGAGTGTCGGAATGTTGCATATTGTCTTCCTCCTAACGGTACGCAATAGTGATATTTTAGCATAGTGAAGCAGAAAAGGCAACCCTTACAACGGTCCCGCCGCGTCTCGGCGCAGCGTCAAATCCCGGTAAATACCCGCCTCCAGCATCTCATATTCCTCCGGATGGGACACACGGCGCATCTTTTTGGCATATTTTTCCCCATTTTCAAAAAGGTGGATGAGATAGAACCACAGCTCCTTCATCCGCTGCGCCGCCTGCCCCCTGCCGCCGTAAGCCATCTGATACTCCCGATACAGCCGCTGGGTAAACCGCTCCAATTCCCCGCGCTCCGCCGGTGCGCCGCCCCGGATTTTCCGCGCCAGCGCCGGGTCGGCAATCAGCCCCCGTCCCAGCATCACGGCATTCACCGCGGGGAAGTCGGCACGCAGCCGCTCCAGATCCGCCACGGTCACGATGTCGCCGTTGTAGCACACCGGCAGGCGGCAATCCGCCAGTACGGCGGCAAAGGCCTCCCGCCGCACCGAACGCTTGTAAAAATCATCGCGCACGCGCGGATGAACGGTCAATTCTGCAAACGGATAGCGGTTGTAGATTTCCAGCAGGGCAGGAAATTCCGTCTCAGACTTCATGCCCAGCCGGGTCTTGACGGTGAATACCGTGTCCGCAGGCATCCCTGCACGGAACACCTCCGCAAAAAAGGCGTCCAGTCCGGTCGGATCAGCGAGAAACCCCGCCCCCTTCCCCTTGGCGGTGACGGTGCCAGAGGGACAGCCCAGATTCAGGTTGATCTCCCGATAACCCATGGCCGCCAGCTCTTCCGCCGCCCAGAGGAAATCCTCCGCCTTTCGGGTCATCACCTGCGGGACGGCGTCCACGCCCCGGTTATGCTCCGGCGCGATGTCCCGCATTTCCCGGTCTGTGATGATATGCTCCGCCGCCGGAGAAAGAAAAGGCATGAAATACCGATCCACGCCGCCGAACAGCTCAGCGTGGGCGCGGCGGTAGATATAGGTGGTGATCCCCTGCAGGGGCGCGGCGTCAATTCGCATACGGTGTCCGTCCTGTCTTTGTAGAATAGAAACAGTATAGCGGTTTTCCCGTCCCGGCGCAACCGGGACATCCGCTTTGCTGAAATCAATTCTTTATAAAAGATATCCAACGCTGTCGACATGTTCCCGGTCTTATGCTATAGTGAACATAAGATCATGATGTGCAACGAAAGGTGGGAGGAAACAGATGACCGAAAACAAAACCGTGCTTACACGTGTGATTGCCGTCGCTCTGGTCTCTTTCGGCATTTTCCTCGGCGTCAGCTGGGGCAGCGCGAAATTCTGCATCGGAGATCAGATTTTCCATGCCGTTGGCCTGCCGGTCTGGTCAAACGGGACCAGCGGAGCACATTATCCCGCGATCCTCGGCTCCGTCTTCCTGCTGGCCGGAATCGGTACGTTTAATTTTACATTGCAGGAGAAAAGCCGCCGCCTGATCGGAACAGTGGTTCTGCTGGTCGTTCTGGTTTTAAGCTTCGTTTTTGTGTAAAGCAAGCATCGCGGACAATCTGCCAAAACGCACGCTCACCCTTTCCTCGCGAAGGGTGAGCTTCTTTTTCCGGCAGCTGCGGAGAATCCACGATTCGTAGGTTGCGGAAGCAGGCTCCGCGTTATATGATGGTGACAGCCTGATACAGAAGGAGACATGCGGATGAACCATTACGTCACAGGCGCCGTTATCAAGCGGCTGCGGGAAGCGAAGGGCATGACACAGGCAGAGCTGGCGGAGAAAATCGACGTCAGCCCCAAGACCGTATCAAAATGGGAAACCGCCAAAGGTCTGCCGGACATTTCCCTGCTGGACCCTCTGGCCGCCGCGCTGGATGTATCCGTCATGGAGCTGATGTCGGGAAACACCGTGGTCAACCGGAACGTGTCTGCCAACATGCTTCGTTCCAGGCTTTATGTGTGTCCCGTGTGCGGCAACATTCTCCATGCCATGGGCGAGGCCGTCATCAGCTGCTGCGGCGTGACGCTGCCGCCGCTGGATGCGGAGGAAGCAGACGATGCCCACAGGGTGACGGTGGAAAACGTGGAGGACGAACAGTTCGTGGTGGCGCATCACCCCATGACAAAGCAGCACTACATTTCTTTTCTGGCCTATGTGACCTCGGACAAGCTGCAGCTGGTGAAGCTCTATCCGGAAGGCAATGCGGAATGCCGGTTCCGCTTCCGGGGCGCGGGATACCTTTACTGGTACTGCAACCGCCACGGTCTGATGCGGCGGAAGGTATAAAAACGGCGGGCTTCACCCTTTCACAGGTGAGGCCCGCTTGCCAGTTTTACAGTTTCTTCTGCAGATAGACCATGTCTACCAGCTGAATGCCGCCTTCGTAGATGGGGTGGTCATAGTTGTCCGTAAAAAAATTCCGGATACGGTGCGACCGGACAAAGCCGCACTTTTCATAAAAGGGCACCGTCAGCGGACTGTCGCCCGTGCCAACCTGCAGGACAGAATACTGTCCTGCATAGCGTTTCGCAACGAATTCGATCATCGCTCTGCCATATCCTTTTCCATGACAGTCCGGCTCTGTGGCAATGTTCTTGATCTCCAGAACTCCGGCACCCTCATCCGTGACCACACATTCGCCGCGGATGCCGCCGTCGTCCAGCACATACATGGTGCCTCGTTGCAAATATCGGTCGATCATATCCTCCTGCTCGTCAGCCAGCAGCAGAAGGGAAAGATATTGCTTTTTGTTCCCTGTGACTTCTCTGATCTCCATACATTCACCAGTCTCCGGCTTCTGGCCAGTATTTTTTTCATTTTACCACAATTCATCGTTCCTTTCAACATATGAGGAACCCGCCAAAAAGTTTGCACCCAATCTTGCTTTTTCTCTCCGCATGCAGTACAATACCTCCGATAATGGATACTGCCACCGGGTAGTCAATGCGCAAAGCATTCGTTTACACATCGTCAGGTCTTGGAAGATGTGTATGCGGATGTTTCTTTTTTTTCGGAGGTTTTTATGTCTGAACGAAAAAGCAGATACTTTTCCAAAACTGAGATCCTGCTGTGGATTCTGGCCAGTGCAGAGGATATTCGATACCTGTCTGTGGTCGTCTGCTTTGTCGCGTTCCTTTTCAACGATCTGTACGGTTTCGTAAGCTGGCAGCGCATGAAGAAACGGCAGACCGCTGCCGATCTGCGGCTCGGCAAACCGTAAGAATACAGATCGAAATCCGCGCCATTCCTCCATTGCCATTTGTCCCGCTTTGTCGTATGATAGAAAAAACGATTCTCACCGAAAGAGGTATTTCCCTATGCTGGATCAATTCGCCTGCATCACCGCCACATGGCTTCACCGCGCCCATGTCTACACCGGCTCCGTGGGCCCGCTGTGCCACGACTACCGCTACCGTCTGGCCATGGACGGCAAGGAAAACCTGGTTCATGCCGCCCGGTACTCCAAGCTGGCCTTTGAGCTGGCCAAGGATGTGGAAGAGCAGGATTTCCCATGGACCGAGGACGGCGCCGCCGCTCTGCGCCAGTGGCTGCAGGAGGGCTATGAGGCTTTCCTTACACGGGAGGGACAGACATGACCGTTCTGGTGCTCTCCGACTCCCACGGAGATGTGGAGGCCATGGCACAGGCTGTGGAAAAAACGAATCCCGATCTCATCGTCCATCTGGGGGACTGCTGGCGGGACGCAGAGGAGCTGCGGATGCTCTTCCCCCGCATCCCCATGGAGCACGTCCCCGGCAACTGCGACTTCCGCCCCGGTGAAGCGGTGGAAAAGCTGGTGTTCTGGGACGGTCTGCGGGTGCTGCTGTGCCATGGCCACACCTACGGTGTAAAGAACTCCCTGATGTCCGCAGGCTACGCCGCGCAGGAGAAAAATCTCGATCTGTTCCTGTTCGGACACACCCACCGTCCCCTGTGCGACTGGCGGGGCAAAACCACCTTTTTCAACCCCGGCAGTATCGGCAAGGGACTGAAGCCCACCTACGGCATCATCCGTGTGGAGGGCGGCAAATTGGACAGCCGCATCCTGCCGCTGGAGTGACCCGCCACCGCCGTGACAACCTGAGGTTGCGCCGCGGCAGGCGGGTTTTTGCCTCTGCAAACACAAAGTTGGTGGCGTTCTTCAGACGATTTGCTTATACTGGCATCAGAACAACCACCGGAAAGGAGATCGCTATGGCTGAGGAAAAATACATCTACCGTCTTCCCCCCTGCCCCGCCCGGGACATCGACGCCATGGAAGCATGGCTCACCGATATGGCTGCCGACGGTCTCCTGCTGACAAAGGACGGATTTTTCGGCGGCTTCGGTATCTTTCGAAAAGACACGCCCCGCCGCGTCCGCTACCGCCTGACGCCCACCGCCAAGCGTCCCACCATCTGGTCCGATTTCAACGACAGTCTTCCTCAGGAGACGCTGGCCCTATGGAACCGATACGGCTGGGAATACATCACCTACCGGGATGATTTTCATATTTTCTGCACCGAAGACTCTCTGGCAAGCGATCCTCCCTATGACCGGGAAACCCGGGAGCAGGCACTGGCGGCCCTGAGCAAACGCTACCGGGGCAGCATCCTCAGCGGCGTTTCCGTTGGTCTCCTCTCCTCCATGGCGCTGGACGGCGATCTGGTGCGCGCCACCCTGTATCTGGGGCTCTGGCGTTCCCTGTTCATCCTTGCGGTGCTGGCTTCCTTTGTGATGAGTTCTGTCTTCAAGGCCGTCCACTACCGTCGGCTTCGCCGCCGTCTGTTGGATGCAGACAGCCTCCATCGGGAAAGCGTGGACTGGCGCACCCGGTCATGGCGTCACCACATTCTCGGCGGCACGCAGGCAGCAGCCTGTATCGCCATGCTGGCCATGCTGCTGACCCTTTGGGCAGCAGAGGTGGAGGATGACGGCCGCCTGCCGCTGTCCGACTACCCCGGCACACCGCCCTTCGCCGCGCTGGAGGCCTTTGCTCCGGAGGGTACCCGCTTTGTCCGGGATGACTCCAAATTTCTGACCACCAACACCTACCGGGCGTGGAGCGACCCGCTGGCTCCCGTCATCATCGACTGGTACGAAACCGGCGATCTGCAGAACAACGCCGGAGCAGAGCCCAATTACATATCCATGGATGTGACCTATTACGAGACCGTCTCTCCCCTGCTGGCCAAAGCGCTGGCGTGGGAATGCTGGTGGGAACATTGGCTGCTGAACCGGAGATATCAGGAATATGACCTTCCCTCCCCGGAGGAGCTGGGTGTGGACGAGGCCAGAGCCTTCATGGGAAAGCACCGCCTCATCCAGTACGTTTTCCGAAAGGGAAACATCGTCTGCCACATCACCCATTTTGCCAACTACTCGCCCGCTCCGGCAGTCTCCCGACAGGAGATCGCAGCAATCATGGCGGCATCTCTTCCATAACACCATCTGACAGGCTGTTTGCGGCCTGTCAGTTTTTTCATTTTTCTCTTGACAAAGGAGGTCTATAATTGTAGACTAAACGTAGGTGGTCTATCTTTATAGACCAGTATTCCGCACAAGGAGGTACACCCCATGGAAGAACTGAAGCTGTGTGAAAGCGACTATCGCTTTATGAACATCATCTGGGAGAACGAACCACTCTCCTCCGGTCAGCTGGTGACGCTGTGCGCACAGGAGCTGGACTGGAAAAAATCCACCACCTACACCATCCTCAAGAAGCTGTGTGAACGTGGCTTCGCCCGAAACGAGGGCTCCACCGTCACCGCACTGGTGCCCCGGGACAAGGTGCGCGCATACGAAAGTGAGAGGTTTGTGGAGCGTACCTTCGGTGGTTCTCTGCCGGTGTTTCTGGCCTCCTTTCTGGGCGGCAAGACCATCTCCGATCAGGAGGCAGCGGAGCTGAAGCGGCTCATTGACCAGCACAAGGAGGGATGAAGATGAACGCGGTTTTCTCCACTGTTCTGGATATGAGCCTCACCGCCTCGTGGGTGATCCTTGCGGTGCTGGTGATCCGGCTCCTCCTGCGGAAAGCGCCGCGGAAGTATTCCTACGCGCTGTGGAGCGCAGCGGCCTTCCGGCTGTGCTGCCCCGTGAGCTTTTCCTCGGCGCTGAGCCTGTTCAGTCTGCCCCTGCCCGCACCGGACATCCGCCACTCGGAAACGGTGGCGCAGATCACCCATACGCCGGTGCAGGTAATTCCCACCGCGCCGGTAACGCCCATCATTCCCACCGAACCCATTCTCCCCCAGCTGCCGGTGGCTGCTCCCGTCATCACGCCGCCTGCCGCAGCACCCGCAGTAAACGCCGCCGAGCTTTGGCTTACCGCGGCCACCGTGCTCTGGTGCGCGGGTATGGCCGCGCTGCTGATTTACGCCGCCGTGTCCTATGTGCGGCTGCGGCGGCTGCTGGCCACCGCCATCCGGCTGGAAGGAAACGTCTATCAGGCGGAAAACATTCGTTCCCCCTTCATTCTGGGGTTCCTGCGGCCGAAAATTTACATCCCCTACAGACTGGATGCAGATTCCCTCCGCTACGTGCTGGCTCATGAGCGGACACATCTGCGGCGGCTGGATCACATGGTCAAGCCCCTCTCCTTCCTGCTGCTGACGGTCCACTGGTTCAATCCGCTGGTATGGCTGGCCTTTTTCCTCATGAGCCGGGACATGGAGATGAGCTGCGATGAGGCGGTGCTGGCCCATGCCGGGAATGTCCGCAAGGCATACAGCACCACCCTGCTGTCCTTCGCCGCAAATCGCCGGTTCCCCGCCCCCAGTCCTCTGGCCTTCGGCGAGACCGGTGTGAAAAGCCGCATCCGCAACGTACTGAACTGGAAAAAGCCCGCCGCGTGGGTGACGGTGATCGCCGTACTGGTGTGCGCCGTGGCACTCATTGCCTGCGCCGCCGACCCGGAAACGCCCGTGGACAGCAGCACGCCCGACAACACCCCTACCCAAAGCGAAACGCCAGACACCCCCGTCCTGCCTGATCCTGCCCCCGCCCCAACGGAGGACAGCGGCATCCTATGGGAATACAATCCTTATATCAGCAGCCGCTTTGGAGCCTTTGAGATGATCCTTGATCTGCCTGCGGACTATCAGCTCACAGCCTACTCCACGAAGCAGAACCTGTCCGTCAGAACCGCTGTGTCCGGCGGCGGTCGTTTTCTGTCGGTGGAAGCGTCTGACGGCGATATCCTCCAATGGTACCCCGCTTCCCAAAACAGTACCGCGCTCCAGAGCGGCGGCGGTGAGATTCGCATCACCGTCCTGACATCTTCCACGGAACCGCTGGAAGGCACGCTGCTGGAAGCCACCATCTGCATTGAGCAAATCGAAAGCGACACCACCGGCACTCTCTACCGTGCCGCCCTCACCGGCACGGATTTTGTGCTGTACCGTGAGGAAAACAGCTGGTATGCCACCCTGGCGCTGGCAGAGCAGGCTGAGGAGCCGGAGTCTCCCGCCGCCCCCGATACCAGCGAGGACGCCCAGCTGCGGCTCATCGCCGACAGCGTGAAGGAGTGGGCCGTGCACTTCGACTACGCCGATGACCGGGTGGGCTACGCCGTCACCGATCTGGACGGCAACGGTCGGCTGGAGCTGATTGCAGCCCAGCAGGGCGGCACAGGCAACTATACCTACGCCACCTTCTATGAGGTAAACGACACCTGCACCGCGCTGGAAAAGCTGCACTATGACGTCCCGGAGGGGTATTCGCAACCCGACCTGATGGATGAAAACGCCATTCCGGTGAAATTGGGGCTGGGCAGCAGCAACTACATTTACATTTTCCGCGATTATCTGAGGGAATCTTTCTTCCGACACTACACCTCCTACCATGCCCTCACTCTGCGGGACGGAGCGGTCATCGTAGTACCGTTGGCAATGTGTGAAACGCAGTACGCCGAAAACGGCGTTGTGGCGGAGTATTATACCGACGGCTACGGAAATCCCATCTCCAGAGAGGAATTTGAGCAAGCGCCCAACGATCCTCTGCTGTTCCGCCAGCACATGGAGTTGACAGCCGCCATTCACTGGATTCTGTTTCCACGGGACAATTCCATTCTCTCGCTGGACGATGACACGCTGCTGACAAAACTGAAGGAATCCCATGGCAGCTTCCACATTTCGGAGCTTCCCAGCTGACCCTCTCACGAAACCCGCCGAAAACCTCCCGTTTTCGGCGGGTTTCCTCCGCGAAGGCGGAAATTCCCCTTTACAAGCCGCCGAAGCATACCGTATACTGCTGATACCGAGATCATCCCGACAGGAGGACACGCTCCATGCTGTATCTGCAAAAGCAAATTGACGATGCCTACGAGTACGCCAGACAATGGCTGGGACAGGGCGCGCCCGCCAGCTACATTCCGGAGCTGTCCAAGGCAAACCCCAATCATCTTTCCGTGTGCATCACCGATCTGACAGGCCATACCCTGGCCTCCGGTGACAGCGATGTGCGCTTCACCATCCAGAGCATCGCCAAGGTCATCATTCTGATCACCGCCATCGCCCAGCGGGGCTATGACGCCGTATTCAGCAAGGTGGGCATGGAGCCTACCGGTGATCCCTTCAACTCCATCATCCGTCTGGAGACTATGCGCAACCGCCGCCCCCTGAACCCCATGATCAACGCCGGCGCCATCTCCGTCACTGCCTGCATTCCCGGCGGCTCACCGGAGGAACGCTTCGGATACATTTTGGAAAATGCCCGGCTTCTCACCGGCGACGGCGCACTGGACTATGACCGGAAGGTCTATCAGTCCGAAAGCCGCACAGGCGATACCAACCGTGCCATGGCCTATATGATGCGCTCCAGCGGCGTCATTGAGGGCAATGTGGAGGAGCATCTGGACACCTATTTTAAAGCCTGCTCCATTCTGGCCTCCTGCAGGCAGATCAGCCGCATTGCCGCCGTGCTGGCCAACAACGGCGTCTGTCCCGATACCGGACGGCAGCTGGTGGACCCCCTTTCCGTGAAGGTGGTGCGCTCCCTGATGTGTACCTGCGGTATGTATGACGAGTCCGGCCGCTATGCCATCCATGTGGGCGTGCCCAGCAAGAGCGGCGTGGGCGGCGGCATTCTGGGCGTGGTGCCCGGACGCATGGGCATCGGCGTCTTCTGCCCTGCTCTGGACGAAAAGGGCAACAGCCTGTGCGGCATCAAGGCCATGGAATATCTCTCCGAAAAGCTGGAGTTGAGCATCTTCTGACGGTCAACGGCGTCTGCGTGTGCGGACGCCGTCTTTTTTACCGAAAAATTTTTTCATATTTCTTCATAGTTTGGCACAGTAAATTGTTGCGAAACCGCACGTTTTGGATTATGATAAAGGATGGAAAACTTCCCGTCCTTTGAGACGCGGCTGAAATGAATTTGGAGGTACCGAGCATGGTCAAAACCGCACAGGAGCTCATGAACCTGATCCGCGAGCAGGATATCAAGATGATCGATTTCAAGATCGTCGACATCAACGGCCAATTCCGTCATGTTACCATCCCCGCCCACAGCTTTTCTGAGGAAACGCTGGTAAACGGCATCGGCTTCGACGCCTCCAACTACGGCTACGCCGTGGTGGAAAAGAGCGACATGGTCTTCATCCCCGATGTGACCACTGCCGTGGTAGATCCCTTCTGCGAGATCCCTACTCTGTCCATCAGCGGCAACGCCATGATCATCGACTATCCCGAAAACCGTCCTCTGGGCCAGTATCCCCGCAATATCGTGCTGGCCGCCGAGCAGTATATGCGTGATTCCGGCATCGCCGACACCATGTACATCCTGCCGGAGTTTGAGTTCCATCTGTTCAATCAGGTGGGCTGGAGCATTCAGCCCAACCACATCGGCGTTGCGCTGGACACCGAGCAGGCCTATTGGAACAGCGACAGTCAGGGACAGGGCGTGGTCGTCCCCCACCAGAAGAACTATCACATGGCCAAGCCCTTCGACACCACTTACGAGTGCCGCAGCGAGATGTGCATGCTGATGGAAGAAGCCGGCATCCCCATCAAGTATCACCATCCCGAGGTTGGCGCCGCCGGTCAGTTTGAGATCGAGCCCAAGCTGGGTCAGATGAGCAAGATGGCCGACGCCACCATGATGATCAAGTATATCATCCGCAATACCGCCCTGAAGCACGGCCTCACCGCCACCCTGATGCCCAAGCCCGTTTACGGCGAGGCAGGCAACGGCATGCATGTCCACATGCTGCTGATGAAGGACGGCCAGCCCGTCTTCTCCGACGACAACGGCTACTCTCACCTGAGCAAGGAAGCTCATTGGTTCATGGGCGGCCTGCTGAAGCACATCGCCTCCCTGTGTGCCATTACCAACCCCAGCACCAACTCCTTCAAGCGTCTGGTGCCCGGCTTTGAGGCTCCCGTCACCGTGGGTTACGCCACCTCCAACCGCAGCGCAGTCATCCGCATCCCCGCCTACGCCAAGACTCCTGCAGAGCGCCGCTTCGAGATCCGCAACCCCGACGCCACCTGCAACCCCTACTTCTGCTATGCCGCTCTGCTGATGGCCGGTCTGGACGGCATCAAGAATCAGATCGATCCCCACGAGAACGGCTGGGGCCCCTATGACATGAACCTCTATCACCTCAGCGACGAGGAGAAGGCCAAGCTGCACCACCTGCCCACCAATCTGAACGACGCTCTGGACGCTCTGGAGGCCGATCACGATTACCTCACCGCCGGCGGCGTGTTCCCCGAGCAGCTGCTGAAGAACTTCATTGCCGGCAAGCGCAAGGAAGTTGCCGAGCTGGCCAAGATTCCCCATCCCGCCGAGTTCGACCGCTATTTCAACCTGTAATTGCCCTCCGGGCAGAAAAGACCGCGTCCGACCAACGTCGGACGCGGTTGCTGTTTTATACTGTTTTGATCAGGACAGGAAAATGATGACGAACTGGGAAATCAGCACAACGGAGATCAGGGCGATGGGATATGTAGCAGCATAGGCGGAAGCCACGTCCTCTGTGCCGGCGACATGGATCAGCGTGCCCAGTGCCGGGGTGGAGGTCATGCCGCCGGTGATGGAGCCCAGATTGTTGAACAGGGGGAGCTTCAGCACATACTTGGCCACCAGGAAGCCGATGATCATGGGGAACACGGTCATGGCCATACCGTACAGGAAGTACACAGGCTGGAACAGCTCCACGAAGCGGGAACCACCGGAGATACCGGCGCCCATGAGGAAGAACACCAGACCCAGCTCGCGCATGGCCTTGAGGGTGGTGGACTTGGGCATCAGGTTCACGGGGCCGATGTGCAGGAAGTGACCGAACAGCAGGCCGGTGAGCAGACAGCCGCCGGTGGTGGTCAGAGAGAAGCTGCCGAACTTCAGGCCGCCCACGATGACACCGATAAACACCGCCAGAGCCAGAGGCATAAAGCCGAACTCATCCATGTCAACAAGCTTGCCGGTATAGACATTCTTCTTGCCGGTGTCGGTTGCGGTGATCTTGCGGCGCTCCTCCTCCATATTGACGCCCATGATCTTGGGCACCAGCTGGACGAACAGAACAACACCCACCACGCCGAAGAGATAGGCAATGCCGTAGCCGGTGGACACCACGCTGTCAAGACCGGATGCCACCGTATCCTTGGCGGCGGAGAAAGCAGGGGTAGAGGTCAGGGCGCCGGAAAGCAGACCAACCATCATAGCAGTCAGAGAGGCATTGTCCAGATCGGTGAAGTTTCTGCCGATGAGGATGCAGGCCACGCAGGTCAAACCACCGCCGAGGATGATGATCAGACCCAGCAGGATGTAGGACTTGAAGTTCTTCTTGAAGTTGGACACGAAGCCGGGACCTGCAATGAAGCCGACAGCGGTGACGAAGAACATCAGGCCGATATTCTCCACGATTTTCAGAGCCTCCTTGACGAAGGTCTGACCGGAGACAGTCAGAGCGTCAGACAGGTTCTGATAGAAGAGGCAGCCGAACAGCAGAGCCACGATGAACACACCGGCAGTACCCAGGGAAATTCCCTTGATGGTGATGCGGCCCAGCAGATAACCCACGGCCACCACCGCGAACAGGCACAGCATCATAAAGGAAAC